>JAHSRM010000064.1 GCA_021650775.1 Candidatus Benthortus lauensis
GCGAGATACTCTACTCAACATGCAGCATAACGTTGGAGGAGAATGAATTCGTGGTGGAGGATTTTCTAAAGAGGCACCCGGAATTCGAGCTGGCGGAGGTTGAGCCTAAAATAGGGTCTAAGGGCATGCGTGGGCTCGATGAATGCAGGAGACTATATCCCCACAAAGATAGATGCAACGGCTTTTTCCTCGCTAAACTTGTGAAGAGATGGTAGTAAATATCTTAAGTAGAAGTGATGCGGCATGAATCGACGTCAATCCGTTATCAAACAATGGATTTACCTCCACGACATCCACTCCCACAAGCCTGGCCGAGGAGAGAATCATCTCTAAAACTTTGTGGAGGAGATTTGGACTCATTCCGAGAGGCTCCGGGCTGCTGACCCCCGGTGCGGATGAGGGGTCGAGGACATCCATGTCTATGCTCAGGTATATTCTATCAAATTTATCAAGGAATTCCTTCACGGTCTTATCAGCTTTCTCCAGCTCATTGCATAGTAGGGCCTTGACCCCGTTCTGCTCCGCATACTCTAGCTCCTTCATCTCAAACCCCCTCGCACCGATAACCAAAATTCTCTCCCCGAACCCTTTCTCGGTAAGTCTTCTAAGCCAGGTAGCGTGGTTGATCCTGGAGTCCATGAAGTCGTCCCTCATATCCAAATGGGCGTCAAGAACGATTAATCCACAGTCGGTGCATGCGGCCTTGAAGGCTGCGAGGGTTAATGTATGTTCCCCTCCTATGCCGACAGGTATCTTGCCATCCTTAACAATCTGCTTCACAACCCTGAAAACCCTCCTAAGATTCGCCGCCACATTAACGGAAGGAGGTAAATCACCTAAATCAGCAAGACTAATCCTATTGTAGGGATTCTCCAGACCTTGGGAAGCGACACGTATGGATAGGGGTCCAAACCTGCTTCCCGGCCTAAACCATGACGTTGAATCGAAGGGAACACCATAACACGCAAATAATGCCTCTTCATAGGGTTTCGGGGAGCCGAAGAGCGTCGGCCCTCTCTGAAGATAAAAATCCAGCCAACCTCCCATAACCTAACTCCATAAACTATAGTTATATTAAGATGAATTCTCAGCATGAGGATATGAGGCGGGAGCTGAAAATAGCCCTAGTGATAGGTTTTGTCTCCCGCCTCCTCGTATCACCGTTCTTTGCCCATCCATGGGATATGTATATCTGGATTAGGTCTGGTGAGCTGGCGCTGCAGAACCTTAACATATATGTTGTCGGGAACCCCGTCGATTATCCCTGGGGATTCTACGCATATCCGCCGACCTGGCTCTACTGGCTCATGGCTGTTACCATCATGGCCAAGATAATTGGCTCTCTGATGTTCCAGGTTTTCCTCATAAAGCTTCCCATAATTGTGGCCGACATACTCGTCGGATACCTGATATATCGTGTTGGGCTGCTTGTTGGACTGGGGGAGGATAGGTCGTTTAAGGCCTCCCTAATCTGGCTGTTCAACCCGATAACATTCTTCATGTCATCGGTCTGGGGAATGTTCGACTCAATCTCAGTATTGTTCATGCTGTTGGGGATACATCAGCTAATTCGGGGAAGATACGTGAATTCGGGGATACTATTTGGGGTAGGTGCATCAGTAAAGTTATTCCCAGCTCTCATGATTCCCCCCGCAGTAATATACTTGGTGTATCGGAGTAAGCGGGCTTCGGTCAAGGAAGCCATACTTAACATAATACTCCCCTCCCTCGCAACCTTCACAATCCTCTCAACACCATTCCTATCAACACCCATAGAATACTTCACAAGAATACTACAGCACACAAAAAGCGTCGGAAGCTTCACCTACTGGGTTCTACTCTCAAACCTAGTTAATCTATCAAGCTTCTGGTTTATCTACGTGATAATATTTCTAGCAGGGGTCATAATAGCATACAGGCGTTTCAGAGGCAGCGAATGGAACGAGTTCATAAATATGTCGGCTGCTACTATGGCCATATTCTTAGCGGTCTCCCCCAAGGTAAACATCCAATATCTCCTAACACTCTTTCCGCTCCTAACCTTAAGTAAAAACTTCTGGAAATACAGGCAGCTCCTACTTAACTACGTAATCATAGTTGTCGCAGGAACCGTGTGGATTGCATCCTCTACTCCAATATTCTCTAATTACAGCCTCGATTATCTTGGCAGGATATTTATTCCGCAGACCTATGAGTTCGGAGTTGCAGGGATATTATTCATTGCTATGGCGGTTTTTGCAGGCTCAAGGTTCATAGTGTTGGCATTACATTACGTTGGTTTCAGGAGCTTTGATATACGGGTTATGAGTAGGTGGAGCGTCTTAGCTATATTGCTAATCTTCTCCATGATGCTCTCCATATTTCCCACACCATTAGGAGTCTCCCTACCTAAAACTCCGATAAGAATAGCTATACCCGAGAGTATGGATGCTGCCTTCATACCAGGCAGCGAGGCCAGCGTGGATAACTACCTCGAGAACTATGACATTAACTATGTGGTCTTATCCTTCTCGCCGGACTTCATAAACACCTATGAGGGATACAGGCCGGAAAGAGATCTAACGATGTATCTTAGGTTTAAGACGGGTTCGAATCCGTGGCTTTACAGGGATTTGGCGTGGCTTATTCAGGCTCTTAAGGAGCGGGGTGTTAAGCCCCTTCTCGGCGTGTATCTGAGGGTGGAGCAAGTCAAAACCCATTATGGAGTCCATGGATTCCTAGTGAATTGGACCACCAGTAAGCCTGAAATCCTGGGGGCGGGCAGCCTACTCCTATTCAATACATCGATAACAGTCGAGAATAAGTCGATTCCATACTCGGAATTTTTCGCCGAGAGAATCGGAAAGATTATACGTGACTTCGGCTTTGAGGGGGTTTACCTAATGTCATGGTATGACTGGAGGATAGGTAAAGTGAATCTATCACATGTAATTCCACTGCTTTCATCCATAAGGGGGCAGGCCGACCTCATATTAGTGGAATCGGCAGACAGCACAAACGACATAAGACACATTCATAAATTACTGCAGTATGCGGATTACGTGGTTCTGAAGACAGCTCCATGGATAAACACTGTGTATTATGCTAGAGTTGATAATGTTACTCTCACCGACTATGAGATGTTTATACGGAGGGTTCTAAAGACTCTTGGCCCAAGCGAGCGGGCGAGACTGCTCTACAGCCTCTACGTCTTTGATTTTGTTGAGGGTTGGGCTACCCCTGCGGCCGAGATTCAGGTTGAGGCCAACAGGTTCTATTCCCTGGGGCTGAGGAGCGGGTATGCCATTTATTATGCGAGTAGGTATGTGCCGTATAAGGTTACTGTCTCGGAGATGATTTTAGAGTCCCTTCTTCCGGAAATCAATGATTAAAGCTCTGGGATTCTCCGCCATTTAGCTACCTGTGGATAGATTTTCCCATCCCTTGACACTATGCCAGAGCCTAGGTAAATCTTCCCATGTCTGGCTACGACATATTTGCCTGTGGGCTCTCCCTTGATTCTTATCGGCGAAGCCTTCATCCATTCTATCGCCTCATCCTCATCCAAGTCTATCACATTTACCTTGATTTTGTCTCCAAGTAGCTGGCTTCCCTCAATGCTTAAAACTACATCCTCACCCCTTAGTTTAGCAACATATATCCCGAGCTGCTGAACCTTCCTAAGCTTTTTGGAGAACTCATAAGCCTCCCTCGTGCAGGCCCTTATCCTTTTCTGACCAGCCATTACGAGTATGAGGTCCTTGAATGCTTCCTCCACGCCATACTGCCTCATAAGCCTGTTCTCAAGAATTCTCCTCTCTCCTGAAGTTAAAGGCCTCATCCTTCACCCCTCCTTGACTATTCTCGCAATATAGAATCCCTCGGCCCAGTTGTCATATGGCATTATTCTAAGGGTGTGCTTTAGGCTTGGGTCGAACCTTAGGTTGTTCCACTCCGTTACACCGTGTCTATGTTTGAGTCCAGGTAGGTTTATCGGCTTGATTACTGCGTCGCTTCTCTCCTTCAATAGCTTATCGACCACCATCTCGTTCTCCTCTACCGTTAACGTGCATGTAGAGTAGATTAGGGTTCCACCTGGTTTAAGGGTCTCGAACCCTGCCCTTAGGAGCTGGGCCTGCAGCCTGCTGAGTCTCTCCACAACCCTGTAACTCCATGACTTGGCGACGCCCCAATCCTTACTAATTATCCCGAGGGAGCTGCACGGCGCATCGATTAACACTTTGTCAAAGGTCTCCTTAACGTATCTGGGGAGGCGTCTCCCATCCATTACCGTTACCACAACATTTAGGACGCCGATCTTCTGGATGTTTGATGAGAGGGCTTTTACCCTTTCATAGCTTATGTCGTTTGCTACAAGGACTCCTTCACCCTTCATTAGCTGGGCTATCTGGGTCGTCTTGCTTCCCGGAGCTGCGCACATGTCTAGAACTGTCTCACCAGGCTTTGGGTCGAGGGCTTCCACGGGAGCCATCGAGACGGGTCCCTGGAGATATATTAGGCCGGCCATGTGTTCGAGTGTTGTCCCAAGCTCCACGCCTCCCTCAGCCTGATACCCATACCTAGCCCATGGTATAGGCCTAAACTCTATACCCTTATCTCGAAGCCTCTGTAAAATCTCTTCCTCCGGGAGCTTGAGGGTGTTTGTTCTGAATGCTTCTGGGAGGGGTCGCTCATAGGCCTCGAGCAGTAATTCGAGGTCTAGGTCGGGAATCAGGTCCAGGTATCTCCTCAGGTCATCGCTCATAATCAGCTTGGACAACCCTACTTGAACACCTCCCCCGTCTTGCGTGCCCACATTATCAGGTCTAGAGCCTCCCCTGGAATCCCAAGGGCGTCGGCAACCCTGAAGAACAATCGCTCAATCTCAATATATCTATCTCTCGTCAAGCTCCTTGGAATCTGCTCCAAGGCCCCCAGCTCATTCAAGGTTCTGAGTATGTGTCTGTCCAGGATGGCTAAGCCTTTGAACCCAACGTTTCTGAGAAAGTGGGAGGCCTCCTTGTATCCAAGTCCCTCGACCTGCTCTACAATTAGCTCCCGGGCAGCTTTGGGGCTTCTCTCGGCAACCTCTAGTATATGGCCTAGGAAGCTGGAGTGCAGGTGTCTTCGGGCCTTCACTATCCTTCTAGCCTTAGCCTCATAGAATCTCACGCCGCTCTCCTCAAGGACCCTTGAGATGGGTTTCCAGCCGCCTTGGTGGAGGAGGCCCCGGGCCTTAAGCTCCCTAACGGCCCTGTCGGCTGACCTTGCCTTGCTCTGAGGGGTTAGGAGGCAGAAGCAGAGCTCCTCGAAGACTCTTGGAAGCCCTCTCCGCCTAACCTCCTCAAACTCCCTTAACCTCTCCTCCACAATCTCCCTTAGGTCACGGTAAAGCCTCCTAAGCTCCTCCGAGACCTCAGGCCTCAACCTCATCGGAAACAGTTTATACAAGCTCAACGCCTCTTTATGGATATGCCTGGATACTGGGTCTTCGTCGTCAAGGACCATGTCTTCGAGGGGAGGACGATACCGGCTGTGGAGGTCTTGGCGAACAGGGTTAAGAACAAGTTCTGGTCCCTGAACTCACGTGCCCCCAACGTGAGAAACCTATCCGAGGGAGACCACGTCCTCTTCTATGTCACCTCGGTGTCAGGGAGAGGGTTCATGGGGAAGGGGGTTCTCGCAGGCCCAGCCCACCCAATAACCATAGAGCAGAGATTCCACGTAATTGGAGTGCCGTCAATAAACTTTGATTACGCTGTTGAGTTTAGTGAGGCGGAGATGTGGCCTAGGCTGGTTAGGCTTGATGAGGTTAGGGAAAGGTTATCGATTCTGAGGGGGAGACGCAACCCTGCGGCGGTCTTTAGGGGGAGCATAAGAAGAATAAGCCGGGAAGACTATGAAAACGTTGTCTCCCTGGCCAGGTGAACACCTGCTTCATTTCCTCTTTCTCTCGAGAAGCTTGTCGAAGTATTCGTGGAAGAAGAACCAGACGGCGAAGACTGCGAGGGATGCCCCGATGCCCACCGATAATCCTATGTATAGTGATTGTTTGACAGGCTCGCTTAGCGCTGTTATGTCTATCAGCATGGCTGTGAGGAGGAGCATGACTATGAAGAGTAGGTAGCCTTTAAGCCTGCTCTCGATTCTAATCCTCTCTATGACCGCCGAGAAGGCCGTGAACAGTATGAGGGTTATCAGGACCACGCTTATTATCCTAGCCCCATAGATAACTATGCTGTTCGCCAACTCTATAAACTGCTCTCCGAGGAATACGTTTATCAGGCCGAAGACTATCGCCAGGGCCACGCCGAGGTAGAGTAGGCCCATTACTATGGAGTTGAAGGGGATTGGAAGCTCGATGCCAGCATACTTTTTTATCAGCCCATCCATATCCGCGAACTCGAGCATCTTCCTGACCAGGGAGCCTAGGATTCTTAGGACAAGGAATCCCGCCACAATTATCAGGACGGCTATTATGAGCTTCGGTATCAGGTCTATCAACTCCCTAGCCAGAACGCCTATAAACTCCCCAAGTATATCCTCAATCGCCATCTCTTGCCCCAATCTTACTGTTAGACGTTATCTATTAACTTTCTTACAGCATCATTAAAAACAGCAGAAACCTGTATGCTATGTATAGGATTAGGAGGGTGATGCCTAGGGTTAGTAGCCTTAGACTGAGCAGTATAGTCTCCTTCGTGGTCTCTACGGCCATGCTATACCCCATCACACTATTAGTGTAGAGAATATAGGAGTAGGTTCTTGCAGACTCTTCGGGAACGAACGCAACCTCAGGTATCGTGAGAAACGCCAGAATGTTGGCTAAAATTATTATCCCTATGGTTGCCGAGAACAGGAGGAAGTAATTACCTTCAAGGAACATGCCGAAGGGGGTTGCCAAGAGCTGTGAAAGATTCGATATAACCGCCAACACGAGGCTGGAGCGCACCGCCCCATACCACTGGATGTATCGGGCTAGGAGGAAGTTCCCCAGGAAGTTCGCCCCGGTGTAGGTTGCACCGTTTAGGGCTGCTATCGCTAGATGCGCTATGGGTAGCGGTATGAGGAGGGCGGATACGGGTGTGAAGGTCGTCAATGCTAGGGCTGCCCTAAAGCTCTTCAAGGGCCTCTTGGCCCAGAACATGGAAGCCACTATGCTTGAGACCGTCGTGGCCAGGTTCAGTCCAACAGCCATGTAGTCGGGGGCCTTCAGGACCTCCATCAGGTAGGGAACCCAGAATATTCCGAGGAGGTTTCCCGAGATAAGGAGTGTGATGAGGAAGGATGATGTGGAGAATAACTGCTCGGGCCTCTCAACACCTTTAGGAATCTTAGCTCCCTCCAAATGGCCGAGTCTAAGTAGGGCAACCATAACGGTGGATAAGATTCCAATTAATGAGCCTGCGGAGAACGTGATGAGAAACTTTATGTCGGCTGGAAGTATGGCTACAAGCCCCATCGCAATAACAAATCCAAGTATGCTGGTAGCATTAAACACGGCGCTCCTCTTACCCGTAATATCCCTAACTCCCTCCTCGTCCAAGGTTCCGTAGATGACCAGGTTGGTGAACGAGCCGACGAATGTGGAGGAGATGCTCACGCCAGCATAAGATATTATGATTAGGATGGGGTCGGGGGACAGGACCATGGGTATCCAAAGCAGCCTCTCCCCCGCATGGAAGATAACATACTTCAGCTTAACCCTCCTAACAATAAAGCTTGGAAACCTATACAAGACCAAGGATACCACGGTGGAGGCAAAAGTCGATATGAGGACGATTACCGAGATGAACCCTACCCCGAACCCGACGGAGACAAGATACACGATAAATAACCCACGTGTCAATGCAAGGTATATTCCCGCAAATAGTATCTCCAAGACCATTAACGTCTTGAAGACCCTGACATTCACCTCACCAACCATGAACGTCAATAAAGTAACCTAAATGATGGCAGATATAAAGAATACCTGCTTCGATGTTCCGGCATATATTAATAAGTTTGATGTTTCGGTGGATGTTTGATGAAGGTTGTTTTGATTGTTTGTGATGGTCTTGGTGATAGGCCCACCCGGGCTTTGGGAGGTCTCACACCCCTTCAAGCAGCCGAGGCCGAGGTCCTTGACAAAGTCGCCTCTAAGGGTGTCTGCGGCATTATGGATGTCGTGGCCCCTGGCCAGCCTCCCGGAAGCGATACGGCTCACCTCTCCCTCTTCGGATACGACCCGTGGAAAGTTTACTCGGGGCGGGGTGCTTACGAGGCCCTGGGAGTCGGGTTGAACCTTAAGCCCGGCGACGTTGCCTTTAGATGTAATTTCGCCACCCTTGGAGGCGATGGTGTTATAGTAGATAGGCGGGCTGGTAGGATTAGCAGCGAGGAGGCCAAGGTTCTGTCCGAGGCCCTCAAGGATATACGGATTGAGAGCGTCCCAGGTGTGGAGGCCATGTTCGTTCCATCCGTCGAGCATAGGGGGGTCCTCATACTCAGAGGCGAGGGCCTCTCAAGGAAGGTCTCCGACATAGACCCTCATAAGACTGGTGTTAGGCCCGGCGTGCCGAGGCCCCTCGACGACAGCAGGGAGGCGGAGAGAACCGCCAAAGCCCTCTCAGAGTTCCTGGAGAAGGCATGGAAACGTTTGGCCGAACATCCCCTGAACAGGAAGAGGGTCGAGGAAGGCAGGCCCCCGGCCAACGCCATCCTCCCAAGAGGCGCCGGGACTCTACCGAACATTCCTAGTGTGGGGGAGAGGTGGGGTGTGAGGGCTGCGGCGATAGCGGGTGGAGCGCTATACAAGGGGGTGGCCAGGGCCGCTGGCTTCGAGGTGCTGAACGTTAGGGGGGCTACAGGCACGGTGAACACCGACCTCAACGCCAAGGTCGAGGCGGCTATAAGCGCCCTCAAGGACCATGACCTCGTCTTCCTCCACATCAAGGCTACCGACACGGCCAGCCACGACAAGAAGCCCGAACTAAAGAAGACAATCATCGAGAGAATCTCCAGGGCGGTCTCGCCCCTAGTCGAGCACGTCGAGTCCATGGGGTATTACCTCGCATTCACGGGAGACCACACGACGCCTAGCGAGGTTGGGGAGCATAGGGGGGACCCTGTCCCGATAATGATTATGGGGCCGGGTGTCAGGAGCGATGATGTGGATAGGTTTGACGAGGTTTCGTGTGCCAGGGGGGGATTGGGGAGGATAAGGGGGATGGATTTGATGAGGATTCTCATGGATTACCTTGGGAGGGTTCCGCTCTTCGGCGAGTAGCCAGAAGCCTGCAAAGATTATTCTCCACAACCCTTTCCCTCATCAGCTCAACCCTCATCCTCGCACGAAGATACTCATTCAATCCAACCCTACCCTCCCTAAACTCCTCCACAACCCTCTCAAACTCGGCCTCAACACCATCCAGACCATCCCTCAGAACCCGTCTAACCTTCTCAGCCACACCATAGCCCCGCATCAAGAATAAGGCTCTCAACACCAATACTAAAATGATTCCCGAATTCCTGTAATCCCCAGCCATGAAGGCCGAGGCCGTGTGGCTAGAGGGCTACAAGTTCCTCCTCTCGAACGATAGAGGGCATAAGGTCACGGTGGATTTGAGGAGGGAGAAGGGTGGGGAGGATGTTGGCCCAACACCCCTCGAGCTCGCAGTGATGTCGCTGGCAGGCTGCCTCGGAGTAATCTTCAAGGTGGTGGCGGAGAAGCGTAGGTTCAGGTTTGATGGCCTGCGGGTAACCTTGGAGGCCGAGAAGCCTAAGGGAGCAAGCACGATAACTCGGGTTAGGGGGCAGGTCAGGGTGAACGCCGATAACGAGGAGGAGGCCGAGCGGGTTCTCAGGATAACCCTTAGAAACTGCCCCGTAGAGGTTCTCTTCAGAAGGTCGGGCGTGGACCTTGAGTGGGACCTGATAGTGGATAAACCTAAAACCTAATCTATTCAATCGAATACCTCATGGAGCGGCCCTTAATAGTCGGGATAGCCGGCTCAAGCGACCCCAACCCAACGCCCAAGTCTATTGAGAAGGCGAGAAGGTTCGGGGAGAAGCTCTCAGAGCATGGTGAGGAGGTTTTTCTGATTAGTGGGGGTGATGGGGGGCTTATGAGGGTGGCGTCCGAGGCATTCGTTAAGGGAGGTGGAAAAACGATAGGGATACTCCCGATAGAGGATGAGGGGAGGGTTCCCGGAGACCCACGATACAATCCATACAACACTATCCCCATACTTAGCGGGATGACCTTCCAGTCGAGAAGCATAATGCTTGTGAGGAGCAGCCACTCCTTCGTGGTTCTCGGAGGAGGAGCAGGAACACTAATCGAAGCCTTCCTAGCATACATCTACCGCATACCACTGATAATACTAACAGGAACAGGATACATAACCGACAGGCTTGAAGACTTCGCCCAAGACGGCCACCTAGACCACAGGAAAGTGAATAAAGCCATATTCACCGACGACCCGGAGGAAGCAGCGGAGAAGGCATACCAGCTGGCCAAGCAGCGGGTCAGGACTGCTTAAACTGTATGTATGCGCCGGCCGCAGCCAACACGAGCGTCAATATCACCATAAGCAGAGGACTAACAGGTATAAGTCCGCCTAAGCTGGTCGAGACCATCAAAGCCCCTAGGAATGCGGTTCCAATTGATAGCAGTTGATTGAAGAGGATTATCACGACAAAGAACGCTATAATCGCTATCATTAAGGGTATTGTGAAATCTGGGAAGAATGGGCGTGTAGCCTGGTAAACTATGAGACCTGCTATGGCCCCTGCTACCACGTATAATAGGACGTATGCTATGAGTCCCCCTACTATGAATCCTAACGCTGCTATTGCATAGGCTGTAGGTAGCCCAAATGAGCTAAGCCCATACCCGTATGCTAGCGCTGCGCCTAGAAACCCGCCTATTATGAAGGTCAATACCTTGACCAGCCTCCTGCCCACGAAGACGAATAAGAGTCCTATGACAAGTAGGATTATCAGGGAGAAATCCATGCTGAATATGTTGAGTGCGGCCCTAACGGCGTCAAGGGGTATCTGTGTAAGCGACGCCATCAAACCTCACCCTTCTCCTAAACGTTATGAACCCACAAAGCTTCTAATAAACTCCATAACCCTGCCCTTGACCTCATCAGCCCTAGATACTCCGCCTAGGTCTGGGGTCAGGGTCTTTCCCTCATTCAGGAGGGCGTCAACCGCCTTGTTGATGGTCTTGGAGGCCTGCCTAAACCTCTCGTCACCCTTCTTCTCGGCAATCCATTCAAGCATCATGGCAGATGTAAGTATTTGGCCAAGCGGGTTGGCATACTCGGGGTCTATGTCGGGTGCGGAGCCATGGACAGGCTCGAACAACCCATACCTATCCCCTATATTTGCCGAGCATGTCAGCCCGAGGGAGCCTACCAGTGCCGCCGCCTCGTCGCTCAGTATATCGCCGAACATGTTTGGCGTCAGCATGACGTCGAACCTCCATGGGTTGGTTACGAGCTGGTATGCGGCGTTATCTACATACATGTCCTCCACGTTTATCTCCGGGAACTCCTTGGCCACCTCTAGGGCCACGTCCCTGAAGAACCTATAGCTCCTCAGGACATTCCCTTTATGGACTACTGTCAGCTTTCTCTTCCTCCTCGAGGCGAGTCTCAGGGCCATCCTGGCTATCCTCTCCGCCCCCTTCCTCGTAATGATTAGTAGTGAGACCGCATGCTCCGGCCCCACGTCCTCCACGCCCTTGTAGAGGTCCTCAGTGTTCTCCCTGACTATCAGCAGGTCTATGCCCTCCCACCTGCTCCTGATTCCTGGGAAGCTCCTGAAGGGCCTAAGGTTTGCGTAGAGGTCTAGCCTCATCCTGAGATAGACTATCACGTCCTTGGCCGTCTCGCCCACAGGTCCCTTGAACACGGCGTCGGCTCCCAGAATCTTCCCGAGGCTCTCCCGGGGCAGAGGCTCCCCAACCTCCTCCTTGACCCTATCTCCGGCCGGGGCCTCCACCCACTCGACCCCGAACCCCAGAAGCTCTGCCACGTAATCCACGACCTCCCTAGCCAAGCCAACGACCTTGGGCCCAATCCCATCACCGGGGATAAAGGCGACCCTAATCCTCATACCATCCACGGCACCCCACAGCCAGGAAAAATAAAAGTAATCCCCTGGGGGAGGCGCTCCCCAGTCTCCGGGGAAACGTTAAAATATTGTTCATTCTGCCTAAAGCATAACAAAGGCGTGGTGGGAATATTGCTTGGCGCCTACTAGTCTTCCCGTCTTGTCCCTGCGGCGCCTTCTCTAGAAATGGTGCTCTTTCTCCCGCCACGCTTCTACTTATCCTCTAGGAGGTGGTATAGAGATGTGGAGGAATCTTTTCTCCGGGGATTCTCTTCCTGAACGGGTCTGGATGTTCGATACAACCCTGAGGGATGGCGAGCAGACGCCCGGCGTGGCCCTGACCGTGGACCAGAAGATAGAGATAGCCCATGCGCTCGACGACCTGGGGATAGACATCATAGAGGCCGGGTTCCCGGTCGTTTCCGAGGGTGAGAAGCAAGCGGTGAAGAGGATAGCTAAGGAGGGGCTGAGAGCCAAGGTCTGCGCCCTTGCCAGGACCAGCATGAAGGATATAGATGCAGCGATAGAGGCAGAGGTGGATTGGGTCCACATCTTCATAGCTACATCAGACATACACCTGAAGCATAAGCTCAAGATGACCCGTGAGCAGGCCCTGGGATTCGCTGTCTCCATGACCGAGTATGCCAAGAGCCACGGATTGACTGTCCACTTCTCGGCTGAGGACGCAACAAGAACCGAGCCCGACTTCCTCGTCAAGGTCTTCAAGTCGGTGGAGGAGGCGGGGGCCGACAGCCTCGACATACCCGACACCACAGGCTCCGCCATGCCCGCCCTCATGAAGTATCTGGTAGGCAAGGTAAAGGAGTCCGTGAGGATACCCGTCTCAGTCCACTGCCACGATGACCTGGGACTAGCAGTGGCCAACTCCCTCGCAGGGGTCGAGGCGGGAGCCGAGATAGTCCACGCAACTATAAACGGTATCGGGGAGCGGGCTGGGAACACGAGCCTGGAGGAGGTGGCCGTGGCTCTCCACAAACTCTATGGAATAAAGACCAACATAAGGCTGGAGAAGATATACGAGGTCTCACGGCTCGTCGAGAAGCTCACGGGGATAATCGTCCCAAAGAACAAGGCCATAGTGGGTGAGAACGCCTTCGCACACGAGTCGGGAATACATGTCCACGGAATCCTCGGCTCCCCCGAGACCTATGAGACCATAATGCCAGAGCTTGTGGGAAGAAAGCGGAGAATAGTCCTCGGAAAACACTCTGGAATCCATGCGGTCAAGATACTTGCGAAGCAGTTCGGCCTAAACCTGGATGAACATCAGCTCAAAAACCTCCTAGCAGAGATAAAGGCGATAGGGGACTCGGGTGGAAAGGTTACCGAGGCACTGTTCCTAGATATTGCGAGGAGGGTGGCTGGAGAGGCGTTCAGGTCCAGGAGGATACAGCTCCTTGAGATGAGTGTGGCCGGAGGCGAGGAGGGCCAGTCGGTCGTAATACTAGTCAATAAGGATGGCAGGATAGAGAGCTACGGGGGTGTCGGACCCAACACTATAACGGCTGTCGTGAAGACATGCGACGCCATCGTAAAGAAGATGGGGTTCGAGATAATCGACTACAAGGTCTGGCCCACCTACAGCCCGACAGGATACTCCGAGGCAGAGGCCACAATAAGGTCGAATGGAGTGGAGGAGACGGGTAGGGGCGTCCACCCTGAGCCAGCCATCGCACTGGCACAAGCAATCCTAAACGCGGCGGAGCAGGCTCTCCTAACCAGGAAGGAGGTGGAGGCCTGATGACCGAGATTACAGGCGCAAAAGCAGTGGTCAAGACCCTCGAGAAACTCAAGGTAAAGGTGATGTTCGGTCTTCCAGGCGGAGCAATAATGCCAGTCTACGACGAGCTCTACGACTCAAACATAAGGCACATACTCGTCATGCATGAGCAGCATGCAGCGCACATGGCTGATGGATACGCTAGGGCGAGCGGTAGACCTGGGGTCTGCATAGCCACCTCCGGCCCCGGCTCAACGAACCTAATCACGGGGATAGCCACAGCATACATGGACTCATCACCCATCATAGCCCTCACGGGCCAGGTCCCCACAACCCTGATGGGCGCAGGCGCATTCCAGGAGACCGACATGGTGGGCCTATCGACCCATATAACGAAGTGGGCTGTCCAGGCTAAGAGGCCCAGCGATGTCCCCAGGCTAATTACTGCGGCCTACAAGGTCTCGATAACCGGTAGACCCGGTCCTGTTGTGGTGGACTTGCCCAAGGATGTCCAGATTAACGCCGAGGAGATGGATGTGGATGTTGATTGGGTTCCGAGGGGCTTGAAGCCTGTGCCGGAGCCTAGGCCGGATGACTTGAGGAAGGCTGCCGAGATGATAGCTGAAGCTGAGAGGCCGGTCATAATTGCGGGTGGGGGTGTGAAGTGGGCTAGGGCGTCCCACCTACTCATGAGGCTCGCCGAGATGCTTCCGGCACCAGTGGCCACAACCTTCATGGGCAAAGGCTCCTTCCCCGAGACCCACCCCCTCTCCCTACACTGCGTAGGAATGCATGGAAACCCGGCCGCCCACGACGTAATCCAGAAGGCCGACCTCCTAATCGTCATAGGTGCAAGATTCTCCGACAGGACGACATCGAAGATGGATGAGTTCGGACAGAAGGCCAAGATACTCCACATAGACATAGACGCATCGGAGATAGGCAAGAACAAGGAGGTGGACCACGCAGTAGTGGCCTCGGCCGACAAGGCCCTAGAGGGCATAATAGGATACTTGGAGAAGATTGCCAGGAACGATGGGAGGAAGACCCAGTGGATTAGGAGGGTTGAGGAGATACGGGAGAAGTGGGAGGAGATTGTAGGCGATGATAGCCCAGTCGGTCAATCAACTGTGGGAAGAATCTTCAAGGCCATGAGGGAGTCCACGCCCCCCAACACCATAATCACAACTGAGGTAGGGCAGAACCAGATGTGGGCCGAGGTCTTCTGGAGAACCATAGAACCCTACACATTCATATCCTCGGGAGGGCTGGGGACCATGGGGTTCGGGTTCCCTGCAGCCATAGGCGCAAAGGTTGCTAAGCCCGAGGCACCCGTCATGGACATAGCTGGCGATGGAAGCTTCCTGATGAACGAGAACAACCTGGCCGTTGTGTCAAGCGAGAACATACCAGTGATAGTGGTAATCTTGGATAACAGGAGGCTGGGGATGGTTGCCCAGTGGCAGCGCATGTTCTTCAATAGGAGATACGTGGCCGTCGAGATACCGCCTGTCCCCGACTTCGTGAAGCTAGCAGAGTCCTATGGGGTCGAGGGAGTCAGGGCTGAGACACCCGAAGAGGTTGGAAGAGCCATAACACATGCCCTAAGAAACAACATACCCATGGTAATCCAGGTCCCCATATCACCTGAGGAGAACGTCTACCCATTCGTTCCACCCGGGAAGAGCTACCGGGAAGTAATCCTACCAGGGGGTAGAAAGTAATGGAGAAGAGACGCTACCTGGTGTGGGCCCTGACCGAGAACCAGCCCAACCTCGTCGAGAAGATGATGGGCCTCCTAAGGCGTCAGGAGGTCTACTACACGGTGAGGAAACTATATTTCGAGCCTCTGCGAAGCGACGGCATGGCGCTCTTCACAGTCGAGGTGGAATGCACGGAGAAATCCCTGAGAAAGCTCATAAAATTCTACAGCCAATACGTCGAGGTCATAGATATAGGTTATAAGCCTGTCGAGGGGTGATTGGGCATGGCCAAGATATACTATGACAAAGACATAGACATGAGCATCCTCGAGGGAAGAACCATAGCGGTCATAGGGTATGGTAGCCAGGGAAGGGCCCAGGCATTGAATATGAAGGACTCGGGTCTCGACGTGGTGGTAGGGGTTAGGCCCAACGGCCCCTCATGGAGCAAGGCGAGGGAAGATGGGATGGAGGTTATGCCGATAGCGGAGGCCGCAGAGAAGGCCGACATAATCCACATGCTAATCCCAGATGTGGCCCAGCCCACCGTCTACCAATTGGAAATCAAGGACAGGATGAAGCCGGGGAAAACCCTCGGGTTCTCACATGGATACAACTTCCACTACAAGCTCATAGACCCCGCTGAGGGAGTAGATGTAATACTCATAGCGCCCAAGGGACCCGGCCCCCTCCTCAGGGAGCAATACCTTAACGGAAAGGGTGTCCCAGCCCTGGTAGCCGTTGGGAGAGACTACTCTGGAAAGGCTCTCCAGACAGCTCTTGCGATGGCCAAGGCCATAGGCGCTGGTAGGGCCGGGATAATCGAGACAACCTTCGCAGAGGAGACCGAGACAGACCTACTCGGAGAACAGGCAGTCCTCGTCGGAGGGGTAATGGAGCTAATAAAGAAGGGATTCGAGGTCTTGGTGGAGAACGGATACCAGCCTGAGATAGCATACTTCGAGGTATGCAACGAACTCAAACTCATAGTAGACCTAATCTACCGTGAAGGAATTACAGGGATGCTTAAAGCAGTATCAGACACAGCAAAATATGGAGGCCTAACAGTAGGACCAAAAATAATTGATGAACATGTCAAAGAGAATATGAGGAAAGCCCTTGAAGATATAAAGTCGGGAATATTCACGGAAAAATGGACAGGGAACCCTGAAGCCTACACAATACTTAACAAACTAATGAAAGAAATGGAGAACCATCAGATAGAAATTGTAGGAAAATCGGTTAGAAAACTCATGAAACTCTAAAAACCCCAAACATTATTTTACCTGCTTAAGAATCATGGAGGGGTATACCCCCCGGACACCGTTAATCTCCTCTATCTTCCTATGAATTAACTCTAAGTGATTTAAATCCTTGGCAACAATCTCCGTAACAATTGTATGTGCACCGCTTGTAATCGTTATCGTCCTTATCTCGTCTATACTCTTCAGAATTTCTATTACATTCCAGATTGCATTAGGCTCTATATCAATACCTGTGACCGAGGCAGCGAGCCCCGCCTTTTGATAATCGATAACTACTTTATAGCCAACGATAACTCCCTCATCCTCCAGTTTCTTAATCCTCTTCCTTACAGCAACCTCGGTGATGCTTAATCTCTCAGCCAAATACCTAGCCGAAACCTTAGCATTATTCAAAAGAACCCTAAGAATGATATAACTCGCCTTATCCACACTTAAAAACCAAAACGAACACTTAAAATATTTAACCTAATCCAAGGCATATGCGGATATAAATCAACATGTCTTGTAATGAAGAACGTTTGATAAGGAAAATTGCTTCTTATTTTTCGAAATCTATTTTTTTCATTATTTAACCTAAGATTTATATAAGTTTCGGAGAAGGTAATAAAAGATGAGTAGAAAAAGCTCTCCAGAAAAAGATGATGTTAGTATTATTCGTTCAAAGATTTCTAGGAGGAAGGCGTTCTCAACCGCTGCTAAGGTGGGTGCAGCAGCTGGTCTCGGGCTAGTCCTCGGGGGCGTAGGTGGATACTTAGTCAGCCAGTCTACCGCCTCTCCTGCCACAGTTACAACCACTGTTACCCAGACTGTTGAGAGAACAGAGGTTGTAACTCCTACCGCCGAGGTTAAACTAAAGCTTTTCCCCACAAGGGATGAGATAGTCAATGCTGCTAAGAGGGAGGGGCATGTAACTGTTGTGGGATTCGGAAGCACGGCCGAGCACGACTTTTACAGAAGGATGGGCGAGGAATTTAGTAAAAGATATGGAATCTCATTTGAATATCAGGATGTAGGATGGTTTAAGGCAGTAGAACAAATAAGCGAGGAAAAAAGAAGAGGGGTTGAGGAAGGCAGCATCGACGTGGTCATGATTTGGTCGGCTCCCTTCGCAGAAGGCTACAAAAACGGTATATGGTGGGATATCCCATTAGTAGATCTCGTCCCTAATGCAAGAACAGGAATACCCTACATACCACTTTACTTCCATGACTTCTACCATAGCTATGGAAGACACATACCAATCCTTCAATGGCAGGTCGCCATGCTCTACAATAAACAATGGGTTAATGCAGGAAAAATGGACTCCCCTCCGAAGACAATGGATGAATTGATGGGATGGCTTAGAAACAATAAAGGCAAATTCGCTTACTGTGACCCTAACAAAGGTGGGTCAGGGCATACATGGCTAATCTCTGTAGCCTACTACGTTAACGGGTATGACGTGTATGCATTTAAACCCTTTGACGAGAATCTATCGGATAATCTCGCCAAACCCGTCTGGCAGTATCTAAACGAAATGGAGCAATACCTCTATCCCGACAACCCCTATCCTGAAGGAAACAAAGCTACTATAGAGCTACTAGAACTAGAAGAAGTTGGACTACAACCTATGTGGACTTCGATCACCTTCCAAGAAATACAGGCCGGAAGATTAGATCCAGAGATAGCTGGAATGTATATGATAGATCCGCCAATAGCCTCGGGAGGTTTTGATGGATACGCCATACCATTCAATGCACCAAATAAGTTTGCAGCACTACTATGGATAGATTACATGCTTTCCGACGAGGTTCAAAGAAGGATTCCTGTGGAGATAGGAGCATATCCTATCAAAACCGATGCGATGCCTAGCAAAGTAACTTGGAAGGATCCAGCAAGCGGCAAGGAGATAGATGGTGTGGGTGTTTGGCTGCCCGCTGGAATAGACTTCAGAGATTGGAGAAACCCGTTGAAGAAACCCGAGCTAAGATTCAGACACGCAGAATACATGTTCGACATGATGAAAAAGTGGATAACTAATGTCCAACAAGCGTAACCGGTCATGAAGCCCGCCTCAATATGGAGAAACATTAAGAGTTTCCTGTATTTTTCTCCACTACTTATTTTTCTTATATTTTTAGTATTGTGGCCGATAATCCAGATATGGTATTTCTCAATTTCCGAATATGGGCTGATGAACACAATCTTACTGATAAATCCTGGGTCTTATGTTTTTGATTCATTAATCTTTACGATTCAAGTTGCAGGTGTAACGACGATATTATCGGTGGTCATAGGGTATCTGATAGCATTGTTTCTGATTGTGAGAAAACGATACATACAAGTTGTGGTGAATCTGGTTAGAATTCCCTTATTTGTTCCATTTATAGTGATTGGCTTTATATGGAGAGCAGTAATGATACCTAAAGGTTATGGAACGATGATTCTAAACACAATTATTCAGTTATTTGGCTATGAGGGAAATGTTAAACTTCTAGGCACCGGATGGGCCATCAACATAGCTCATATCTGGCTCTATATACCTATAGCATTTGTAATCTCGTATGCAGCGTTACTTTCTGTAGATCCTGACTTGGTAGACGCTGCAAGGAATCTCGGCGCCTCTATGAGGCATGTGTTAGCTAAAATTTATCTTCCTCTCACTTGGAGAGCGTTGGTGACCTCTGCCTCCATAATCTTCCTCGCATCATTCGTAGGAGTATCTATACCCCTCATAATTGGAAGCAGGATAACATACTTCCCCGTTCTCATATTCTATACAATAACTCAAAAATTTGACCTAGCCGAAGCCGCAGCATTATCATCAATATTTATTATTGTTTCGATATTTCTAGGATTCCTCACGTATATTCTATCTGTTAGATTCGGTATTGGAGGTCGGTCTTATGAGGGCCGGGAAGCATAGTCCAGACCTACTGAGTATAGGCGTAATTATTTTGCTGGGAATCTACATATTCGGCCCCTTATACTTAATGCTCTTAGAATCGGTTGCGGAAGTCTGGTATAGAGGTAGGCAGTGGTGGTTCCCCCAGCAGGTGGGGATAAAATGGTATGAGTTTATCTTTAGAGACCCAGATATATTTAGAGCCATATGGCTGACCTTCATTATAGCGGTTACTGTCGCAGGCTTCACTATAGCACTATGCATGCTTCCAGCATATACGGTAGGCACCGGCAAGCTCAAGAGATTACAGGAAGTATTGGAGTCTATGGGAAGTATACCTCAGACAATTCCTGCCGTAGCCTTAGGGGTTGGTCTTCTACCAATCTACCATACATTAGGTCTTCTTTACAGTTTTCACGGCGTAGTATTCGCCCACTCTATAGGCGCAATACCCTATGTTTTCAGGAACCTTGTTAGGGGATTTAACTCTATAGATCCAAGTCTGGAGGACGCTGCCCGCACGTTGGGGGCTGGGTGGCTAACTATTATAAGGAAAATTTATATCCCAATACTGAAGCCCTACCTCGCAGCAGCCGCTGTTCTTGCGTTTGCATGGTCCATTAACGAGTTTGTTCTCACGATGCTCCTCGGGTTCCCCCAAATTACCAACATAGCCGTCAAGGTTTACCAGAACGCCGGCGGATACTATTGGTCCCCCCATCTAGCAGGCTCCCTAAGTGTAATCTTAATTATTCCATCAATGATTATACTTTTCGTGATAGAGAGAATGACAGGAATAAAACTTCAAACAGTTTGAGGTGAGAAAATGCCATTAAAAGTAATTAATGTTTCAAAAAGGTTTGGAAGCACCGTCGCGCTAGATGGCATTAGCTTCGAGCTTAACAAGAGGGATGAATTCTTCTCCCTATTAGGACCCAGTGGATGCGGTAAAACTACCGCGCTTAGAATAATTGCCGGCCTGTTAGACCCTGATGAAGGGAAAGTATTTTTCGAAGATGAAGACTTAACCTATATACCGCCTGAAAAGAGAAACTTCGGCTACGTATTCCAGAACTATGCACTATTCCCCCACATGACCGTCTTCGAGAACGTAGCTTTTGGATTAAAACTGAGGAAATTACCTCAGAACGAGATTAGAAAACGGGTTAAAGAATCCTTGGAGATGGTGGGATTAACAGGTCTTGAGAACAGGAGGCCGAGGCAGCTGAGCGGGGGCCAGCAGCAGAGAGTAGCAATTGCAAGAGTTTTAGCAATACAGCCCCGCCTCCTCCTATTGGACGAACCATTAAGCAATCTCGATGCAAAATTACGTGAAAAAGTTAGATTTGAATTGAAGGATCTTCAAAAGAGACTCGGCATACCCGCCGTGTATGTTACACATGACCAAGCAGAGGCATTAGTTCTATCCGATAGGATAGCAGTAATGCAAAACGGGAAAATAGTGCAGATTGGAAGCCCCTCTGAGATCTATAGAAGACCCTCCACAGCATACGTAGCCGACTTTATAGGAATCTCAAATTTCATGAAGGGTAAAGTTGTTGAATATGACTCCTCATCCAGAGAGGTTCTAGTAGAAACGGACGTGGGAGACCTAATTAAAGGATATGCCACCCAAGACCTAAGAAAAGGAGAAAAAGTTATGCTCAGCATTAGACCTGAAAATATCAAGGTCATAAATTCGGAGAAAATAGCTAAAGAGCATAACATCATTAAGGTGAACGTAAAAAGAATCACCTTCCTTGGTGATTCATATGACTACAGACTCGACTACTCTGGATGGGAGCTTAGAATGAAAACGCTACCTGATATAATATTACATGAAAAACAGCAAATTTTCGTCAAGTTAATGGATATTCTGGTATTCAGGATGGAGGAAGGTGAGAAGAGATGATGGAGGTTAACAAGATAAAATTTTTGAAAATTAAAGGAATCATCTTTGATATTGACGGGGTAATCAAGAGAGGAAGTTTCCCCATTCCAGGCGTAATAGATACTATATCCGAGCTTAAGAAGAGAGGTTTAAGAATAGTCTTTTTATCAAATTTATCAACAAAATCAAGAAAAGAGTATTCCGAGTTGTTACAGAAAATGGGGATACATGTCTCACCAGAAGACCTGGTATTAGCTACAAGCGCCACGGCCGACTATGTGTTTAAGCGTTCAATAACGAAAAAAGTCTACGTTATAGGTTCTAAAGGATTAAGGGATGAGATAGCGTCACGTGGGTTGAAAATTATGGATAATCCAGAGGAAGCAGAATACTTAATTGTAGGGTCTCCATTCGATGAAATGGGATATGTAACCGAGGATAATAGATGGGCCTTTACGGCTGCAATCAGGGCCATTCTCCTATCGGGAGCAAAATTTGTTGCAGTTAACCCGGATAAATTATTTCCAGGAACGGGTGGAAAACCTGTTCCAGGGACGGGAACTTTTCTTGGAGCTATTAGAACTGCAACCGGAGCCAAGCCTACAATTATAGGCAAACCCTCACACCTAATATTCAAGATGGCGATAGACCGACTGGGTGTATCGCCGGAAAAAGCAGCAATAGTGGGAGACCAAGTAGACATAGACATTATTCCTGGTAAACGAGCTGGATTAACTACAGTATTGGTTCTCACAGGATTAACAAGGAGAAGCGATCTAGAGAAAATGCCTCATAGAAAAAGGGCAATGATAGACCTAGTGTTAGAGCATCCGCAGGAACTTCTCAAGATTGTGAGGTGAAAATATGGGGTTGGCAGAATATATAAATGAAATACAAAAAATCACAGACGTAATTCTTAGCGAAGACAGAATCATAGTAATCCATCATAATGATGCAGACGGCCTATCTTCAGCAACGGTATTAATTGAAGGATTTAGAAGATTGGGGAAGGATTTGGAAAGAGTGGCTCTCGAAAGAACTCACCCCGAGATACTCAAAAGACTATTCAACAAATTCTCAGGCTTATTTGTATTTGTTGACCTAGGGGCAGGAAATGCACCTGCCATTGCTTCATTCAACAGAGAATTTGGAAATAAAGTCATAATAATAGACCATCATGCAGGGTCCAGGGTTAATGATAAGAATATTCATGTTTTAACAACAGAGTTTTATGGGTTAAGTGGAGATAGGGATATCTCTGCCGCGTCAGCTGCATATATTTTTGTGAAAAGCCTTGGTGTTCATAAAGGGTTGTCTTATTTAGGCGTTATAGGAGCTATTGGAGATAGTCATCACAGATTTGGTAGGCTTGAGTCCGTAAATAGGATGGTGTTGAATGAGGCGGTAAGGGAGGGAAGTGTCAAGATTGAGGTCACATCAAATAATAGTGAAAAATATTACCTAACTAAGTTTGGCTATATAGAGGATATAGAAAGTTATGCGAAACTTATTACTATGCTTGGAGCAGCAGGTTTTCTGCTCGATGGGCCGGAGGTAGCCATCGACTCTCTTATGAGGGGTAGGTCGAAGCCCTTTGATGAAAAAGTCAAGGAGATAAACTCTATAAAACAGAGAGCTTTTGACTCCATGGTGGATTACATAAAAAATAAAGGAATGGCTCATTCGAAGTTTTTCCAATGGATAGATGTTGGAGAAAGATTCCACCCCATGGGGGTGAAGGCTATAGGGGAGTTTCTAATGGAAATCCGTAACTCCGATTTCATCGACCAGAGCAAATATATCGCCGGCTTTCAGAGTATGCCGAGAATTGTCCCTAAACTGGGTGAGTTTGACTGGGATTTAAAGAAGGTTTCATTAAGACTTCCAGCAAGATTGGAGGCTGATGTGATAAAGCGTCGTATGCCTGGCTATGATTATCTTGTCCCCAGAGCAGCACCGCATGTAGGAGGAGATATAGATGCATGCCATGGCTACGCATGCGCCACAACCTTTAACTCGGGTTTGGAGAAGAAATTTATTGACATATTAGATAAACTGGTTGAGGATTATTTGCGTGAGAGAAGCAGCTAGAATCACTTCACCTTATACAGATATATTGTATGTTTTCTCCCAGATTCATATGAATATACTTTATGAACTTCATCTATTTTCCATCCTGGTATGGGGAAGTCGTGGCAGATTATTCTAGCGCCTCGTTTCAGGGTAAGGAGATTGGGTTTTAGGTCCTCTAAGGCTTCGGGCAACAGGTATAGAAACACTATATCTGCGTCTCTTAAACTATATTCATAAAAGTTGCCAAGAATTATTTTTGCATTAACGTTATTCTTTTTACATTTTTGAAGCGAGAGTCTATATAGTTCTGGGTTCGATTCTATTCCGATAGCTTCACATTTATACTCTTGTGCAGCTCCAATTAATATTCTTCCATCCCCTGAACCTAAATCATATAGTTTGTCATCTGGGTTGGGGTTGGCTATTGAGAGTATCTTGCTTATTATATCATGCGGTGTGGGGGCGAAGGGGATTCTTCTTTTTCCGCCCACCATCACCTCTATATGGGGTGGTTGGAAACTAGTGAATAAAGTTTTCGCCTTTTATTCTACTCTATGTTTGCATGTCTCTCCATAAGTTCTCTCTCTGTTATCCCTAGCCTGCCCATTAATTCTACTATTACTGCGTCGAAGAATATCATGCAGTTTGTCTCGAATTGGGTTCCGAGGGGGAGGAGGGGTTCGTGGAGTCCAAGTATCTGTCTGGTGAAGTAGTCTTCTTTTGATGACACCTTCGTTCTACCGGGGACTCTGACGACAAGGTCTGCCACTTGGGCTAGCTGGGAGTCTGGGTAAGATGTTATCGCTATAACTTGTGCTCCCACGTTTTTCGCTGCTTTGGCTGTCTCTACGACGATTTTTGTTGAACCTGAGCCTGATACCGCTATTAGTAGGTCTCCGTTCTTTAGAGCTGGCGTAATAGTCTCTCCGACCACGTATGAGTTGAATCCTAGATGCATGAGCCTCATGGCGAAGGCCTTTCCCACAAGTCCAGCCCGTCCAGCACCAACCACTACGACCTTCTTCATATTATCCCTCGACTCCAATAGCTTCTCAATGAATCTCTCTACCTGGCCTATCTCCATCGAGCTGAACCCCTTCTCGATAGATGTTAGAATCTCTTGTATGGCTGCCCAGAACCTGTTCAGCACCACGTTTAATTCACGTTGGCCCTCCTCCTAAAAATGGTTTATCCTTCTCTGGGAGTCTCTTGGAGGGGGCTCCCCGTAACGGGTATTTATAAGCCGGTGGATTGCTAGGCTTATCTCATAAGGGATTCCTCCCGCCCTTGAGAGTTGGCCAGGGTCGGCGTTGAAGATCGCCCTAACGCTGCCCAGGTTCTCGAGAAGCCTCCTAGCTCTCGTGGGACCTACTCCTGGTAGGGATGAGACAACCTCTACTTGGAGTTCCTCCAGGCCTCCCTTCTTTCTCTTAGGCTTGACCCTAATCTCCTCGCCCTCCGTCCTCCTCGAGACTACGTAAAGAAGTTTGGCGGTCTCTAGGGGGCCCGGAGTATGGAGTATTGTTAGCTTGAAGTCGTATCCAAGGCTTGCCAAGGCTCCCCACAAGGCCTCCTCCCTGACCCCCGACTCGGCAAGAACCTCCCTCCAATCACCCTCTATCAGGATTGTCGGGTTCCTGGAGGATGAGGAGAGGTTTACGGCCTGCTCAAAGAGTCTGCCATCCAGCAGGGATGAGACGAAGTCTCTAACAGTCTTCCTCTCCACAAGTATGTCGCCCGGGAGCATGTAGTCTCCAACCTCGAGATGGGTGAGCCTGACGGATGCCCCTAATGATGTCAGATGCTCAGGGATTCCCGACCTACTCTCATGTTTATCCACCAAAACTACGCCTGGTCTAAGTCTCAGGGGCATAGCGGGGAAACTCTATCACAACCCTTGCTATAAGTCCTCCCTCCTCCTTACATGGAAGACGCATCTCTCATCCCCGTCGTTCACGCACTTAACCTCTTCAGCCAGACACTCTCTACCCATTAATTCTGATAGATAGCCTGCCGCAATCCCCCTAAACCAGTTGGAGGTCTTACCCTTCTTCCATTCTCCCACTATCGAGCATTCCATCATGTTGTTGAAAGAGAACTCGTAGGCGTCCTCCCCAATCTTCTTTATCTCTAGATTGCTTGTGTAGCCGAATGAGTGTGCTTGGATGCTTAGAACCTTGAGGCAGGTTTCGGGGTCCTTGAAGAGGCTTTTGTGAAGCTTGGCTATCTCCCTGCCGCCGCCCAAGCCTATGTAGTAGAGGAATGCTCCAGCCGTCTCCCCGAATCTATCGTAGAGAAATTTGAGGAATCCGTAGAACATTATCTCGCTGAGCATTATTATCCTGAGGTCGAAGACGCTATACTCCTCGTGATATAGGTCGGCTGCATATCCATCAATCCCAGTCTCATAAATCTGCGCATCAACAACCTTATCATTACCCCTAATCTCCTCCAGAAGCCCCATCAGAACAGGCTTCTCAA
This sequence comes from Candidatus Benthortus lauensis, assembly GCA_021650775.1. GTDB lineage: Archaea > Thermoproteota > Nitrososphaeria_A > Caldarchaeales > Wolframiiraptoraceae > Benthortus > Benthortus lauensis. Next base: position 26,123 of record JAHSRM010000064.1, read on the forward strand.
CACCCGTCACATCAATTATCATCGAAACCGTGGCTGTGGGCGCATCGGCTCTAGCCGCACTAGAGATTATGGCTAGAAGATTTATCCCCCGTCTCGCTATGGGCTCCAATACGGTAATAAGGACCCCCGGCTCATTGACGGCTGTTATACCTATGGACGCCAGCTTTCTGCCGGGAGAGTATAGGGCTGTCGGTATCCTGAGGACCTTGGACATACTTGCTACACCTCACCCATTACCGAGGGGGTAAACTGTCTCATATATTCAATTAAAGTGTTTTGTTAGGGGAGTTCAATCGGGACCATTACTCGGATGTAGGCTGCTAGTGTGAAGAGGGGTATGGCTAGTGATAATGCGGCGTAGTCTCTTCTCCCGAGCCTGAGGGTCTTAAGGTAGGTTCGCTCCTTCTTCGCTCCGAAGCATTTGACCTCCATGGCCTCGGCCAGCTCATAAGACCTCCTCAACACGCTTACCAGGAGCGGGACCAGAACAGGTATATATCTCCTAGCCCTGGTCAGAGGCCCCCCTTTATCGAGCTCCAACCCCCTGGAACGCTGGGCGTCGAGGATTGACTGGAGTTCCTGGGCCAGGACTGGTGCGAACCTTATGGCTGATATGAATGCGAAGGTGTAGATGTATGGGACCTTGAGTTTTGTTAGGGCCATCCCCAGCTCCTCAGGTGTCGTGGTTAGGAAGAAGATGGAGAATGCTGCGAGAAGAGCCACCAGCCTGTATGCAGCTGCGAATGCCCTGTAGAGTCCCTCGACGCTGAATGCCTCACCCATCATGAAAACGTTGGCGGTGTAGTTCATCAGGAAGACCAGGGCTATTAGGGGTGCCGCCCCATAGACCGTTCTGGCCCACCTCCCCACCACCCTCGCAGCATAAGCTATCAGGGCCTCCACAACTATAACCAACGTTATCACGGTTACCTCTAGATACATCAGGGTCGTCGCCAGCAGGAGTATGGAGATGACGAGCTTCACCCGTGGGTCAAGTCTATGGATTATTGTTTTGCCTGGATGGAATTGGAGTCCTTGGAGGAGGGCGCTCATACCCTAATCCTCTCCGCTATCTCCTTGGCCACATCCTCGGGTGAGGCCAGCTTGGCCCTTATCCCCATGAACCCGAGCCTGGAGGTCAGCTGGACGATTTGAGGGGGAATCAACCTACATGACTCGAGCAGGCTCATGTTTGTTAGTATGTCCTCCGCTCTCCCATCCCCCACTATCCTCCCCCCGCTCATCAGGATTATCCTGGGCCTTAGCTCCGCCACGAACTCTATGTCATGGGAGGAGAGTATGACGGTCTTGCCCTGGGTGTTTAGGAGCCTAATCACCTCTATCATCTTCTCCTTCTGGAGCTGGTCCTGGCCTATGGTCGGCTCGTCCAAGACTATTATCTCGGGGGACCATGCAAGTATTACGGCGAGCGCCAGCCTCTTCTTCTCCCCTCCACTGAGCATGAAGGGGGACTTACTCCTATAATCCCACAGCTCCATGAACCTCAGGGCCCACTCAACCCTCTTCGAGATGACGTCCTCGCTGAACCCGAAGTTCCTTAATGCAAACTCCGTCTCCTCCCACACGCTCCCGGAAAAGAACATGTCCTCAGCATTCTGGAAGACTATCCCAACCTTCCTGGAGAGCTCCGCCACGGTGGCCTCCCTGGTGTCCTTCCCATCCACTATCACCCTCCCCCTCGTCGGCTTGAGAAGGCCGTTCAGATGCTTTAGAAGGGTTGTTTTCCCCGCCCCGTTCTCACCCATAACCGCTACAACCTCACCTTCCCCTATCCTCAAACTGACTCCATCGAGGGCCTTGACACCATTGGGATACACGTGCTCCACGTCCTCGAAGAGTATCAGCGTCCATCACCCCTGACTTCCTCGACGAACTCTTCCACCGTTAGGGGAAGCCTCCGGAAGCATCCCACACCCATCTTAGTTATGAGCTGGGCAACCCTGGCGACCTTGGGGACCGCAACCCCGTATGGTATTATGTCTCTGGTTAATGCCTTGCGTGGCTCCTCATCCACGGCCACCCTCCCCCTCTCCATGACTATTAGCCTTGATGCGTGGGGTAGGAGGAGGTCGAGCCTATGCTCGGCTATGATGATGGTTATTCCATGCCGTCTATTCAGCTCTGCTATGGTCTCGATTAGCTGTTTTGCGGAGAGGGGGTCGAGGGAGCTAGTAGGCTCATCCAATAGAAGTGCTTTGGGCCTCATGGCCAGGACGGATGCAACCGCCACCTTCTGCTTCTGGCCGCCTGAGAGCTCGGCTGGAGACCTGTCCCTCAGGTCCTCTATCCCCATGACCCTTAACGCCCACTCAACCCTCTCCCTAATCTCCTCACGTGGAAATGCGAGGTTCTCGAGCGGGAACGCTATATCCGCCTCCACGTTCAATGCGAAGAGCTGGTTCTCGGGGTTCTGGAAGACCATTCCAGCGACCTGGGAAATCATGTGGGGAGGGGTCTCCCTTGTATCCATCCCATCCACCACCACCCTCCCCTCCATGTCGCCTTCATAGAAGTGGGGTATGAGACCGTTCATACACCTGAGCAACGTGCTCTTACCGCATCCACTCCTACCCGCCAGGACTATGAACTCACCCCTCTCCACCTCGATATCCACGTCCCTGACTGCATATTCCTCGCTTCCAGCATACCTGAACGACAGCCCCTTAACCTCTATCAGAGCCACCTAATCTCCCACCTCCCTGGCCTCGGCGCCAAAGCTCTCTGAGATTAGGTTGAGGCTTCTCGAGAGAACCTCATCTATCCCGCCTCTCTGGCAGAAGGCCCTCGACGCAGCTGCATGGCCGCCCCCATGCCCGCCGAACTCCTCTCCAAGCCTCGAAGCTATCCTGCCCAGGTCGAGGCCTGCCTCAACGGCTTCCTGGACGCATCTCAAGGATACCTGGACTCCCTCATCACCCTCCCCAGCCACCACGGCCACATGGGCTCCGAGACCCAGCAAACTTCTGGCCACAGAGCTCTGGAAGCTCCCCACATGGCTTAGGGCGACCAGCCAGCTCCCTATCCTATAGAGCTTCATCCTCTTGGCTGCCTTGAGCCTGGCTATCCTCTCCGAGATATCCATGACGGCCTCGAATTCTTGGAGGAGGGTGGAGGGCTCTACCCCGAGCTCTATTAGGCGGCAGGCCTTCCTCATGGTCTCGGAGTCCGCCACAGAGAACCTGACCGTGTCATAATACATCCCGAGGTAGAGGGCCTCGGCCTCCCTCCCATCAAGCCTATACCCGAGGTGCTCGGCAAGCTCGTAGACTATCTCGCAGACCGATTGGTAATCCTCCGAGGAGAATAGGAGGTATCCTTCGCCGTATGCTTCGTGGCTTGTCGTGTGATGGTCGATTACTATTGTGCGGCCTTTCCCGACGGTCTCTGATAGGCCTCCGAGCTGGTGCGGAGAACCGGCATCAACCACTATGTATGCCTCGTCTCCCCTAACCTCACCTAGCTCCAGGCCAAGGTAGGAGAGCAGCGACCTGCTATGGGTCGAGATACTCTCGGGGATTATCACCCCGACATCCTCTACACCTATCCTTCTCAGAATGTTGGAGAGGACGTATGCCGAGCCTATAGAGTCAGGGTCTCCGCCCGAATGGGTTATTATCCTAACCTTTTCTCCAGCCAGCCCCTCCAGGGCCTCGGCTAACCTCTTTATGAGCGTGGGGTTCCTCATGATGGAGCCGTGCCCGATAATGCTTCCTGAATCTCCCTCTGGAGGGTCTCGAGCTGATTCTTGGTTCGCTGCTCCTGCTTCTCGAGTAGCTTCAGCCTGGTCTCCGTCAGCTCCTTCCTCTCCTTAAGCTCCTCCAGAAGCTTCTCCCTGCTACTCTGGACCAGGACAGGGCCAACGGCCTTGTAGACCCGTGCATCCTCAGCCGCCTTCTCCAGCTCCTCCAAGGCACCCTTAACCTCTATCAGCTCGGCCTCAAGCCTCTGCCTCTCGGCCACGAGGGCGCTCAGGGTCTGCTGGAGCTGCTGGAGCCTGACAAGCTGCTGCTGAACACTTGGAGGAATCTCCCTACCACCAGCTGACATTCCAGGGCTTAAACTAACCCCATTAATTTAAAAACATCGCCACAACTCTCTTATCCCTTACCCTGGATGCGGGAAAAGTTAAAATACTCTGCTACAAGAGTTCTCGGCAACACGGGGGGAAGGGAATCGATTACGTTGAGATACTTGATACGACTCTACGGGATGGCGCCCAGACCACGGGCGTCTCCTTCAGCCTCCAAGACAAGCTAAGCATAGCCCAGAGACTCGATGAGCTGGGAGTAGATTATATCGAGGGCGGCTGGCCCGCCTCCAACCCGAAGGACTCCATGTTCTTCAAGGCTGTAAAGGAGCTTGGCCTGAGCAGGAGCAGGGTCGCCGCCTTCGGTTCCACGAGGAGGAAGAACCTGCCGCCGAGCCTTGACCCAACCCTCAACTCGATAATAGAGGCGGATGTCCCGGTAGCCGTCATCTTCGGCAAGTCGTGGACCCTCCACGTGGAGCATGTCCTCAAGTGCAGCCTCGAGACCAACCTCGAGCTTGTCCAGAGCAGCATAGAGTATCTCAGGGAACACGGGCTGGAGGTAATCTTCGACGCAGAGCACTTCTTCGACGGATACAAGGAGGATAGGGAGTATGCCCTAAGGGTCGTCAAGGCGGCTGAGGAGTCGGGTGCCAGGGCCATAGTCTTATGCGATACAAATGGAGGCTCCCTCCCCCACGAGGTTGAGGAGGCTGTAAGAACCGTAAGGAGGACGCTCACATCCCCAATAATCGGGATACACACCCACAACGACTCGGGGCTGGCGGTGGCCAACAGCCTATCCGCAGTAATGGCGGGAGCAAGGCATGTCCAGGGAACTATAAACGGCCTCGGCGAGAGATGCGGGAACGCAGACCTGGTCCAGATACTTCCCAACCTAATATTCAAGATGGGCTTCAACGCCCTCAGAACCGATGCCCCGAGAGAGGAGAAGCTACGTGGCCTAAGAGACCTGGCCAAATACGTGGCGGAGTTATCCGGAGTAGCCCTCTCACCCTATCACCCATACGTGGGAGACTACGCCTTCTCCCATAAAGCAGGAGTCCATATAGACGC
>JAHSRM010000042.1 GCA_021650775.1 Candidatus Benthortus lauensis
ATGGCGGCTAGGAAGGGTATCGTAATCAAGGGTGGAACATACTTGGAGAAGCTGGCGGAGATAAGGTCAATGATATTTGACAAGACAGGAACCCTGACACTAGGTTCCCCCAGCATAGTCTCCGAGTGCCCCTCAACGGTCATCACGGATAAAGAATCCTTGAGATATGCAGCAGCATTAGAGAGGTATTCTCGCCACCCCCTTGCCCAGGCAATAGTCGAGAGGGCCTCTAACGAGGGGTTGAGTATCGAGGGCCTAGAGATAAGCGAGTTCAAGGAGATTCCCGGGAAAGGTGTAACGGGGAGGGTGAACGGCGTTAAAGTTGCTGTGGGCGGAGTCCAACTCATGAAGGAGCTTGGAAAGGAGATAGAGGGGAAGAAGGACGGGCACATGAGGGTCTACGTCCTCGTCGAGGATAAACTAAAGGCAACCCTCTGCATCTCCGATAAACTCAGGGAAGAGGTCAGGGAAACGGTCCAGAAACTGAAGAAACGTGGGATAAGAATAGTCATGCTCACGGGAGACAACCCCAACGTAGCCGAGGAGATAGCCAAGTCGGTGGGGATAGACGAGTTCTACGCAGGCCTCCTCCCCGAAGACAAGCTCCGAATTCTAGAGAAAATAAGACGGGAGACGGGGACAGCGGCCATGGTCGGCGACGGAGTAAATGATGCGCCAGCGTTAGCCGCCGCAGATGTGGGTATAGCATTAGCGGATAAGGGTGTAGACGTAGCCTTAGAGTCGGCAGACATAGTATTGGTTAAGGCGGATGTGAAGACACTCCCATACCTCCATACACTAAGCATAAAATCCAAGCAGATAGCAATACAGAACATGGCCATATCCCTGGGAGTCAAACTCCTACTTGGAGCGCTAGGGTTGATGGGGATGATTCCACTCTGGTCTGCGGTCGCCATAGGTGATGACGGGATAACCCTATTCCTCTTCCTAAACATCCTAAGGCTGACAAGGATAAAATAAATAGCATCAACAACATGATAGAAGCATGGCCAGCAGGCTCCTCATAGTCATAATAGAGGAGAAAGACAGAGAAAGAATCATGAGGGCGTTAAACTTTGCGCTCAGGTCAAAGCGGATGCAGATATTGGACGATGTTAAGGTTCTACTATGGGGGGAGAGCGAGAACATGATAGTTAAAGACGACCCAGAGCTTCAGACCCTCATCAACTCCCTACTCAACGAAGGTGTAGAGATATTCGCATGTCTAGGAGTTGCAAAACAGCTCGGAATAAAGAGTAAACTTGAGGGCATGGGCCTAAGGGTTGAGAGTGCTACGAAGATAATTAATGAGTATGTGAATAATGGGTATGAGACTTCGTGGTTTTAGGCTGGCCCGATAACAGGGTCTATAACTTTCAGCGTATTACAGTCTATTAGGCCTTTATCTGTTATAGCGTAGTCGGGTATTGCGGTTATTGAGAGGAATATCATATACATGAATGGTGATGGTAGGCTGCATCCAAGTTGTCTCGCAGCGTCATCAAGCTTGCTCTCCATCTCAGCCATCTTTTCAGGTTCTATGTCGGCGACTATGCCGCCTATGGGTAGGTGGAGGAACTCCATGACCTCTCCTCCTCTTACGACTACCTGGCCGCCTTGCCTATCTATGATGTAGTTGATTGCATGGGTCATTTCTTGGGGGCTTGTCCCTATGCAGAGTATGTTGTTGTCGTCGGGGGATGTCGAGGAGGCCATGGCCCCCTCACGTAGCTGGAACCCTGAAATGAACGCCACGGCCTTCCTCCCAGCTCTATGATACCTCTCGACCACGGCTACATACAAGACATCCTGCTCAACGTCTGGGAGAACGACCCCGTCCCTAACACTTAGGATTGCATCCCTCCTCTTCCTCACGAATGGAACCTCCTCCGAGACCTTCATCGAGAGAACTCTAACCCTATCAGACTTAACGTTGGTCCTAACCACAAGTTCATCGGGCTTAACTTTGCGGCACTTTATGCTATTTGTTAGGAGGCGTTTTCTCTTAGGTGGGCTTAGGGGGATAGTCATTCTGCCGTTGCTTGCGACTAGTTCTCCATTGGCTATCACCTTCTCGACGGCGAATCTCTCCAAGCTTCTCACCATCAGTATGTCTGCTATCCTTCCAGGCGTTATCGAACCTACCACGTGGTCTATCCTGTATATCTCGGCGCAGTTTATGGAGGCCATCTCGACTGCCTTTACCGGGTCCACACCCTCCTCTATCGCCATTCTAACCAGGTTGTCTAAGTGGCCTCTTGAGAGGACATCGCTGGATGTCACGTCGTCTGTGCAGAACGCTATTCTCCGTGGGTCTATCCCTTTCTCGGTTATCACCTTGATGTTCTCTTTGAGGAAGTGGGCTACTGATGACTCCCTTATCATGGCCAGTATCCCGTTCCTAAGCTTCTGGAGGGTCTCCTCTGCGGAGTAGGACTCATGGTCAGCCCTTACCCCCGATGCAGCGTATCTCGAAAGCTTTGAACCCGAGGCCATGGGAGCGCATCCATATACGGGTAACCTGTTTCTGCGGGCTAGCTTCATTGCTGAGAGAACGCCTTTATCTCCCTCAAGAACAAACTCCTTAACCGTCTCCCAGACCCCCACGCAGATAGGCCACCGCTGGCCAACCCTATGCTCCCTCATCCCGAAGTTAAATCCAACCGTTGAGGCTGGAATGGTGTAGGGTAGCTTGCTGGGAGCGCCCCAAAACACTTTGAGCGGGGTTCTCCAAGCCTCCTTAAGGAACTCCTTGACACCCTCTAGCCCGGCCACCACATATATCTGGTCAAGCCCTGAGACCACGCTCGTAGTTCCCCTAGGGACGACTAGTTTTGCGAACATGGTGACCGAGAGCTTGCTGCACTCAAGATGTATGTGGCCGTCGATTAACCCGGGGACCAAGTAGTATCCCGAGGCGTCTATGAACCCTGTGCCAGCACCTATGAAGTCACCTACATCCCCTATTGCTAATATTCTATCTCCGAGGATCGCCACATCAGCCTCGTAGATTTCCTCCGTTAGAACATTCACCAGGACTCCATTCTTCACTACTTTGTCTGCCTTTACCTCTCTGCTGACAACTTTCTCCAGGAACTCGTCATAAGACATAATCCTCACTCAAGCTTCACCGAAACCTTTACCGGGTTTCTGAGAGAATACATGGCAGGGCATCTCTCATAAGCCTCATCAACAATCTCTTGGAGAATCTTCCTCTCAGCTCCGTCCTTGAGGCTAACCTTTACATTGATCTCCTCTATTATCGGCTTGTCCGCAACCCCGAGAGGCTTAGAGAAATCTATCGTGCATTCTATGGTTATTAGCGCCTCGCTTAGCTCTATGCCCTTCTCGGCAGCCACCCCCATCAACGTAGCCATGAAGCATGAGGATATTCCGATGGCGCAGTAATGCATTGGGCTTGGGCGGGAGCCTGAGCCTCCCATAAAGGACGGCGAGTCCACCTCTACCACGAATGTTCCTCGCTTCTCTGTCTGGATAGCTGTCCTGAACTGGACTTCCGGGTTCCCGAACACCCACGACCCAGAGACCTTGATTGTTCTCTTAGCCTTGGCGGGGTCGGACTTAATGGCATTAACTGTCTCCATGACCTTATCCAAGTCTATGTTATTTACCCTAGGCATGGATGCAGGTTACCATCTATCTATATTAAATTTTTAGCCTAGATGAGGGTCTCAATCCTCTCAAATATATCCCTGACTGAGAGTATTCCTATCACCCTTCCATTATGGCCTATTACTGGTAGGTGTCTTATGTTGTGGGTTATCATTATGTTTCTGGCCTCGTTTATGCTTGCATCCTCTCTAACGGTAAGTGGGTCCCTTCTCATGTGTTCTTTTACTGGTGAGTCGGGTGGAATCTTCTCAACGAAGAATCTTAGGAAGTCTCTCTCAGTCACTATCCCTATGCATCTTCCCTCTCCATCTACCACAACAACACTCCCCACGTCCTTCTCAAGCATCCTCCTAGCGGCCTCCCCCAAGCTGGTCTCACCAGACACGGTGACAACCCTATGGCTCATGATGTCCGTTACCCTTACCGAGGACAAGCCACCCATTGGGTCACAGCCCCTGGATATATTCTTTCTATGTATATCCTTTAATTGCGGCATATAAATACTATCCACTCAGGGATGTCGAGCCAGCCTCGTGATGTATACGATGTCACGATTATTGGTGCAGGGCCTACGGGGCTCTTTGCAGCCTTCTATGCGGCTGGTATGCGTGGCATGAAGACCAAGATTATCGAGGCCTTGGATAGGGTTGGGGGGCAGCTTGCTGTTCTCTACCCCGAGAAGTATATCTACGATGTGGCGGGGTTCCCCAAGATTCTGGCCAAGGACCTGGTTAGGCAGCTCGAGGCCCAGGCCATGGCATATAACCCAACCCTTGTTCTGGGCGAGCGTGTGGAGGAGCTACGATACGTTGAGGATGGAGTCATAGAGCTGCGGACCAACAAGAACAAGCATTACACCAAGACCGTGATAATCTGCGTGGGCAGAGGCGCCTTCCAGCCCCGCAAACTAGACAACCCGAGCGTGAATAGGCTTGAGGGCAAGGGGGTCTACTACCAGGTCAGGGATAAGTGGCAGTTCCGTGGAAAGCGGGTCATGATTGTGGGTGGAGGGGACTCGGCCGTCGACTGGGCCCTTAACCTGAAGGATATAGCAAAGGAGGTAATCCTAATTCACAGGAGAACCAAGTTCAGGGCCCATGAAGGAAGCGTGATAGAGCTCTTCCACTCGCCGGTCAAGATAATGATACCATACGAGGTGAAGGAGGCCCATGGGAAGGATAGGCTCGAGGCCGTAACCATATTCAACAACAAGACAGGGGAGGAGGTAACCATGGAGGTGGACGCACTCATCCTCCAGCTGGGATACCTGGTGGACATATCCATATTCAAGAAATGGGGGCTTGAGATAATCGACAACGCCATAAAGGTTAACGGCAAGATGGAGACCAATCTTCCAGGCGTTTACGCAGCGGGAGACATAGCCTATCCAGTCGACTCGGTTAAGCTGAACCTCATAGTCATAGGGTTTGCTCAGGCGGCCATAGCAGTTAATATGGCTAAGAACTACATAGAGCCGGGGGCCAGCATATTCCCGGGCCACAGCTCGGAGAAGCGTATGATTTAGGGCTCAGAGCTTTTGACCGGCATCATGGGTTCAGCCAGCCAGGACTCATCATCGCATACAGGAGGCTGTCAGGGGATTAGATAATTCTTATTGAACCTATGCCTTCCTGTCCTGTGGATGATTGTGGTAGATGGCTCGATGGGTGAGGGGGGTGGCCAGATACTCAGGAACGCCGTGGCCCTCTCCGCAGTCCTACTCAAGCCCATAAAGGTCATCAACATAAGGGCCAAGAGAAGCAAGCCGGGCCTAAGGCCCCAACACCTAACAGCAATCAAGGCGGTGGCCTCACTATGCTCCGCAGATGTCAGGGGACTATCCGTGGGCTCCATGGAGGTGGTCTTCCATCCCAGGCGGAGGCCTAGGGGCGGGTCGATTAGGTTCGATGCGGGAACAGCTGGAAGCACAACCCTAATGCTCCAGAGCCTTATGCCCGCCATGTCGTTCAGCCAGGGGCCGGTGGAGGCGGAGCTTAGGGGTGGAACCAACAACCCTATGGCGCCTCCCACCGACTATCTCATCGAGGTCCTGACGCCTATCCTGGCCAAGATGGGCTGCGGGTTCCAAGTGGAGCTCCTTAGGAGGGGCTTCTACCCGAGGGGAGGCGGGGTTGTGAGGACACGCTCAAGGCCCACCGACTTCCTCAAGCCCATACATCTCTCGGAGCAGGGAGGTGTGAGGAGGGTCAGGGGGATAAGCTACAGCAGCAGGCTTCCAGGCCACATAGTCGAGAGGATGGCCTCCTCAGCCGAGAAGCTCCTCAAGCACCATGGCTATGACGTGGAAATCCTCAGGGAGGCTCTCCAGCCCGGCCACCCTAAATGCGCCCTCGACCCGGGATGCGGGATACTCCTAGTCGCAGAGCTTGGCTCAGGCTCCCTAATAGCATCCGATAAGCTGGGGGAGAAGGGTGTGCCGGCAGAGAGGGTGGGCGAGGAGGCTGCACGAGACCTTCTCAAGCAGATAGAGACCGGGGCCGCCGTGGACAGGCATATGGGCGACCAGCTCGTCATATGGGCATGCCTAGCCGACGGCGTCTCTGAGTATAGGGTCTCGGAGCTGACATCCCACACAACCACAAGCATAGAGCTCTGCCGCCAGATAGCAGGGTGTCAGGCAGAGGTTATAGGTGAGGAGGGTGGCCCAGCCACCGTAAGGATAAGGGGTATCGGGCTTAGGAGAGGTTGAGGGATGGAGTCCAAGGGCTCGGTGAAGAAGGTGAGGAGGGGACTATTCGTAGGGAGGTTCCAGCCCCCCCATCTAGGACACCTACACGCAATAAAACAGATACTTAGTGAGTGTGAGGAGGTGGTGATAGCTATTGGGAGCGCCCAATACAGCCATACCCTCGAGAATCCCTTCACCGCTGGTGAGAGGATAGAGATGCTGCTCATGGCCATACGTGAGTCAGGCATCCCGATGGAGAGGGTCATAGTGGTCGCCGTCCCGGATGTGGGGGAGCATAGCCTATGGGTGTCCAAGGTCGTCTCATTCTCACCAACGTTCCAGAGAGTCTACACTAATAACCCGTTGGTGAGGAGGCTTTTCGAGGAGGCTGGATACGAGGTTAAGCCCATAATATTGTTCAGGAGGAGGGAGGAGATGGGGAAGGTGATTAGGCAGAGGATGATAGAGGGTGGTGAATGGGAGAGCCTCGTCCCGAGGTCCGTGGCCGAGTTCATCAAGAAGATTAGGGGTGTTGAGAGGCTAAGGGATGCCGTCGGAAAAGATTACCCAGGCTAACCTATCCTATCAAACCTCATCCCCGTAATCTCCGTGAAGGCCTCCAACCCATCCATAATGTCCCCCAATGTCATGACATAGTGGTTCCCCATAGGCTCCCTTAGAATCTTCTCAGCACCAGGTATCCTAAGCTCCACCTGGGTCCTACAGTATCCTTCACGGCTCGGCTTCCCAGAGACTATCTCGCCCACGCCGGCCCTCAGCACATCCGCCTCCGCACTAATCCTCATCAAGGTTGCCTCCACGCCCTCGGCCAAGACTCCCGCCACCCCAACCCCCAGCCCAGACTCAAAGTGGGTCATCAACCGATAACTCCTAGACAGGCCCATGGCCACAGTGCAGTGGGCGAGAAGAATCCTGTCCCCCTCCACCAACGCAGGGTTTGCCATGAAGACGGGGCCACGGCTCAGCGTGTGGGCTATGACCATGGAGAGGGTTGAGGGTATATCGGACTCGCATCCAGCTACCAGCCCATCATCATTAAGCATCGAGACGGCGAGGCATGCCGTGGTCCCCGCATCCTTAATCAGGTCAAAGCACCTAATCGTGACCGAGTCGGCCCCGTTCTCCCACATCATCCTTTTAATCTTCCCGTATAGTGTGAGGGCCTTCGCAACATCTTCCACCCCGACGTGAGCGGACTCCGACCTTGCTACAAGCCGCCTGGCCTCATCCTCGTCCTCCTTACCCGGCCTCAGCTCCCTCATCAACTCCTTGAGGCTTACCTTGACTATCTCGACCCCGAGTCTGGAGAGAACCCTCGTGTCAGGGAGGCTGTAAATCAGCCATGGGCTAGGGTCTCCCAAGACCATTATCCTGTGGCCCTTAAGCCTCCAGGCGGCCTCGGCGGCCCTCATAACGTTCTCCAGCCTTCTCTCAGCACCCTCCCTCCACAACGGTATAACCCATGAGGGGATTCCACGTGATTTGAGGGCCGAGATGGTCTCTAAGGCAGCTGGGAGGCTGTTCATCTTACTGTGTGCTATGAGTGCGGTTGGTCTCCCGAGGGCTGCGGCTCTAAGGGCCATCTGCTCGCTCCCACCCGTGATATGCGAGATAGCTATGAACCCGTAGTCGCCCGAGGCCTTCTCCGACGCCTTCTCAGGAGCTGAGGCCCTCTCAACGTCATCGAACATCCACCCAATTCTGGCCTCAATCCACTTTACGGTCTCTTCGACCAAGCCCTCGTCATGGAGCGGCGAATAAACGTGAAGAAGCAGGCTCCTCATCACCGAGGAGTTCGTGGGACACCTTATTGAACCTTAATCTCCTTATTCTCCCAATTATCTATCGGGGTTTGGGTTGCCGGGATTCAGGTATAAGCAGACCATAGTCGTGAGAACGGACCTCGGGATGAGCGTGGGGAAGCTGGCGGCCCAGGTGGCCCACGCATCGGTAACGGCCTTGGAGGAGTGCAGGAGGATGCGTCCAGAATGGGTTAGGGAGTGGCTCTCCGAGGGCCAGAAGAAGGTGGTGCTGCGGGCAGGCGGAGAGGAGGAGCTTAGGAGGCTCTGGGCCAAGGCAAGGGAGATAGGGCTACCCGCAGCCCTGATAGAGGACGCCGGCCTGACAGAGCTACCCCCGGGGACGACCACAGCCCTTGGGGTGGGGCCAGGGCCCTCGGAGCTCGTGGACAAGGTTACGGGAGACCTTAGGCTGCTCTGAGGTGTCGGGTGTGGATGGGTATGTTCCCAGGCTGAGGGGGCTGAGGGCCGAGGATGTAGAGGGGTTCATAGGGATTGCGGGCTACTCGTCCAGCTCTCCAGGCATAGGGGGTGTGGTGAAGCTTGAGCCCGAGGACTTCCAGGCATGGGAGGTCCTAGACAATGGGCTGGATGCCAGGAGATGCTTTGAGGAAGGCGTGTTCCTGGACTCCTCCGGAAACCTAGTCCTCGCAGTCATGGAGAAGCGTGGGATAGACAGTATAAGGGCTGCCTCGGTGGTGGCGAAGGAGCTTAGGGTGAAGCCCGGCATGGTGGGTATATGCGGGATAAAGGACAAGATGAGCGTGAGCTGGCAGTTCATCTCCCTGCCCCAGACAGCCCTGAAGCCTGGAAGAACCCATGAAATCTCAGACTCGATAAGGATACGTGCAGTAGGATACATAGATAGGCGGCTCACCTCTAGGAGGCTGCTCCACAACAAGTTCAGGATAATCATTAGGCAGGCGAGGGCGGACTTGGGGGCGGTAGAGGAGACCCTGCGCCAGTTGGCGGAGAGAGGTGTCCCAAACTTCTATGGGCATCAACGATTCGGGATAACGAGGCCCATAACACCGATAGTCGGGAGACTGATTCTGGAGGGCAGGTTGGAGGAGGCGGTCTCAGCCTTCCTAGCCGACTACTCTCCCCTGGAGGATGAGAAGAATAGGTCTGCCAGGGAGCGCCTCATGAGGGAGTGGGACCTGGCCTCGGCCTTAGAGTATTACCCACGGACCCTGAGATACGAGAGACGGGTCCTGAGATACTTGGTGGAGCATGAAGGCGATTACCTCGGCGCCTTGAGAAGCCTACCCCTGAGGCTCAGACGCCTCCTAGTCGAGTCCGTCTCCTCCCTCATCTTCAACAAGACCCTCTCAAGACTACTCCGGGAAGACCCCCAATTAAGTAGCCCCGAGGTAGGAGACCTAGCGGCCCCTGTAGGGATGGGTGGACGGGTTGAGAAGGAGCGGGTTCTGAGGGTCAGGGAGGGGAATCTGAGGCAGGTGGAGAGGCTCATTAGGGAGGGGAGGATGACCATAGTCCTGCCTGTCCCCGGCTACGCCTCCAGAATCCCGAATAACCGGAAGGGTGAGGCCCTGAGAAAGGCCATGGAGGAGGTGGGCGTAGATAGAAAGATGTTCAACGTTAGGCACCTGCCGGAGACCTCGACCCGGGGAGACCTGAGACCGCTAACGATACCTCGATGGAGCTGCCGGCCGATACGGGTGTCCGACGACACCGTGGAGCTGGAGATGACGCTGCCCCCGGGAAGCTACGCAACAATCCTCCTCAGGGAGATAATGAAGCCACCCACCCCGCTAGCCTTCATAGGCAAGACCTAAAAACAGTCAAATCCCCCAAGTAGGAGAGAACAGGGCCATGGCATACATAGCACGCAGCAACAACTCGAACGCAACGTGGACGCTCATAGCGTTAAACGTGGTAATCTTCATACTTACGTCGAGTCTTCAGGCATCCTCCCCCGTGGAGTTCAGGCGCCTAATCTTCAGCTTCGGGGCCATACCACTATACGTTATCGCATGGGTCGAGCCTTGGAGACTCATTACCTCCATGTTCCTTCACGCCGGCCTTGAGCATCTTCTCCTCAACATGTTCGCCCTATTCATCTTCGGCCCCGAGATAGAGATGGTGTTGGGGAAGCCCAGGTTCCTGCTACTCTACTTCCTGAGCGGCATAATGGCTGACATAGTGCATTCATACTTCATCTTGATGTTCTTTCCCTACCCGACCCTGCTGGCGACGCCTGCCATAGGCTCATCTGGAGCAATATTCGGGGTAATGGCGGCCTACGCCCTCCTCTTCCCCAGGAGAACCCTTGTGGTCTTCCCGCTCATGCTCCCAGCCCCAGCCATACTCGTCATAACCTTCATAATCCTCGCCCAGATATTCCTAGCATTCCTCACACCGTTCTCGGAGGTGGCCTTCGCAGCCCACGTGGGAGGCTTCCTCACAGGCCTCATACTGACCCTGCTCTACAAGCCCTCGATAAGACGCCTCCCCCTAAGCTACTAAACCATGAGTGGAGAGGAATATAACTTAAATTTGGGGGAAGAGTAGGCAGAGGAAGGTATGCCGGTCACCCCCTTCCCGCTTATCTCGAGGTTGCCGAGGAAGACCGGTATATTCGGCTACACCCTCGCATCCTCCAAGACCATTCTTGAGTCGGTTGTCGAGAGGGTTGTTCCGGAGGAGGAGCGTGAGAGGGCCATCGAGGAGTATGGGTTGGGTAGGGCTGTCAGGGTGGAGAAGGACGGGGAGACGCACTACATCATCCAGAAAATCAAGGACAACACCCTCATAAGATACTTCGTGAACTGGAGCAGGCTGGCGTCCCTCTGGCCAGTCCACCTAACCACGGCGTGCTGCTCGGTGGAGTTCGCAGCCTTCTCGAGTAGTAGATACGACCCCGAGAGGTTTGGATGGATTCCTGCCACGGCCACCATGAGGCAGTCGGATGTCCTCCTAATCGAGGGGACTGTGAGCGGTAAGATGGTCCAGAGAATCAGGCTAATCTACGACCAGATGCCGAGGCCCAAGTGGGTTGTGGCCATGGGAGCATGCGCAATCTCGGGCGGACTCTACGCAAAGGACTCCTACAACGTCCTCCAAGGACTCAACGACATAATCCCCGTGGACGTCTATATCCCCGGGTGTCCCCCAAGGCCCGAGACCCTCTTCCAGGGCATACTCCTCCTGAGGGACAAGATTCTCAAGTCGAGGTTGGAGTAGGGATGACGTGGGAGAAGCTTAAGGAGGTTCTGGACAACGTCTCGAAGAGGTTCGGGGACTCGGTGTCGGCTGTAATGGAGGAGGGTAAGATAGCGAAGCTCGTCGTCGAGGCGGGGAAACTGGTTGAGGTCGCCGAGCATCTAAGAGACCTGGGCTTCGACCACGTTAAAGCGGTTACGGGCATAGACTTGGTTAAGTTGAGGAAGGGTGGGGGGAACCTGATAGAGGTCTCCTATCAGCTCGGCTCCTACACTGTGGAAGAGCTTAGGGACAGCGTCCTCAACCTCTCCGTCAAGGTCGATAGGGACAACCCCCAATCCCCCTCACTCTACAAGGTCTGGCCCAGCGTGGAATACCATGAGAGAGAGGTGTATGAGATGCTTGGAGTAAAGTTCCAGGGCCACCCAGACCTCAGGAGACTCCTCCTACCCGAATACTGGATGGACATCCCACCCCTCAGGAAGGACTACAAGGTTCCAGGGAGGGACTAAGGGAATGGTCGTTGAGGAGACCCGGAAGATAGATGTATATGATGTGGGCGGACCCGAGCTGAGGTTCAGTTACGGGCCCCAGCACCCCGGGACAGGGCACTTCAGGATGATAGTGACCCTCCGAGGGGACACGATAGTGGATGTAGAGCCTGACCCGGGCTTCGTCCACAGAGGCGAGGAGAAGATGGCCGAGTATAAGGGGTGGATAACCAACATACCCCACCTCGAGCGCCCAGTCATACTAGACTCCACTGGAATAACCCTTCCATACTGCCTAGCCGTGGAGAAGCTCATGGGGGTCGAGCCTCCAGAGAGGGCCAAGTATCTGAGAACAATCATAGCGGAGCTCGACAGGATTGGTAGCCACCTATACTGGTTCGGGCTCTACGGCGTCTTCCTAGGCCACACGACCATGTTCCTCTGGTGCTTCAGCGACAGGGAATACCTCGTGGACCTGGCCCAACTCATAAGCGGGGCGAGGATAACACATGCTTACATAGTTCCTGGAGGTGTTAGGAATGATGCGCCTAAGAAGGTTCCAAGGGGGCTTGTAAGGGAGTTCAAGCACTACTACAAGGCCATGATGGGCAGGGAGCCGGATGAGGGAGAGCTGAGCGAGGATTTCGGGAAATATGTTAAGGCTGTATGCGACTTCATGGAGGCTAGGCTCCAACAGTATTGGGATATGTTCTTCGACAGCGAGATATTCATCGAGAGAACGAGGGGCATCGGGGTTCTTAGAAAGGAGGATGCGGTAAGACTTGGGGCTGTTGGGACAACCCTCCGTGCCTCGGGGATAAAAGCCGACACAAGGATAGATGACCCCTACGACGCATACCCATACCTGAAGTTCGAGATACCTGTGAGAACTGAGGGAGACTGCTACGCAAGAGCCATGGTAGGGTTCGAGGAGATACGCCAAAGCCTAAACATAATCCGGCAGGCGGTGGAGCAGATGCCCGAAGGCCCGGTAAAGAATAAGCAGCATCCAATAGTTCTGAAGGTTCCGCCGGGAGAGGCGGTGGCGAGGGCCGAGGCTGCCAGGGGCGAGATGCTCTACTACATCGTCTCGGATGGAGGGCCTAGGCCATACAGGGTGAAGATAAGCCCGCCGAGCTTCAGGCTGCTCCCAGTCCTCAAGCACCTGGCCAGGGGGATAAGGGTGGCCGACCTACCCCCAGTCTACTGGAGCCTTAACTACTGGCCTGTCGAGGCAGACCGCTAGCCTACTCCCCCATCACCTGAACCGTGTAGCTTCTACTCCTAGGCCCGTCGAACTCGGCTAGGAATATGCTCTGCCACGTCCCCGTCATTAATCGTCCATCGGATACCGGTATCCAGACAGAGGGGTTCAGTAGGATAGACCTCAGGTGACTGTGAGCGTTATTATCTATCTCATCATGCCTGTATCCAGCGCCCTTGGGGGCCAGTTTCTCGAGGAAGTCTATGATATCCCTCTTTAGGCGCTCCTCGTCCTCGTTGATGTAGATGCCCATGGTTGTATGATGCGAGAACACTATCACGCCGCCATTCCTCACCCCGCTCTCCCTCACAACCTCCTCAACCTCCCCAGTAACATTAATCAACTCGACGGGCTTGGAGGTCTTTACCCTAATAGTTCTTCTAAAGACCTTCATGGCACTAGAGTGTTGGATGAGATATTTTAAGCCTTTAGGTCGAGTGCTGCGAACCTAGATGGACTGTAGGGTTCAAGGTTTATCGAGGGATTTAGGCCCATGACCTCCTCTGCCAGGGATTGGGCCAGGGCGACGCCCTTCATGAGACCGTATCCTCTCAGCCCATCTATTATGTAGAGGTTCTCGAATCCCTCAAGCCTCCCAACTATAGGCTCGAAGTCGGGTGGGATGCTGCAGGGGCCAGCCCACTCATCTACCAGCTCCACCTCACCCTTAACCCTCAGCCTGAGAAGCCTCTCAGCATCCTTGCCAAACTCGGGGTTAGGCCTACCCAGGCATTCATCCGGGTTGCCGCAAGGCTCCGCATGATATCCGCCTCCGACCAGGGTCCTATCAAACCCGGGTCTCCAATAACTCTGATGAACCTCGTCTGCGAAAGCTGGGGCATCCACGCTCACCCTAAACCTATGCGCAGGGCATTTAATCACCCATACAGGAATCCTTACACCGGCCTTGGAGAGAATGCGCTGATTCCATGGACCCATGCAGAGGAATATCACGTCGGCTCTCAGCTCCCCGCCGCTCGTCTTAACAAACTCCACGTGATTCTTCTCCAGGCCCAGATACAGCACTTCATAGCGTCTTACATCCACACCCACCTCGACAGCTCTCTCCCTAAGAAATTCGAGTAAAGTTCCGGGCTCCACGCCCATGTCAATCCACGTATGCGTTACTACCTCTCCCTCCTGGAATCTAAGGCTCGGCCATCTTCTTGAAGCCTCTACGTGGTTGAGCTGCTCGAATCTTACTCCAGCCCTCCTCAATAGCTCTCTAGTCTCCTCAGAGTCTTCCTCATCCTCTATGGAGAGAAATCCCCGGCTTACCAGACCCGTGGACTCACGGCCGCCGTCTCCTAGAAGCTCCTCAAGAATCTCTATGGACTTTGCCGCAATCCTAATCTCCTCCTCGCTCTCAAGCTGGACAGTTATCACTCCCGCTGAACGGGATGTAGCGCCTCCACCCCTGTCCATCCTATCCACTAGTATCACGTCCTCGCCGGCCATACCTAGCCTTAAAGCCGCTGATAAGCCTGCTATACCTCCCCCGAGAACCAGATACCTCGCCAAAACTCCGCATCCCCACAGCCAGGTTTAATTCTAAGGACACATCAATTTATGGTTGATGCTCGTGGATGCACACTGCCACCTATACGGGTTCACGGACAAAGAACTGAAGGAATTCAAGGGTCTCGTCATAGCCTCCGTGGGAGAAGACTTGGAGAGCAGCATGCGGAACATTAGTTTATCCAAGAAGTATGGTTGGGTCAAGCCCTTCGTTGGGATTCATCCATGGAATATCGAGGATTACTCAGAGGAGGAGTTCAAGGCCGTGGAGACGCTGATTAGAGAGGGTGAGGTGGCCGGGATAGGGGAGGTTGGGCTGGATAAACGCTTGGGGAAGAAGTGGGAGAAACAGGTAGAGTTGTTCGAGAGGTTCTGCTCCCTGGCAGCCGAACTCAACCTACCCCTAAACATACATGCCCTCGACGCATGGAGAGAAGCATTCCACATACTCCAAAAATACTCGATAAAGCGTGCATTATTCCACTGGTATACTGGGCCCCAGGACCTCCTGAAGGATATAGAGGGTGCAGGCTACTACATATCAATCAACCCATCCGTCAAGATTCAGCCAAAACATAGAGCCATACTAGAGAAGGCAGACCTAGAGGTTATATTAACAGAGAGCGACGGCCCCTACAATTATAAGGGGCTGAGGCTTAACCCGCTGATGATAAATGACTTGGTGAAGGAGATTGCGAGTGTTAAGGACGTTTCCTACGACGAGGTTTCCCGCATCGTCTCGAGGAACTTTGAGAGACTTCTCTACAATCCCTAACCTTACTCATCTTCTGCTTAAGAATTCTATGAAGAACCTTTGCCTCTCCATCAAAATCAATTCTACCATGGTCTAGGAGGCTTCCGCTGAAAGTCTTGGGTATGTGGAGAAGTTCGTGAATGATTACCTCGTCCTTCTCATCTTCCGGCAGACTGTCAAACTGCTCCGAGATGAACTCTATCACGTAGTGGGGCTTCATCCCAACACCCCTGAGAAACGCTTTTGAGACACCGTGAATTCGGGCAATAGTCCTCGGCGCATTAGCTCCATAGCTTCTCACACACTTAACCCTATCAGCATCAATATGCGTCAAACCCAATGCCTCAACTATCTTCCTCACACGCTCATCAAGATCTGGAGCAGGCACATATGTTATCGTCATAACGTCTCGTTGAGTGATTGAGACATATTTTAGGATTATTTCTGTGCTGAAAATAGGTTTTCCTCAGAGTAGTATTCTCTCATTGCTTCGAGTAGTTCTAATGTTCTGGCCAAGATTCTGTATTCTTTTTCTGCGAGTATCCATCCGACTCTCGTGTTTATCATGACTAGGTAGATTGTTGTGGGTGGTTGCTGGGGGAGGCGGCTGGATAACTCGTTGCTTATCGTTATGCTGTAGAGTCTTCCCTCCTTCTTACCTGAGATAACGGTCATGACTCCACGCTGTATATCCTCAACATTCATCTCAACAACGTCTGCCTTATTCTCCACAACCGCTATCTCTTCCACTATGTATCTATGCTCCTTTGTCTGCCTACTCATTATCGCCCTAACCCTCACCCGTATCCCAGGCTTAAGCCATTCGGGAGGCTCCCTGAGATACACTACCTCCCCCTTCCCGCTAGGCCTAACAATCCTAAGCCTATATTCCAAGAGCCCCCTATACACCCTAGGCTCAATGCATGCAACATATCCCTCTAGGGCTATTTTCTCGTTCATTCCACAATTCCTATGCGTTACCGTTTCATGATAAAGTTTGCTTTACAGAAATCATTATATTATTGGGTCGGGAGATTAGGGCTCGGTGGGGTAGAGGATGGATGATGCGATAAGGTTTGAGAACGTGTGGAAGATTTATCGGATGGGGAAGGTCGAGGTTCCCGCACTTAGAGGATTATCTCTAAGCATAAGGAGGGGCGAGCATGTAGCCATAATGGGTCCCAGCGGCAGCGGTAAATCCACGTTCCTCCATCTAGCAGGTGCCCTCGACCATCCTACCAAGGGTCGGGTGCTTATAGAAGGCAGGGACCCGTCCAAGCTTAGTGATGCCGAGCTTAGCAGGCTTAGGAACAAGCTTATAGGATTCGTCTTCCAAACCTTCAACCTTATACCCCGGCTAACAGCAATCCAGAACGTAATCCTCCCCCTCACACTCCAAGATATACCCCAAAGCGAGAGGAGAAAAAGGGCTGAGGAAGCGTTGAGACAGGTGGGCTTAGCGCATAGAATGAATCATAGGCCGAACGAGATGAGTGGAGGGGAGCAGCAGAGAGTGGCCATAGCACGAGCCATAGTGACCAGGCCGAAGATACTCCTAGCAGATGAGCCGACAGGAAACCTAGACTCACACTCAGCATCAGAGATTGTAGAACTATTAACCAGGCTGAACAAGGAGCTGGGTGTGACGCTGGTGGTGGTAACCCATAACCCTGATGTGGGAAATGCTGCCCAGAGAATAATCAAGATTAGGGATGGTGTCGTGTATGAAGAGAACTAAGACTCTGGTCACCTTAATCATTGTTCTGCTTATTCTGCCGCAGATAGGCATCATGCACTCGAAGCCCCCGGAGGTTCTATTCTCTGATGCGTGGTTCGGTGATGAGAACACCCGTATAGAGGTCGAGCCTGGGAGCAAGGGAGTCCAACTAGTTGTCAGACTAATTAATTCATGGAACATAAGTTTCAGGTATGTTGAAGGCTACCTAATCCTCCCCGACGGGTTCAGGGATTCCCTGACAGGGTCCCAGAAAACTCAGACCTATTCTGTGAAGTCTGTGGAGGGCGGGCAGTATTTCTTCCTAAAGTTTCTTGTAGACATAGGGGAGGATGTGGGCATCGGGGAGTATCAGGCCAAGGTTTTCCTCCGATACGTCTTCTGGGACGAGGAAACCATAAAGCAGACAACCCTCTACATAAGATTCAGGGTAACAGGTAGGATAAATCTGGCAGCCGACATACAGCCCAACGAGATAAAGCCTGGAGAAATCACGGAGACAACGATTAAACTTATGAACCTGGGCACTGCCCCCGCCTCATCGGTTAAAGTTAGAGTGGAGGAAGTAACAGATGCACTAGCGGTAATTGAGGGGAAGGAATTACATTATGTCGGCGACTTGGAGCAGGGTGGAGTCTTCGAGATACCTGTTGTCCTCCTTGCAGATAGGTCTCTGGCAGATAAGTTGGCTAGGGTCCGGGTCTCCGTAGATTACTTGGATGTATATGGTATGCCGAGGAGCTGGGAGACGGTCCTAGCGGTTAAGGTCGCCCCGCTGCCTGGAAAGAAGATACTCATAGATGCATTCCTGGAGGAACCCATACTCAAGCCCTCCACACTAAACTCCCTAAAACTCCACGTAATTAATCGTGGCTCAATCGAAGCCAACTCCCTCCAAGTCGTAATCTCGATGCCTGCGGGAGTCCAGCCGCCAATAACGCTGGTCAATGGACCTACGGCGGTGAATCTCGGGTCCCTGAGCCCGGGAGAGGAGAGGGTTATCGAGATACTTGTATTCGCTAACTCATTCGCAGCGGGAGGAGCATACGTTATACCTTTAAGGATAACTTATGTCGATGATGAGGGTAGACATGAGATTGAGCGAAGCCTGACGGTAACAATCTCGGAGGAGAGTAGGGCCAATAAGCTCAGTATCTATACGGTTGAGTATGTTAGGGGTGGGGTTGTGGAAGACATCGAGATAAGGGTGAAGAACCTGGCGGGTGAGCCTCTCAGGGACATAACCCTGACAATCTCTCCTGGAGTCGAGTGGGTAACACTTCTGGGGCCTACAACCTGGCATGTAGCGTCAATCTCGGATGGTGAGGAGACGGTGCTTAGGGTCAAGATATATGTTCCATCCGAGACCTCACGGGGGCCAACGATAGGCGAGCCATTCAACCTGATTGTTGATGCGAGCTTTGAGGATTCCTCGGGGCTGGTTAGGGAGGAGACGCATACACTTGGGATGTATGTTAGGGGCATTATCTCCCTAACTCTCCAAGAGCTATCTGTGGAGAAGCTAGGCGAAGACTACTTCCTCGTGGGGAGAATACTTAACGAGGGAACCGAGACAGCGTTATTCACAAGGATAAAGCTAAGGGACTCGGAGGCCCAGACATACCTAGGAGACCTGGACCCCAACGCCCCCGTCCTATTCAGCCTCCCCCTACCCAGAACCCTCACACCAGGCTCAACGATAAACACAGAGCTAATAGTAACCTACATGAACTCCCTCAGGGAACCCGGGGAGACGATACTCGAGGCCAAGGCCACGGTCCCCCAGCAGGCGGAAGAGTCACCCGAATCCCAGCAACCCCCCATAATCAGCCAGCCGACATTAATCATAATAGTTCTGGCGGCGATAATCGTGGCCCTGTTAATCGCTAGGAGGTTGAGGAAGGGTGAGGGTTCTTGACCTGATATGGTATGCCTTGGGAGGGTTGAAGGATAGGAGGATTAGAAGCGCCTTAACCATACTTGGAATAATGATAGGAGTGGTCCTGATAATATCCCTGATGTCCAATAGCCAAGGGCTCAACATAACGATAACCGAGAGCCTCTCAAAGCTGGGGGTAAACAACATATTCATAACACCTGCGGTTGAGGGTTCGGTGAAGCTGACCGACGCCGATGTCGCCAGGCTGTCCAAGCTCCCCGGAGTCAAGGTCGTCTCCCCATTCTACTTCGAGTCCATATTCTTCAGGGCAGGCTCAATAGAGCGGCAGGTCTCCCTAATAGCTCTGGACCCAAGGATAATCAGGCTTGTCCTCCCAGACATAGAGCTCCTGGAGGGGCGGGACCTTCTGCCAAACGATGTCGCCGTCATAGGGCTGGGATACAAGGTTGCCCACCCACCCGACGAGCCTAACAAGAAGGTGAACCTATACAGCTCCATAACAATAGAGCTTAACAGCGGAGGAATCTTGGAGAGGCGTTCATACATGGTTGGAGCCATCTACCAGGAGTTCGGCTCAACCCCCTTCCTCGACGTTGATAACAGCATACTCCTCAGCGTGGAGGCTGCCAAGAACCTGTTCAAGACTCCGAATTATCCTGCTCTGGTGGTGGTTGCGGAGTCTCCCGACAAGGTTGAGCCGTTGATGGAGACCATAGAGGACATATATGGAAGCGATGTGGATATAATCAGCCCCTTAACGATAGTTAAGCATGTTAGGTCCATAATGGATAACTTCCAGGTCTTCCTGGTAATAGTTGCGAGCATTTCCCTCTTGGTGGCGGGTATAGGGATAATCAACACCATGGTCATGTCGGTTATGGAGAGGACCCGTGAGATAGGTGTCCTAAGGGCTCTCGGCTTCAGCCAACGCCACATAGCCCTAATATTCCTGACTGAGGCTACCCTGATAGGCGTGATAGGAGGTGTGGCCGGAATACTCCTGGGAATAGCGTTATCCACGAGCATGGGCGGAATCTTCCAGGGCATGGTCCCGAGAGAGATAACCTATCGCCCCCTGATAACCCCCGACCTCCTCATAACAAGCTTCCTATTCGCAGTAGTAGTCGGACTACTCTCCGGACTATACCCAGCAATTAAAGCTGCGAGAATGGACCCGGTTCAGGCCCTCAGGTCGGAGTAGCCGGCTCGGAGAGGGCCCTGTTGACGTCATCGGGGTCGGCACTCGGCAAACTCCTCATAGCCGGCGATAGATACCTCCTTATCCAGGTATTTAGGGTTTGAGGAGAAGTGCTATGGATTGGAGCAGAACCTTTGCTTTGTTGGGTTTAACGAGCCTCAACGCCTCATCTATCTTCCCAAGCTCCTCTCCATCAAGCCTCCAACCCATTGCGCCGGCAGCCCCCTCCACATGCCTCCCACGTTTCGCCCCAGGTATTGCGGCGACCCACGGCTTACTAATCAGCCAGTTTAAAGCCACCTGGGCCATCGTCTTCCCCCTCCTCTCAGCTATCTCGCCCAAGACCATGAGTAGAGGCTTGACACTTCTGAGATACTCTGGAGTGAAGAGCCTGTTAATCCTCCGGACCATGTCTCTGGGCCTCCTGCCTGGGCCATACTTGCCTGTTAGGAGTCCTTGGGCCAGGGGGCTATATGCTATGAGGGTTATCTTCTCCTTCTGGCAGTAGGGTAGTAGCTCCCTCTCCACATCCCTCTCAAGCATGTTGAACTTGACTTGGTTCGAGGCCACGTCCGTGTGCGATAGGGCTGCCCTCGCCTCCTCAAGCTGCCTCAGGCTCAGGTTGCTCACCCCAATAGCCCTAATCTTCCCCTCCATCCACATCTCCTCCATAACCCGCATATACTTGGAGACAGGGACCAGTGGGTTAGGCCAGTGAAGCTGATATAGGTCCACGTAGCTTGTCCCGAGTCTTTCGAGGCTCCTGTTGAGAGCCTTCCACATCATCCCCCTGGTTATCCTGCTGGGCCAGAGCTTGGTCGCCACCACAACCTCCTCCCTCCTCTCCTTCATGAACTCTCCGAGCAGCCTCTCAGACCATCCCCCACCATAAATCTCGGCAGTATCAAAGAAATTCACACCCAGCTCCAAGGCCTTCTCGAACGCCTCCCTCAAATCCTCCCTACCATACTCACGTCCATAGCCCCATGACCTAGACCCCCACTGCCACGTCCCGACACCTATAGCCGAGACCCTGGCACCACTCCTGCCAAGCTCCAAGTAATCAACCATAACTCTAAAGTTAATGAATGGGCTCCTAGTGAATAAATGTTGGGGTGAGGGGAGGCCGAGGGTCTTCCCAGCTCTACGATGTCCCGGCAGAGGGTTACGAGGAACTATATGGACGTGAGCAGGAGGAGAAATACGTGGAGATATTCAGGAGGATTGGGGTGAAAAATGGGTGGAGAGTCTTGGATGTGGGCTGCGGCATACTCTTACTACTCAGGTTTCTCAGAAAGATTGGATTCAGGGGCCTTTACGTAGGCATGGACATAGATGAGGAGCGGCTGAGATACGGGAAGAAATACATTGACCCCATGTCGGATATAGTGGTTGCGGACGCCCATAAGCCCCCCTTCAGACCAAAGACATTCCACATCTCCACTATAATAACGGTAATCCACCTACTAAGGCTCGACGCACTAAGAGAGATAGCCGATAAGACGGAAGCCATCATGGTGACAACACTGCTGAAAAAGCGGATGGACCTTGGGGAAGCTTTGGAGGAAATCCTGGGGATGCTTGGAAAGACTCTGAGGCTCCAATCTGAGGGAAGCGATGAAATATACCTAACCATGTTGGAAACAGGTTCTCTAAAGTGTAGGATGGAGGGTCTGGGATAGTATGATAAGGGTTAAATTCGGGGTGGCTGGCACATAGAGAGGCATGGGGCTGGTTGAAAGGGTCGTCAAACCCGTTGTCTCGGGGATAAAGCACGCCTTGATGAAGCCTGTAACAATCAAGTATCCATTCACAAAGGTTGAGAACATCCCGGAGGAAAACTTCAGGTATGACCCCAAGGCAGGCGTCGCCTACCCGGGATATAAGGGGAGACACATACTCTACCTCGATAAATGCACTGGCTGTGCGGCTTGTGAGAGGGCGTGCCAGGAGATAGCCGAGGCCATAGTCATGCTATACTCCTTCGACATCTTCCTCGAGTTCGACTCAGGGTTTAAGTCAGGTCTTGAGGAAGGCGGTGATGAGGCCAGGCTTGTCTCGAGGCTCCTGCATCCGCTTGGAGGCGTTATGGGCGGGTTGGAGGAGGCTGAGGGAGGGTTCAGGCTGAGGCTCAACGACACCCCCATATGGGAGATGGCCGCCCAAGTAGTCTACGAGAACCTCTTCATGGATGTCTTCAAGGAGCTTGAGGCCGAGGGATGGGAGATAACCATGCCCGAGGAGAAGCCGAGGGGTGAGGTTAGGAGCTACATCATCAAGAAGAATGGCGTGGAGGCCAAGCTCGTGATAAAGCAGAGGGACCTGGGATACAAGCAGAACAAGAGGAGCGTCTTCCCCGCCATAGACTACGGTAGATGCGTCTTCTGCGGATTCTGCGTGGACGCCTGCCCCTTCTATGCACTCGAGATGGGAGGCGACTATGAGCTGGCGGCCCTTGAGAGGGAGGAGCTATTCTACGACCCTGAGATGCTCGCCAAACCCAAGTTCAACACCCATCCACCCGAGTCGACCTGGGCCGAGAAAGCGGTTCTTGTCCTGAGGCGATACAAATGATGGTTCAGGAGAACCGTAGGAGGTTGATGGAGGCCTTCACCCTGGCACGCATGGTGGTAAACGACCTCAGGCTCTTCCTAGACACCGAGGACACAGGATACCTTGAGAGAGCATACAAGATAGGCGAATACATCTGGAACAACAAGGAGTATGCGGGCTTGATGTCAGGCGTCCAAGACCTCTACAACAACCTCAAATCCATGTATCAGCTTGTTAAGTCCAAGAACGGCAGGCTGGATGACTACGAGATGGGGGACCTAAACCATCAGGCATCCTACACCCTTATGCGTGCCAATATAATAGCCATGGGCCTGAGCTTCAAGCTCAGGAGGATGAGGATTACCTAGAGAATATTTAAGAGGGGGGTATACGTCATCCCCTAGAGGCTTACGGGAGGTCCCGGGACTTGGGCAAAGAGCTCGCCCTAACCCTCTACGTGATATTCGCCGTCTTCATGCCCGAGCTAAT
Organism: Candidatus Benthortus lauensis; assembly: GCA_021650775.1. Taxonomy (GTDB): domain Archaea; phylum Thermoproteota; class Nitrososphaeria_A; order Caldarchaeales; family Wolframiiraptoraceae; genus Benthortus; species Benthortus lauensis. The sequence continues at coordinate 23,231 of JAHSRM010000042.1, forward strand.
GCTGATACTGAACGTCTTCTTGGCCCCGAGGCGGAGGAACAGCAGGTTCCAGAGAATAGGGTTTGAGAGCGGGCAGAGGCCTATCCGATGGTTCAGGTCCGCCTTCCCAGTCGAATACTTCCCCTACGCCATAATCTACTTAGCCTATGCAGTCGTGGGCCTAGTGGCCTTCCTCTCAGCCCTGGCGGTCTCCCGCAGCCCCGAGCTGATGGACAGGGTCTTGGTATTCCTTGGTGCCTTGAGTGTGGGGGCTGTTTTCCTGGGCTGGAGTCTTAGGAGGCTTCCCCAGAGCCTCTGGAGGGGTGGTGGATAGAATGGTGTTGGAGCAGATTCTCAAGGCGCTTGTGAGCAAGGAGATGGTGATGGTCCTCTTCTTCCCAGGCATAACCTTCATCACGGCCCTCTCCGTGTTCTCCCTCTGGTTCGAGAGAAAGCTTGTGGCAAGGGTGGCCCTCAGGCTCGGACCCGTCCACGTCGGCAAGATAGGAGGGATACTCCAGGTCATAGGCGACGGGGTCAAGCTAATCAGCAAGGAGATAATAATCCCGAGCACGGCTAACAGGCTGGGCTTCATACTCATGCCCATAATCGCCTCCATCTTCCCCCTCCTAATCTACCCCTTCATACCATTCGGCGGGGGATGGGTAATCTATCCATCAGAGATAGGCCTCCTGCTAATCTTCGCAGTCGTGGCCCTCTCACCCATACCACTCCTCCTCGCAGCATGGGTCTCGGGAACCAAGTATCCCTTCATAGGGTTGCTCAGGCTCGCCTTCCAGCTCTTCGCATACGAGGTCCCCATGTTCCTGGCCCTGGCCTCCGTAGTAGTCCTAGCAGGCTCCTTCAACTTGGAGAGGATAGTCGAGGCCCAGGCCAGGGTCCCCTTCATATTCCTCCTCCCCCTCTCCTTCCTAGTCTTCTTCATCTCGGTCCTCGCAGAGTCCGAGCGCATCCCCTTCGATATACCTACGGCGGAGCAGGAGATAGTCTCGGGGTGGATGGCGGAATACTCCAGCATATTCTTCGAACTCCTGATGCTCGCATCATACCTGAAGCTGAACGGCCTGGCACTCTTGACCACGGTCCTATTCCTCGGAGGCTGGATGGGTCCCCCGATACCCTTCATGCCCAGGGAGATCTATGAGCCTATGTGGATGATACTGAAGACCATGGGCCTCCTCTTCTTCATACTGTTGTTCAGGGGCGTCTACCCGAGGATAACCATGGACAGGCTCCTGGACCTTGGGTGGAGGGTCCTGATACCCCTAGCCCTAATCAACTTGTTCTTCGCAGTCCTACTAGCCCCAGTTATCTAGGGTGTCAGGCGGAAGACATCACGGGGATACAGGATTACCTCCCTTATGTTCCACCTATTGGTCAAGACCATCATGAGCCTGTCGAAGCCCAGGCCCCATCCAGCGTGCATGGGCATCCCATACCCAAACACCTTGAGATGCTCCTTGAAGGACTCGGGGTTGAGGCCCTGCTCCCTAATCCTCCTCTCCAGCAGCGCCTTATCCGATATCCTCGTCCCTCCTGAGGCCAGCTCGAGCCACTCATACATGAGGTCGAAGGACTCTGAGACCTCGGGCTTATCCCTCCTCGGCTGTATGTAGAATGGCTTGGACTCTGTTGGGAAGTCGGTTATGAAGTAGTAGCCCTTATGGGCTTCGCCCAGCCTCCTGAGATGAGGTGTCCCGAAGTCCTGGCCCCACTCAATATCCTCACCCATCCCTCTGAGCTCCTCCACCAACTCATCGTAGCTATATCGGGGGAAAGGCGTCTTCGGGACCTCCAGCTCCACTCCTATGAGATTGAGTTCCCTCTCCCTCTCCTCTAGGACTCTGCGATGCACGTGGGCTATCAGGTTCTCCAGCACCTCCATAACGTCCCTGTAGTCCATGAAGGCAGACTCTATGTCCACTGAGGTGAACTCGCTTACATGCCTCCTCGTATGGGACTCCTCGGCCCTGAAGAAGGTGCCTATCTCGAAGACCCTCTCGAAGACCGTGGTCAGCTGCTCCTTGTAGAGCTGGGGGCTCTGGGCGAGATACGCCTTCCTCCCGAAGTAGTTTACCTCGAATAGGGCTGCCCCGCCCTCCGTGGCCGTGGCTATTATCCTCGGCGTCCTGACCTCTATGAACCCCCTCTCCCTCAGGAACTCCCTTATGGCCTTGAGGGCCGTGGAGGCTATCAGGAATATCGCCTTGTTCTCAGGCTTCCTGAGGTCTAGGACCCTGTGGTCGAGCCTCGTGTCGATGTTTGCCGGAACCTTCCCTGTTATGTCGTAGGGTAGGGGTCTCTCGGCCTTGGCCAGGACCCTTATCTCCTCTCCCACGACCTCCACTCCCAGCCTGGCCTTAGGCTGACGCTTAACAACCCCCCTAACCCATATCACGTCCTCGAAGCCGAGATCCTTTATCTCATCGGCGGCCCTCTCCCCAAGCTCCTTCTTCCTCACGGTTATCTGGCATATGCCCGAGACATCCCTAAGCAGGATGAACTTTATCCCGCCTAGGTCCCTTACCTCATGGACCCATCCAAGCAGCTCGGCTCTCTCCCCATCCCTCTCGGGGGTTATATCCGATGCGTAGTGGGTTCTACTCGGCTTCTCCACCACCGTTCCCCAAGGAGCTGGAGCCCCGGCATCTCTTATCCTTTGACCCTATCTCCTGAGAATCCTTTCAGCGACCCTGGCCACGTCCTCGAGGCTCAGCCCCCTCCCATCCTTGTCCACGAATACCTCGAGTAAAACCCTCTCGCACCCGCTCCTCTCAGCCATGTCTATTACCTCGGATAGGTCGAGGAGGCCCTCGGGGACATGGTCCACCGCCTTGCCTTTCCTAAGCATCACGTTGTGTAAGTGGAGTAGATGTATCCTCCCCTTAAATCTCCTAAACCATCTCCTCAGGGTCTTTAGGGCCTCGTCCAATCCCTCCTCCTCCAGAATCCTTGAAACCACGTGGCCTACATCCAGGCAGAGTGAGACCCCCCTAACCTTCACAGCATCCTCGAAGAATCCGGCATCATCCCAGCCGTGCCTCGGAGTATTCTCCACAGTTATCTCTACGCCACCGTCCCTCGCCAGCCCCCTAAGATTCCTTAACGCAGCCCTCCACATCCTATTGGTTAGGCTATCAAGCCTCCGATAGCTGGGAAAGTTGAGATGTATGTTTAGGTATTCTGCGCCTGTTCGCCTAGCATGTCTTAGGAGGGTGTTGAGCGTCTTGACCGCAGCCTTCTCCATCTCAGGGTAGCTATGGGAGAGGAAGATGGTGTAGGGAGCATGGTATCCATGCGCCACATCCTTTACCTTAATACTAACCTCGCTGGGCCTAATCGTCTCCAAGTCTATCTCGACGAAGTCGAATCCCAGGCTCATGGCCTTGGAGATGGCTCTGCCTACTCGTCCATCCCCCCTCCATATAGGTGCCCCGAGCATCATCCACGCTCCACCTTGACGGCGCCCGCATACCTTAAGGCCTTCTCGAAGACTTGGTCGAGCATCTCTTGGGTGAGCTTACCGGTCTGAGTGTTCTGTCTGCTCGGGTGATATGATGCTATGATTATCGGAGGTTTTCTGTCCCCAAGGCTCCCCCCAGGCTCCAGGACCAACCCATGCCTAAACTTTGGGAGGGGTCTCCCGAAATCCACGCCCATCTCCCTTAGAAGCCGTATAACCGTGTTGAATGCTATGGAGCCTAACGCAACCACCACCGACACATTCCTCAGTAGCATCAACTCCTGCCTAAGATAATCCACGCAGTTCCTTATCTCGTCTGATGTCGGCTTGTTCTCGGGCGGCGGGCAGCGTAGAACAGCTGTTAGATAAATGCCCCTTAGGGCCAGGCCGTCATCCGCCCTCCTGGAGTCAGGCCTATTCGCCAGCCCAACATTATAGAGGGAGCGTATGAGGGTGTTCCCTGCACCGTCCCCCGTCCACATCCTCCCGGTCCTGTTCCCACCATGAGCAGCAGGCGCCAGCCCCACCGCCATTATCCTTGCCTCGGGGTCCCCGAATCCAGGCAGCGGCTTGGCCCAGTATCTCTCGCTCCTATACCTCTTGGGAGGGTGCTCGGCCGCCCATCTCCTATACTTGACGAGCCTTGGGCATCTCCTACACCTGATTATCTTCTCGGCAAGGCTTCTAAGGTCCTCCACCCCACTCCCTCCTCAGGACACCGTGCTCGCCCACGTAGAGGTTGTATCTCTTCTCAGCCCCGATGGTGCTGGAGGGGCCATGGCCAGGGTAGACGGCATACTCGTCAGGGAGGCTGAATATCTTCCTGTAGATTGAGTTGAGGAGCTTCTTCAGGTCTCCTCCAGGTAGGTCGGTTCTACCTATAGAGCCTGCGAATAACGTGTCTCCCGTGAAGACCGCCCTGTCCATGACGTAGCACACGCTTCCCGGGCTGTGGCCCGGCGTATGCATGACCCTCAACCTTATGGCACCCGTCCCCACCACGTCGCCCTCCTCCACGAATCCATCAGGCTTGGGAGGCTCGGGATACCTTGCGCCCAAGAACTTCTCAGCCTGCTCCGCCGCAGACTCAAGCAGCATCAAATCATCCCTATGGATATAGAATCTACACCCATACTCCTCCTTAAGGTCCCTTATGGCTAAGACATGGTCGAAGTGGCAGTGGGTTACGTATATCTCCTCGACCCTAACACCATGTTTCTGGATTGCTTCCAGTATCTTCCATGCCTCGTCCCCAGCATCTATAAGGACCCCTTTACCCGACGACGTGTCATAGACTAGGTATGTGTTGCTCTGGAGGCGTCCAACCTCTATCCTCTCCACCCCAATCAACTCTATCTACCTCATGGTTCCAGCACAATCTTCCCGAAGTGCTTGCTGGCCTCCATCCTCCTATGGGCCTCCGACGCATCTTCAAGACTATAAATAGAGTCTATTACAGGCCTTATCCTGCCCTCGGCCAAGAGCCTCAGGATTTTCCGGAACTCGGATCTGTTTCCCAGGAAGGAGCCATGCAGGTTGAGTTGATTCCAGTATAGCTGCCTTATGCTGACTTTAACCTCGTCTCCTGAGGTTGCTCCGGCGAATACGAGGGTTCCTCCACGTTTAAGAACCTTTATTGCGGTGGGCCATACATCCTTCCCGGCGTGCTCGAATACTATATCCACTCCCTCGCCTCCCGTTATCCTCATCACAGCCTCATGGACGTCCTCCTTCCTCCTGTTAATCACATAGTCGGCTCCGATGCTCTCGGCCTTCCCAACCTTCCAATCATCACCTACAGTTGCTATAACCGTTGCTCCAACGAGTTTGGCAAGCTCTATGGCTGCGTAACCTATGCCGCTTCCTCCTCCGACAACGAGTATCCTGTCACCGGGCCCAATCCTGGCCCTGTTAAAGAGCATATGCCATGAGGTTAGGAAGTTCACCGGGGTCGCCGCAGCCTCCCTGAACCCCACGTTATCTGGAATCTTGAAGGCCATGTCGGCTCTAACCTTAACGTATTCTGCGTATCCGCCGTTCATGTGCCTGCCGAGAAGCCTCGAGTTTATGCACATGCTCTCCTCACCCCTCATACAATACTCGCAGGCTCCACAGTTCTCGAGGGGGTAGACGACCACCCTGTCTCCCACGGCCACGTTGCCGACGCCATCCCCAACCTCCTCAACCACACCTGCAACATCTGTCCCGGGAATATGCGGTGGGCTTATCCTATATTTCCCAGACCTAATCCAGACATCAAGCCTATTCACGCCGACCGCCTTAACCCTGACCAGAACCTCTCCTGGACCGGGTTTAGGGGTCTCAAACTCGCTCACCCTTAAGACTTCAGGCCCCCCAAACTCCCTTAAAACAACGGCCCTCATGTCTATGGAGCGTCTAAAGGAGGTAAAGATAAACTTAAGCCTACCACCTAAAGGAACCTCTCCAAGCTGGTTACCCCGATTATCGACTCTGTGTCTATATCCAATGCGTCGAGAACCTGGCCGAAGGTTGAGAAGAGGTATTCTATGTATTTATCCACGTCCACCTGCTCCTTTCTAGCGAACTCGAGTGGCTCGACGCCGTCCCTGTCCCTGGTCTTTACATACGCTATTATGTCTCCCGCACCTACCTGAATCCCCCTGCTGATTAGTTTCCTGGCAGCCTTCACGTGGGGTGGGGTTGTCTTGGTGTATCTCTCAACACTCCTAGATAACATGACCCTGAACGAGAGGTCTTCTAATTCGTATTCACCCCTCCTCAGCTTCTGATACCATGTCCTAACAATCTCAACTATCCTCTCCTTGGCCTTGTTGAAGCTCTCCTCGTCGTGAACCTTCTGAAGCTCCTTCAACATCTCGTCGAACGCCTCCTTGATGAACTTGGGTATATGCCTCTTCTTGCCTGTTAGACCCTTAACGTCCACGACGCCCTTATCGGTTACTCCGAGGTAGTTCTTCTTCCTCGTCGAGAAGACTATGTAACGGTATCTCTTATCCAGTTCCAGGTCAAGCTTAAGCTCCTTCTTGGCCCATCTTACAACCTCCTCTATCATCTCCGGCTTATCGGTCTTAAGGAAGACGCTGTCCGTGTCCCCGTAAATCACGGTTATCCCCATGGACCTAACCTTCTCTATGGTCTTCTTGAATGCGTAGCGGGCTATTGCTGCCGTGCTCTCTGCCACCGGTGGGCAGTAGAGGGGGAATCCCTCGAAGCCGAAGACCCCGTAGGCTGCGTTCAGGAAGACCTTCAACGCCCTCTGGACGACGCTATACCATCTTCTCTGCTCCTGGGGTAGGTTTGGGTCGCTGCTCCTAGGCTTGAACCACCCAACCCTAATATCTCTAAGGCACCCTATCAACTCGCTCTGTATCCCCCTCCTCTTTCTACATATCCAGTGACTCGTCTCGGGAACAAGGTTATCCCTACACTCTAGGTGGGGGCACCTAACCGTCTCGTAGCTTAGATTCCATTCCTTTAGGACGGAGGGATATAGTGATGCAAAGTCCAACACTATTACGTTGAAGTGGACTCCTGGCAGGGGGTTCACCACTATCGCTCCCCGATACTTCTTTCCCTCGATAACCGCCTTGGTGGATGTTACACCCTTCTCCTCTATCAACTCATCGGGCCTAGGTATCAGGTATCCCCTCCTCCTATGCTCGAAGTAGAGTAGGCTCTTTATCCATCCCGAGACCCCGTGTCTGCAGACATCCTCTATGGGTAGGCGGCTAATCCTGGATAGGACGAAGAGCAGCTTGAGTAGAAGCTCGTTATCGAATGTTAGAAGCTCGTGGACCAGTAGGGCGTCATAGAAGCTGTATCTGAGAAGCTCGTCGGTTGTCAGCTCCCCTATAGGCTTCTCAATCTCCACCTTGCCTTTTCCGAGAAGCGCCTGGCTAATCGCCTCCAAGGTATGCTCCCTATACTTGTTGTCGAATGCGTATATCTGGATGCTCTTGTTGTTGAATAGCTTGTATAGGTCTATGTGTATTCCGTGGCGTAGCGAGGCCCCCTCCCTTCCCAGGGTTATCGGTATCTGCTCCTTCGGAATGTTTAACGCCTCACCCCTATGCCTGAGGTAAGGCATATCGAAGTCATCCCCATTAAACGTCGCCACAACCGGATACTTCGAGATTACCTCGAAGACCTGCCTCAGCATATCAGCTTCATTCTCGAATACCTTAACGTCGAATTCATGTCGTTGTTCAGGGAACCCGAACCTCCCCGTCTTCAGTAGGTAGGTTTCTTTTCTTCCATCGCTTCCGACAAGCGAGACCGCCACAACCTTATCCTTTGCCTTGCTGGGGGAGGGGACCCTCGTCGGGACTGGTGAGAGGACCTCTATGTCGAGTGAGAGATGCTTGACCCGGAGTTGCTCGGCCTCTAGGAGGGAAACCCACTCCGAGAGGAGCCTCCTCTCCTCCTCCGAGAACTCCTTGAAGATTGTGTCCACTATCCTACGAATCTCACGTTCGTCTGGCCTGACCTCCCTGAAACCCCCGTTAAGCTGGTAGGGCATGCAGGGTATGAGGCCCATGTCGTATAGGTAGCAGAGATGGTATGGTATGTCGGCCTCCCATGCCTTTACTTTCTCCCGTATCGAGTTGGCTCCTCCCCCTATGGCCAAGGGGTCGCTGGCCAGAATCTTGGTCAGCTTAACCTCCCTGTCCCTCAGCAGGTCGTATTTAACCTCCTCAACAGCATCCACCATCCCCGGGAGATTCATCGACTTAACCTGCTCAACGCTCTCCTTAACATAGCAGTAAGGCCTATGACCAGACTCATCATAAACAATCCTAACCTCCTGGGTCTCAGGGTCAAGAAACTTTAGATATGCCTTCCCAGCCTTCCCATCATACGCAGAGCCTAGAAGAAAATACCTCTCAACCCTGAGATGCTCATCCAAGCTAGTCTGACCCATCCCTAACAAATACTTATGAAACGGGCTTACATTTAAGCTTCAGAGGGTTATTCGGCGTGTAAGGGTTCAATAGAGGCCTTTTACTAGGTTTCCTGGGCTGATGTAGGGATTGACCGTAGAGCGGGTTGCAGCCGAGGCGATGCTCATATCGCTTGAGGCCTTAAGACTTCATGATGAGACCGGATACTCGATTAGGTCGGGGCTTTACACTGCCTGGCGGAGGCTAGGTCTAGGGGCCTCACCGCTAAGACTGGCCAGAAGACTGCTACACGAATACTCTATCATTAGAAGGGTGGCTGAAACCCATCTGAAAACTATGCTGGGAAACATTAGGGATAAAGATGTTTTCCGCCTCCTCACACTCCTGGCTACAGCCTCCATAAAACAAATAAACATGGGGGACCCCGAGAAACTCGCACTCCAACTCCGCTCCATCCTCGGGAGAAGATGGAAACCTGAGATAGAACCCTACCTGGGAGCATTTAGGTCGATGCGGAACATAACGATAGACCCTGCAGACTGTTATCCTACATGGTTTACCCGCTATATTGTTCGGCTGCTAGGTAGGTGGGAGGCGTTAGAATTGATGCGGTTCCAGAATCTGGAAAGCCCCCCACTATACATAACACTTAACACCCTCCTACTCCCCGAAGAGAAGATACTCAAGCATATTGAGAGAGAGGGAATAGACTTGGAGGCCGATGGAAGATTGCCTGGAATTTACGTAGTCAAGGGGTTTGACGACCCCTCACATCTCAGGAAGGCCATGGATGAGAGACTAATCTCGGTTCATGACTTCTCGAGCTACTATGCAGTCATGGCCCTGAACCCGAGGCCTGGGGACAAGGTTTTAGATGTTTGTGCAGCTCCAGGGACAAAAACATGGTTGATGGCGAAGCTCATGAAAAACCGTGGGAGAATAATATCTATCGACTCCTCCTGGAACAGGGTTACCGCACATTTGAGAAGAATGAGGCATATGGGTGTAGGGAACGTGGAGGACATCTCTGCGGACGCAACAAGACCGCTTCCCCTAACCATGAAGGCCGACAAAATACTAATCGACCCCCCATGCAGCTCCACCGGGCTCTTCTGGAGAGAGCCAGGATACAGGTGGTCGGTCAAGCCAAGGCACGTAAAAATGTTCCAGAGACTCCAGACCCTAATGCTGGAATCCCTGTCGAGAAACATATCGAGGAAAGGCGAGATACTCTACTCAACATGCAGCATAACGTTGGAGGAGAATGAATTCGTGGTGGAGGATTTTCTAAAGAGGCACCCGGAATTCGAGCTGGCGGAGGTTGAGCCTAAAATAGGGTCTAAGGGCATGCGTGGGCTCGATGAATGCAGGAG
>JAHSRM010000096.1 GCA_021650775.1 Candidatus Benthortus lauensis
CCCTAAGGTATGGGCATTATTGCGGCTCCCCGGGGGCTTCCCAGGGTCGTTAAGCCGCTCGACCTCTTCCTGATAACCCTCTTCACAGTTAGCGTGGGGTTCAAGGGCCTTCTGATATACGGAGGCGGACTAGTGCTATACCCCAACGGCGAGCTCATCATGGGGATATTGGTGAGCCTCGCAGCCTCATCCCTTGCAATATTATCCTACGGGTTCCTCTCCTCGCAAATCTCAAGGTCGGGAGGAGACTACATATACGTAACAAGGGTTCTTCACCCGGCCATAGGCTTCATGGGGAGCATGAACATGGTTCTAGTCAATATTCTATGGTTCTCCTTGACGAGTCTTGGGATGGCTTATGCTTCGGCTCTGACGGTCTTCGGCCTCGGGATAGTCTCCAACGACCTCGGCCTGATAAATCTTGGTAGAGGCATCCTGGAGAACCCCTACTCCACCCTACTCCTCGCCCTCCTCTTCCTCGCAATATACTTCGCATTAATCAGCATAGGGGGACGCTCATGGATAATCATCCAGAGAATCGCCTCCATACCCGCCGTCCTAGGAGTCATAACAGCCCTCGGAATATTCCTGACCTCGAGCAGAGAAGAATTCATCAAAGCCATAAACTCGGCGTTCGGAGAAGGAACATACCTTGGAATAAAGAGCTCCGCAGCCGCAGCCGGGTATATCCCGGGCCTTGTGGACCCCTGGGCAACTCTGGGTATAGCGGCGGTGGCCTCCCTAACCCTCCTCTACGGCTTCTACCCATTCTACTTTATGGGGGAGGTTGAGGGCGACGTGTCCAAGCGTTCGTGGTCCTATCCACTGGCCTCGACGATTCTCTCGGGAGCCATACTGATTCTATTCGCTTACGCAGCCCTGAACGTTATGGGTAAGGAGTTCTTCATCGCAGTCGAGTATCATCACTTGGGGCCAGGCCAGGTAGTAGGCCTCCTATCCTATTACGCCACCCTGGCTAAATCGTTCATCAAGTCGGTTCCAGCGCTTGTCATCATAGGTGTCTCGATACTCGCATGGGCCTTCATGCTGCCCCTGAATTTCTCCGCAGCAGCATCCAGGATAATCTTCCACTGGTCGCTTGACGGTGTGGCTCCCATGAGGCTCAGCTACCTGACCAAGAAGAGGCAGGTTCCAATCTACGTGAACGCAATTATAACCGTGGCAGCAGCACTGTTCCTAGCCCTCATAGTTTTGGCTCAGATATTCATGGACCTGGTTCTTGGAAGCGTTGCCGCAACCATGTTCTCCATAATCCTGGCCTCAATCTCAGCCGTAGTAGCCTCCGAGAGGGTTGGCCCGAAGATACCGGGCATACTGACAATAATACTGCTGGCGGCCCTAGCCTACTTCTACCTAACCAACCCCCTACTAGGGTTTCTCAAACCAATATCGCTTGGACTGTTTGTGGGCGTCTGGATTGTGGGGGCCGCCTGGTATGCCGTAGCTGTTAGAATTAGGCGCAGGGAGGGGGTAAATCTCCCAGAGATTATGAGAATATAATCATCTCTTGAACATGCTGACGGTTGATTCGATTATCTTTCCCGCCAAGTCGTATCCCGTCGCCCTGACCACGTTCTTGAACTGGGGTATCCCGTTGATTTCCAGGATGAGCGGCTCCCCGTTCTTCTCCACTAGGTCTACTCCGAGAACCCCTCCGCCCACCAGGTCCCCAGCCCTCCTCACAAGCTCCTTAATCTCGTCGGGGAGGTTGGCTGCAACCGCCTCTGCTCCGAGGGCCGTGTTGGTCTTCCATCTCTCACTTACACGGTATATGGCTGCAGGCACCTCTCCCCAGACATAGCATGCCCTGATGTCCCGGCCGGGCTTCTCAACGTATTCCTGGAGGTAGTGGACCTTGAAGTGGGGGCTCTGCATATGCTCCCTGAACTCCAGTATCTCTAGGAGGTTCTCCTCGTTCATGGCCCTCGCTATCATCCTTCCCCAGCTACCGTAGATGGGCTTGACCACCAGGGGGTATCCGAGCTTCTCGGCGGCCTTCAGCGAAGCCTCCTTGCTCAGGGCTACGGCCGTCTTGGGGACAGGGAGCCCCGCCTTGGCCAGCTTGAGGGTCGTGTAGAGCTTGTCCTCCGTCCCCGCTATGACCTGGTAGCTGTTCACCACCGGGACACCCTCCTCCTCGAGTATCATGGCAGAGGCCATGGCCCTATAGTAGCTGACACACCGCTGGAAGACGAAGTCAAGGTCTCCTAGACCGTTCCCGTAGCCGAGCCAGAGAGGGTCCCTGGTAACCTGTATCAGCCTGACCTCGTGGCCGAGCCTCTCGGCCGCCTCAGCCAACGCCCTCTCCTCCCACCTAATCAGGTCATAGACTATCCCTATCCTCATCCGACACCTAACACCGACTCCAGGCAAACTATAAACATCACCCCACGTGCTTCGAAGCACCTGCAGAAAAAGGAATGCGGTGGATGGTTTGCCGACCGTTTGCTACGGTTTCCATAATTTTTGCTACGTTTTCCTCAGGGCCTCCTGAAGGGGCTAAAACCCCATCACACCTCAGGTCCTCTAATAGGCTTTACCTCTCCGATGACGCCACTATGTAGATTGAGGCCAAGACCACCATAGCCCCAAGTATTGACAAGGGCGTGGGTATCTCGTTGAATAATGGGATGGCCAGGACCGAGGCTGTCACAGGCTCGAGTAGTGCGAGGGCGGAGGTCTGGTATGGCCTTAGACCCTTGAGGGATGAGAAGTGGAGTGTGTGGCCCAGGCATGTGGGTATGATGGCCATGGCAAGCAGGATTAGGAGCTCAACTGCGTCAGGGTTCATGGGCCCGCCGCCTGGAAGCGTTAGGGCCAGGAGAAACATGGAGGATAGCAGGTAGATTGAGGGGATTGAGCGCAGGTCCCCCGCCCTAATCCTCACGACCCTACCAAGGTTCAGGTAAGCGGCCCAGAACAGGGCTCCCGCCAAGGCCTCCGCCTCGCCCAGGAACCCCCCGCTAATCTTCAGCCCCTCCGAGAAGAGCATGGCTATCCCCAGGATTCCGAGAACTATGCCAGCCACGCTCCTGTAGCTGGGCCTGAGGCCGAAAAGCGTCCATGATATTAGGGCCGTGAACGCAGGCGTGGTGTTCACTATCACCGAGGCGTTCATCACGGTTGTATGCTTGACCGAGAGTATGAAGGCTGCGAAGTGGGCTCCGAAGAGGGCTCCGAGAATCATCTCCCTCCACCCCACGTTCCACATCCTCCAGCCGAGGAGCAGCCCAACCCCGGCCATTATCAGGCCCGCTAGGAAGAGCCTGTAGAATCCTATGCTGAATGCGTCGAGCCTGGGGAGAAGCCTAATCAGTAGCGGTGATGAGGCGAAGAGGAAGCCTGCGGCCACGCCTTGGGCGAGAAACCTGTCCCGCAACCCTCCAAACCAACTCCAGCAACCCTCAAAAGAACCTTGCCCCCCACTTCACCAACACCACCCTCCTCCATTACCTTTAGGGCGGTCCTCGAGGCCTTGGGCGGGTGGCCACGGCCATTCTTCCAGAGGCTACGATAAGCTCCCTAGACGGCAAGGGCTACCCCTCCGACAAGCAGGCCTCTAAACGGTTAATAGCGCCTCTATTATCTTGAGCCTCTTTCCGTCTGCGCTGGGCAGTATGAAGGTGGCTTTCGCCGAGGTTCCGTAGATTAGGGCCGCTGTCTCGCCGTCCACCTTAACCTCTCCCTCGAGACCTGTTATGTAGCATCCCTCGCATCCTGAAAGCGTCTCCAGGATTCTCCTGAATCTCTCCTCGAGGTTTGACGGGCTTACGGGTATGTCCAGGGTGATGGTCCCTGAGTCGGGGTGGAGGTGTAGGTATGCCTTGCCCCCAAGCTCTCCCTCTATCTCCTTGGCCTTCTCCCTAACCCTCATGGTGAAGGCTGTCTCGACGTGGACGTGCTCCCCGTGGTGGTGCGTGTGGCCTCCCTCGCCTGAGGTTAGCCCTATGCTGAGGGTGAGGCTCGCCCTCCCATCCGAGAGGATTCTGGCAAACTCCTCCCTAAGCTCCTCCCACGAGACCGCTCCCAGATGAAAGTCAAAGGCCATCCCAACACTACACCAGCATTAGCTAGGCGGGGCGGGCTACTTATCCTTTATTCACCCCAGTCCTCCGCTATCTCCTCGGCCTCCTTAAGCCTCCTCGACCCCTGGTCATCCACCTCCAGCTCGAGCTGGGCTCCGCATTCCTCATGCTCGAAGAGTTCTCCTGGCAGTGCGTCTTCAGGTATGTCGAGGGAGCCTCCGCAGACGGGGCATGATAGCTTGGGCATCCTCTACTCCCTCCGCTCTTGAGGAAGCCTTCTATCCTCCTATATTAACCTGCTTACCTTGTGATGATTGTTCCAGCACCCTTCTCCACGTTTTCCAGGGGGTCGTCCACCAGCCCCGAGGCTATCACGGCCCTCGAGACACCTGCCTCTACCGAGCGGGCGCACATCAAGACCTTCCTGTTCATGCCCACCCCAATCTTTCCGCCGAGCTTATCGACCTCTCCAACCCTAATCTCCTTCACCAGCTCCCCATCCACCAAGACGCCCTCCACATCGGTTAGTATCACTAGTTGGTCGGCTTTCAGGGCGCTGGCTATCGCGGAGGCCGCCTGGTCTGCGTCCACGTTGAGGAGTTCTCCCTCGTATCCCAGGGCCACGGGGGCCACAACCACTATGTATCCCATCCCTGTCAGCGTCTCGATGAGCTTGGTGTTCACCTCCTTTATGCTGCCCGTGTATCCTCCCTCTATGGCCCTCCTCCTCCCACGCTCATCCACGATAACTATCCTCTTCTTCCTCTGGGCCCTCATCAAGCCTCCATCCACTCCGCTTAACCCGACGGCGCCGACCCCGAGCCTGTGGAGGCTGGCCACTATCTCCTTGTTCAGCTTGCCCGACATAACCATGTTGAAGACCTCCATCTCCTCCTTGGTGGTGAGCCTGCTCCTTATGCCTTGAGGCGAGACGACGAACCTTGGCTCGACGCCCAAGGCCTCCTCGAACCTCGTTACTATGTCGCCTCCCCCGTGGACGAAGACCAGGCCCCGGCCAGCCCTCCTCGATATACTCCTCAATATCCCCTCCATGTTCGACTCAAGGGCTCTCCCACCAGCCTTAACCACCATCAATACCCATCTACCTCCTATGCGGGCTTGAGGGGCGGGAACCTGAGGCCCTCAGTCTCATCGAATCCCATCACAAGGTTGAAGCACTGGACCGCCTGGCCGGCCGCACCCTTCATCAGGTTGTCTATCGCAGCCATGAACGCCGCCCTCCCAATCCTCCTCTCCACAGCGAACCCCACGTCGGCGAAGTTGCTTCCAACAACATACTTCGGATCAGGGTATCCCACCGGCGGCCCCCTGACGATTCTCACGAAGGGCTCCTTCCCATACCTCGAGACATATGCCTTCATTATCCTCCTCTCGTCATCCTCGGTGAGCCATGTGTGGGCTGTGGCGAGGGCCCCCCTAATCGCTCCCACCGCATGTGGGACGAAGGCTACCCTGAGCTCCCTCCCAGCTATTGCTGAGAGCTCCTGCTCTATCTCGGCTACGTGTCTGTGGCCCGAGGCCTCGTATGGCCTCATGACGTTGGCTCTCTCGGGGTGGTGTGTTCCCTGAGTGGGCTTCCTCCCCGCCTCGCTGCTCCCAACCTTCACGTCCACGGCCACGTGCTCTAGGTCGATTAGCCTCGACTCCACTGCGGGAACCAGGGCGAGTATAGCTGCCGTCGAGTTGCATCCGGGAGAGGCCACGAGCCTGGCCCCTTTAATCTCCTCCCTGTGTAGCTCAGGCATCCCGTAGACCGACTTCGCAAGAAGGTCGGGGTGGGGGTGGCTCCACCCATACCACCTCTCATAGTCCTCGGGGTTCCTGAGCCTGTAGTCCGGTCCAAGGTCTATGACCTTCACGCCTGACTCAAGGAGCTGGGGGACATAGTTCTTGGATACCCCTGCCGGGAGGCTTAGGAAGACTAGGTCTGATTCGAGCATCTTCTCGACTGAGGCCTCGGTGAATCTCAGGTTTGGGTAGAATCCCCTGAGGTGGGGGTGGATGTGGGTTATGGGCTTGCCCTTATACTCCCTTGAGGTCGCCATGACTACCTCCGCCTCCCTATGGGTCGCCAAGATTCTGAGGAGCTCCCCGCCCGTGTATCCGCTCGCACCTACAACAGCTATCCTAACACTCATCTCCTCAACACCGTCTTGACGTGTTCAGCCAACCTTAATGGGACATCTACTTGCGTAGCCTCCATAAATCCCTTGAACTCCGGGACACCGTTAACCTCGTTCACCATGTATCCTCCATCGTCTTTGAGGAGGTCTACTGCCACGAACTCTCCCCCGAGTATCTCGGCTGCCTTGGCCGCAAGCTCCATCATCTCTGGGTCTGGTTTCACCCCCCTTATCCTCCCTCCACGTGCCACGTTGCTCCTCCACTCCCCCTCCCTGGCCGACCTCTCCATGGCTCCGAGAATCTCTCCGCCGAGGACGAGGACACGGTAATCCGTCCTACCTCCATCAACGTATCTCTGGATTATGTGGGTGCGGGCCACCTGGCTTGGAAGCATCTCCCTATGCTCAACAAGGCTCCTGAGGGTCTCCTCATCCCGTATAAGCGAGACAAGCCTCCCCCAGCTCCCCACAGGAGGCTTATCGACCGCAGGCGTCCCAATCTTCTCCAAGGCCTTCTCAGCCGCCTCGACCGTGAAGGCAACATAGCTCTCAGGGAACCTGACCCCATGCCTCCTAAGCATGCTGAGCGTCAGGACCTTATCACCCGAGAAGAGGATGGTGGAGGAGCGATTCACCGTGGGAACACCCACGGCCTCCCTTATCGAGGCAGCATAGAGGGCCCTGTGCATGGAGACGGGCCGTATGATTGAGAGGCTGACCCCAGGGCTCTCCCACCCAATCGGGACCGACTTGACGTTCGTTAGGGCTGCCTCCAGGCCCACCCTCCTCAAAGCCTTAAAAATAAGCCTCTCCTCAAGCCTGGCGACATCATAGATAAGCTCGACTTCCACCGCCTCCATCGGACACCTAACTCAACCCAAAATCACTATAAAAACTTGCCATAAATTTGCCAAAGATTCTTAACCAATTCCAGGCCATTTCGTTAAAATTATTCGGCGGCTAACCAGGTGTCGTGGGAAAAGGTTATAACCCCGCCGCATGAGTGTTGAGTCGGTTGGTGGTATAAGGCTTGCCGTTTAAGAGGAAGAACAGGGGGAGGAGCAAGGGAGCCAAGGGACATGAGCCGGTGGTCCAGTGCGACAACTGCGGGGCCTTCGTCCCCAGGAGCAAGATACAGAGGGTTACGAGGAGGGTCTCCCTAGTCCGGGGGGATCTGGCCAGGGAGCTGAAGCAGATGGGCGCCTACATAGCGGAGAACGTGGTGGTCAAGAACCTATGCATAAGCTGTGCAATCCATTACGGTGTCCTCAAGGTCAGGGCGAGGGAGGAGCGGAAGCCCCAACGCTTCATCTAAAACCCTAAAGCCTCGGAGAACATTTCAGCGTGAAGGAGTATGCGGATAACCATAGCCCTGGCCTCGGCGGCCCTTGCCATAGCCTTAATCTCAGGCCTAGGGCTCTTCATCCTCACGGAGCAGGTCAGGCTCTTCGGGTCCGAGGTCAGGCTCCTAGCCCAGAGGATTGAGGGCCTCGAGGACTCCATCCAGAAACTCTCGGAGAAGACCTCGGTCACGGTGACTAAGACTGTTACGGAGGTTGTGCTTCAAGGGAACTTAACGGCCCCTGAGCTAGTCTATCAGAGGGTTAAGGACTCGGTGGTCATGCTCAGGATAACCGCCGTGGTGGATACCCTGCTCGGCCCCTCCATAGTCTCCAAGGAAGGCTCAGGCTTCATCTACGACAAGGAGGGACACATAGTCACCAACTTCCACGTGGTCGAGGGAGCCGAGAGAATCGAGGTCTACTTCCTCGATAAGTCAGTGGCCGAGGCGGAGCTAGTCGGCTCAGACCCTTACTCAGACCTAGCGGTCCTAAAGATTAGTGTGGATGACCGTGAGCTTAAGCCCCTCGAGCTGGCAGACTCCTCGGGCCTAAGGGTTGGGCAGCCTGTGATAGCTGTGGGAAGCCCCTTCGGGCTGAGCGGAACGCTCACCACGGGGGTCATCAGCCAGCTTGGAAGGGTTCTCAGGACCCCTGGAGGACGCCTGATACCCAACGTGATACAGTTCGACGCAGCCGTGAACCCAGGCAACAGCGGAGGCCCACTCCTAGATTACTCGGGGAGGGTGATAGGCGTCACCACCGCCATCGCCTCCAGGGTTGGGGAGTTCTCGGGCATAGGCTTCGCCATACCATCCAACATAGTTAGGAAGGTTGTGGACACCATAATCAGGGAGGGCGTGTATAGGCATCCATGGCTGGGCATAATAGGAGTGGACGTGAACCCCGAGATAGCCCAGGTTATCGGGATGCCCCAGGCATACGGCTTCCTAATCACGGATGTGGCTCCAGAGGGGCCTGCCGAGAAGGCCGGGATACGGGGTGGGAATAGGACCTACAGGCTCTCAGATGGAACAGTCATCAAGATTGGCGGAGACGTGATAGTGGAGGTCGAGGGCTTCAAGGTGATAGGTATAGCGGACCTCCTGGCATACCTGGAGGAGCATACGCAGCCCGGGGACACGGTGAGGCTCAAGATATTCAGGAACGGGGTATTCATGGAGGTTGAGGTCCAGCTCGGTTCAATCCCCTAGAATTCCTAGAGTCTTATCCATCACCCGGGCAACCCTCCAAGTATATGACCCCCCATCATCAACATTAGGCCGGGATGCTAGGGCTCGAGGACATAGAGGTTAGGCCTATCGGTCACCTGCCTAAGGCCGTGGTCGGGGGCTTGGAGCTTGGGCCGGATGTGGTTATAGCCTTGGAGGGGTTGGGGACGTTTAAGGGCGTTACCCTCGAGGAGAGGCTTGGGGAGCTTAGGGAGAAGGGTAAGGACCTGGGCAAGGTCTCCTACAAGATTCACAGGGAGTCCACCAGGCGTGGCCACTCCTCAATAGCTACAAGCCTGGTCCTACAGTTCGAGGTGGTGAGGTGTAGCAGGGCCGCCTCCATGCTCCTGGTCGCACCACCCTTCGGCTCATATCTCCAGGAGTCCCAGAGGCGGAGGATGGTCGAGGAAGACGAGTTCTTCGCACCCGGCATGCTCCGAGGCAACAAGACCTACCAGGACACGGTGAGGCGGATGTATGAGGCGTATAGGTGGTTTGTGGAGCAGGGGGTTGAGCTGGAGGACGCCCGATACATCCTCCCATTAGCATCCAAGACCTCCCTCTTCGCCTCCGGAAGCCTCGAGACCTTCATCGGGTTAATCAGGCCCGACATCTCGGAGGAATACTACCCTGAGGAGCTTAGGAGGATTGGAGAGACCCTCCGCAGGCTCTTCTATGAGGCCTCGCCCATGCTGACGCAGGCCAGGGAGGAGTTCGAGAACCCCTTGCCCACATACCCCTACACCAACCCCTACAAGCCGCATGATAGGCTGATGGAGAAGCTGACAGAGAGGGGGGCGGAGCCAGGTGAGCCGAGGCTGCTCAACCTATCCGTGGTGGGCGTGGACTCAAGGTTGGTGGAGGAGGCCCTGCATAGCGGGTTATCGGAGGCATCGAGCCTAAACCCCCTGATACAGGCGGTCTTCCTCGAGTCCCTATCCCTGGCGGCATACCATCAGTCAATCAGGCATAGAACCATACCCACAGCCGTCGAGTCCATCTACACGGCAGCCGATAGGGCCTTGAGGGAGGGCGGGAGGTGCGCCGTGATTCCGCCCAGCATTAAGGGTGATGAGAGCCTTTCCAGACGTTTCACCGAGGTGTTCGGCGAGGCCATGGAGGGCTATCAGAGGCTTCTGGAGGAGGGTGCAAGGTTCTCCGAGGCACTATACCTCCTCCCCCAATCCCTAAGAATCTACGTCGTCAGGACATACAACGCCTTCAACCTCCTCTGGCCCCAGGGATACGTGGGGATGAGGACATGCAGCTACGCACAGTGGGAAGAGAGGGCGAACGCATACGGGATATGGAGGGCAATCGAGTCGAGGATGCCTGAACTCGCATCACTAATGGGTGAGAAATGCAGGATGCTCGGATACTGCCCCGAAAAATCCTGGTGCCCAATAATCCTCAAGTATCACAGGTATAGTGAGGAGGAGCATAGGAGGAGAAGCGGCTAAGACGCATGGTCAAGGCTTAAATGGATGGCCGGCCGCCTCTCTCTAAGAGGGGAGGTGCGGATATGAGTCTGCCAAGCTATGTTGGGAAGATGAAGGGGAAGCATTTCCTAAACACGAACGACTTCACGCAGGAGGAGATTAAGGAGATACTTGAGGCGGCTAGAGACCTTCGGAAGAAGTTTAGGGAGAGGACGCCGACCAACTACCTACCGGGTAGGACGCTCTTCATGCTCTTCTACAACAGGAGCCTTAGGACGAGGAACAGCTTCGAGGCGGGAATCTACCAGCTCGGAGGCCACGCCCACTTCCTAAGCCCCCAGGACGTCTACACGCCAACCCTCCCGGAGGACATGGTCCCCTACCAGACCGAATCCATAGCGGATGTAGCCCGTGTCCTGAGCAGGTATGGAGACGCAATAGCCATCAGGATTTACGGCGACGCAGCCAAGTGGCATATAGGGAGGGGCCACAGGGTCATACAGGAGTTCGCCAAGTGGAGCAGCATACCCGTCCTGAACATGGAGGACGACGTCTACCACCCCTTCCAAGCCCTCGCCGACATAATGGCCATAACAGACGTGGCACCCAACCCCAGGGGAAAGAAGTTCGTCGTCTCATACGCATACTCGGGCGGACTCAAGCCCCTGGCCGTCCCCCAGAGCTGCATACTCATAGGAACCCAGTTCGGGATGGATGTGGTGCTGGCCCACCCACCCGGATTCGAGCTCGAGGACCACGTGATACAGGCCGCCAAGGAGAACGCAGACAGGTATGGGGGGAGCTTCGAGATAGTCCACGACATGCGTGAGGCGTTCGAGGGAGCCGACTTCGTCTACCCAAAGGCATGGTCGCCCAAGAAGTTCTTCCCACCATACAACAGCAAGGTGGACAAGGACGGTGCCAAGGAGTATCAGAACAAGTTCCAGAACTGGATATGCACCCAAGAGCTAATGGACCTGACCAACAAGGGCAAGTATATGCACTGCGGCCCAGCCGACAGGGGCCAGGAAGTCATAGACGAGGTCATCGATAACCCCGAATACTCGCTTTACTTCGAGCAGGCTGAGAACAGGCTCCACGTCCAGAAAGCAGTCATGGCCATGGTCTTACCATAAAAAATTTAGGGTGAAGGTTCGGCCACCTCACCCTTTATTTTTTGGAGGCATGAATATTCCTATCAAGTTTCTTAGGCCTACTGTCCTCAACACATTTAACAGGAATATAGCGAACCCGGCTGCCATCATTACTGCTCCTAGAAAGGCTGCCACCATGTATGGTTCAAATGGTCCTAAACCTTCTGGATAAAGGGTTCTTCTAAGCATTCCAGATGCTCCTGCTAGACCCATACTAAGACCCATTATCAATCCCCCAGCAGTCATAAGTATCAAATGCATATCTGCAAGCTTCTCATCCAATGACTTCCCCGTGAGCATTGGGAACAGAGCATATATAGCCGCAAAAATGGTTAAACTCAGCCCCACTATTAGCTGTATATGTCCATGTATCCCTATAACCCACTGAGTATTATGGAAATACCTGTTAATCGAATAGTTGGCTTGTATTATTCCAGCTAATCCACCAACAGCATATCCAAGTATCGACGCTAAGATGAACTTAAGGGGAGCAGAATACTTAACAGGCCTCGCAAGCCAAATAGTCATTAATATCGCGAACATTGTGAGACCCATTGTTATCAATTCTCCCCAAGTGAATATCTGGCCCTGGATCTGGAGAATTAAGGGCTGAGGTGTATCCGCTAGCATGTGATGGTTCCAGACCAGTAGAGAGACGACTAAATCGGCTAATATCACCGACCTGACCACACGTTCTCCATAAAGCGGTCTATTAAGCAGTAATGGAACCAGAAGATACCAGGCCCCCGCCGTGAATATCAATACGTTTCCGTCGGCAATTAAGTCAAGACCCCACCAGAACACGTTCTTGTATATCAAGGGATCTACCAGAGATGCTGCGAGCCCTGACTGAGACACTAGATACGACACGCCATACACCGCTAGTAAGGCTCCTACGCCCCCTATCACAAACGCGTTGAGGGTTGTATCCACACATCCTCTAAACACCGCCACAACGAATACAGGGTAATTGAAGACCTTCTCCACGTAATTTGGCACACCTTTAATACGCGCCCTCAGCTTATCCAGATTAAATGCGGTAACTATGAGTTCCTTTGCCACATACCATGGAGTGGCTTTGACCTCTGTTTCAGGTTTCGGGTTACCTCTAGCTGGCAAGAATATTGTTGCGAACATGTTGAAGAAAAATACTAGAACCCCTGCTAAGATCGTTGCAACCCCTACTCCGAATGTAAAGGCACTTAAAGGACTCCAGCCTGTTAATTCGAATGCGACGGGTAACGGCCAATAAAGTGTGTAGAGTGGCGCGTAATGTGTAATAAAGCTCGTCGCCCATACTGTAAATACGCCTAATGTCATTAACCAGAAACTGACATATGCCGCTCTTTTACTGTATATGTCTTTCTTCAACACGTATGGAACTAAGAAGTAGAATGCTCCCATGACAGCCATATACGCCCACCCATATATCCCGACGAATGGATGCGCAGTCATTATTGCGTAGTAGTGTTCCTCCGTGAAAATTTCCGTCAATAGATTCATTATTCGGAGCCTCATCAATATTCCTTCCAGTCCTGCTAAGGCAAAGAATATTAATGCTACAACCACGAATCTTAGAGCTAGAATCTTTCTCTCAGACTCGTTCAATCCATATCACCTCCCACAACTAAAATGGCATCCTTAACTAGCATGAAGGGGTGCTTAGGCCCGCTATATTCAGTGGATCGTATATCATATAGTCCGGGTTCGTTAAATATCCATGTTATCCTGTTCTCATACGGCTTTGGAACAACTTGCATCTGAAAGACCATGCTCCCATCCTTTCTGAATACTCCGAAACCATAGGTTAGGTCATGTGAGATTACTATGAACTCTATTGGCTCTCCTACTCTGACCACTATGGGTTTCTCCGGAAGGATAAATTCATAGGACCTAATCTCTATTGTTACTGTTTTAGAGGGTTTTACATCTTGCCATAGTAGTATCTGGGAAGATGGTATGAGGGGTGAGAGGGTCAGCAGATTCCCTATAATTGCTATCGTTAATAAGAAGTAGAGCCATCTTTTCTCACCCTTCTCAATCCCTCCCCCGTTCAAATGGTCTTCATGCATTATCCGCCTTTTAGGAGGCTTCTTCGTAATCCAGTAGAATAATAGGATGAATCCTATGACGATCGCTATGATTCCAAGATATATTGTCTCAACCAAATATTGGAATGGGGCTAACATTTCTATCCCCGTGTGTTAGAAAAATAATAGGTTAGAATTTTAAGTTAGGTATTCATGTTGAACCATTTGTCTGCAATATTATACCTTTGTTTACGGTTTATGGAGAAATGAATATAACATGCCTTATAACGTTAGTGCGGTGGTGTTTGATATGGCGCGGATCAATGCAGGGCCTGCGGTGAAGAGTGTTTTAGATTTAATAGGTAATACGCCTATGGTGAGGCTGAGTAAAATACCTCAGGAGGAGGGTGTGAAGGCCAATATTTGGTGCAAGCTTGAATACTATAATCCGACTGGAAGCCTCAAGGATAGGCCATACAAGGAGATGATTCTCGGGGCGATTAAGAGGGGGGACCTGAAGCCTGGGATGGAGATAATCGAGGCCTCGACGGGGAACGCCGGGATAGCCTGCACCTTCATCGGAACACTCCTAGGCTATAAGGTGACCATCGTGATGCCGGAGGGAATGAGCGAGGAGAGGAAGAAGATAATCCGGATGTATGGCGGGGAGCTCATCTTCACTCCGGGCGGCGAGAGCGACGTGGACCTATGCCTAAAGAAGGTTGAGGAGCTGATGGCCGAGAACCCTGGAAAGTATTGGTTCCCCAACCAGTTCAGCAACCCCGACAACATAGCCGCACACTACAAGACAACGGGCCCCGAGATATGGAAGCAGACCAAGGGGAAGATAGACGCCTTCGTCGCCACACAGGGGACGGGTGGAACGATTACGGGTGTCGGAAGATACTTGAAGAGGAGGCGGAAGAGGATTAGGGTCTATGCTGGAGAGCCCTCGGAGGCGCCCTTGCTAAGCGAGAGGAGATGGGGCTCCCACAGGATTGAGGGCATAGGCGATGGCTTCGTCCCAAGGAACCTCGACCTAAGCATACTAGACGGCGTAATAACGGTCTCGTCGGAGGAGGCCATAGAGATGACCAAGAGGCTCATAAAGGAGGAGGGAATCTTCTGCGGAATCTCCTCGGGAGCCAACGTGGTGATGGCCCTGAAACTCGCCAAGAAACACCCGGAGCTGAAGAACATAGCCACAATAATCAACGACAACGCATACAGATACTACTCCACGGCGGTCTTCGGAGTAGAGAAGGAGCTCGAGATACCTGAGAGGGAGCATCCAATAGATGAATACAGCAGGAAGCAGCTCGACAAATACCAGCACAGATGGGAGATAATCCGGTAACCCTGCGGGTGCCCCTATATGGCCTACGTGACCGGGCTCAGGTGCTCCAGATGTGGGAGGAGGTATGAGCCGGGGGACAATCCCCTGATGTGCGTTGAAGGTGATTTGGGGAGGCTTGACATCGAGTATGACTATGACTTGGCGGCCGAGTCTTTTAGCAGGGAATCCCTGAGGGAGAGGCCCTGGGGCGGGGTCTGGAGATACTGGGAGCTAATGCCCGTGGATAGGCGGTTCGACGTAGGTTTAGGGGAGGGCGGGACACCGCTAATCCATGCTGGGAGGCTTGCGGAGGAGCTAGGCGTCAAGACCCTCCACCTCAAGGACGAGACAGGAAACCCAACCCACTCATTCAAGGACAGGGCCATGGCGGTCGGGGTAGCCAAGGCGAGGGAGATGAATGTGAGGACAGCCGTGATAGCCTCGAGTGGAAACGCAGCCGCAGCCCTCTCAGCATACTCGGCCAAGGCTGGCATAGAGTCAGTGGCCCTCGTCCCGGAGGACGCAAGCATGGGGAAGATAGCCCAGCTCCTCCTCTATGGCGCACGGGTCATGAGGGTTAGGCAGACCGAGGAGGGAGTGGACCCAACAGTTAAGCTGATGCTCGAGGCCCACAGGAGGCTCGGATGGTATCCATGCCCAAGCTTCGGGCCATTCAACCCATACCAGGTCGAGGGACCCAAGACCATGCTCTACGAGATCCTGGAGCAGCTTGGATGGAGGGTTCCCGACTTCATCCTCGTGCCAACCGGGTCCGGATGCCTCCTAACAGGGCTCTGGAAGGCCTGCCGGGACATGAGGAGGCTGGGGCTCATAGACGATTACCCTGGGTTGGTGGCTGTCCAGCCTGAGGGGAACCAGCCGTTAGTCAAGGCGATAAGGGAGGGGAAATCATTCGGGGAGATTCGGCCCACGCCCTACCCCAAGTCCGTGGCCTCAGGCCTCCTCGACCCCTTCCCATGGGACGGAGACGCAGCGATGGAGGGGGTTAGGGAGACAGGTGGAATGGGTGTAGCGGTCTCGGACGACGAGATAATGTGGGCCGTCAAGTCCATGGCCTCGAGGGAGGGCGTCTTCGCAGAGCCGTCGGGAGCCGCAGGCCTGGCAGGGCTAAGGAAACTCCTCGACGAGGGATTCATCTCAAGGAGCGACGAGGCCGTTGTCCTCGTTACGGGCTCGGGGCTTAAGGAGCCTGAGAAGGTTGCGGGGCTGTTCGAGAAGCCGCCGGTCATAGAGCCTGAGATAAGCCAGCTTCAATCCCACCTCTCCTCCACCAAGCGGCCATTATAGTATATCCTGACCCTAGTTCTAACGGCCTTGCTCAAGGTTCTGTGGGCGAAGCACATTCTCTCCGCCTCCGAGACCATCTCCTTCACCTTCGCCGGGTCCTCCCCACCCCTAACCCTGACATCATAGACTATCTCCCTGAACCCTCCGCCAACCCTCCTATCGAATCTCCCCACACATGTAACCTCAACATCATCCACATCTATCATCCTGTAACCTGCGACCTTGACGCACTGCATCAGGAAGCATGCCGCCGCCCCTGCTATGAAGTATGGGAGGGGTGCCGGGGCCGTGTCCTCGCCTCCCCTATCCCTCGGCTCATCCGTCCAGAACACGTGGTCTCCATCATCCCTCGTCCTTATCATGAGCCTAAGGTTCTCCACATGCTTTACATCGACCCTGACGAGGGCCGGGGACTCGGCGGAGAGCCTATGCCTCTCCTCGGTCTCCTCCCTAACCCTCCTCAAGACATCCTCCCGAAACCTAAGCATGAAAGACAACTAATCCGAGAGGTAGATTATCTTTTCCACGCCATCCCTGGAGACTATTGCAGCGGCAGGCCTGACACCATAGTATCTACACGAGAATATCGTTAGGAGCCTGTTCTCGAATAGGTATCCGTAGCCCATGTCCTGGGGCTCGTGGGCCCTCAGCATCAGCTCGAGGCCGTTCCTGGCCATGAATTCCCTGAAGGCTCTCCACCCGAACAGCTGCGCCCCCCCACCCCTCCAGCTAGGCGCAAACCACTCTATATCCTCGCTGGGGTCGTTCCACACAATCTGGAAGGCTATGGGATGCATGGGGTCCACCTCGCCTTTAGGGAGCCCCTCTATCTCCTCAACCCTCTCCAGGCCACGTGCCAGGCCTCCGTGAACCATCAGTATCCTATCGTAGAGTATGGCGCCGTAGGGGATTTGGGAGAAGAGTTGGGCGAAGTGCTCGTAGAAGTGGGGGCCAAGCCTCCTGGCAACCTCGGCCTGGAACCCATACCAGTAGTTCATCTCGCTTGACTCGTGGTTCCCCCTGAGCATGATTAGGCGGCCCCCCCAGCTAACCTTGGCCTCCAGGAGCGTCCCAATATTCTCTATCTGCTTCGGCCCCCTATCCACGTAGTCTCCCAGGAAGACTAGGCCAAGGCCCTCCCGCTCAGCATACCTGATAGCCCTAACCGTGGTGTCGGCGTCTCCATGCGTATCCCCAACCACCAGAAACCTTCCCTCGGAAACCCTATGGAGCTGAGGCTCCTTGGAGAAAATCTCCACCACGTCATCTATCAGCCTCTTCAACCTCTCGGATGTCCAGGCCATGAGCCTCCATGCTCACCTCTTCAAAGCCTTTGACAGGAGTTCGGGTATCTGGGAGGGTAGCTCGGCGACCTGGACACCTGCCTCCTTGAAGGCCCTTATCTTGCTCTCAGCGTCCCCGACACCCATGGAGATTATGGCGCCCGCATGCCCCATGCGTTTCCCGGGTGGAGCAGTCCTGCCCGCCACGTAGGCTACCACGGGCTTGCTGTATCCCGAGTCTGCTATGTATCGGGCGGCCCGCTCCTCCATGTCTCCTCCTATCTCTCCTATCAGCACGACGGCATGGGTCTCCGGGTCTTCCTCGAACATTCTTAGGAGCTCGATGAATCCTGTGCCGGGTATCGGGTCTCCGCCTATCCCTATTGCGGTGCTCTGGCCTATCCCTGCCCTCGTCATGGCGTATGCTATCTCGTAGGTTAGGGTTCCGCTCCTGGAGATTACGCCCACATTCCCTTTCTTGAAGACGTGGCCGGGCATTATGCCGAGCTTGGACTCGCCTGGAGTAATCACCCCGGGGCAGTTGGGGCCTATGATGGTGACGCCGTTCATCCTGGCATACCTGACGAACCTCATGGTGTCGTGGACGGGAATCCCCTCGGTTATTACCACTATCAGCTCCACACCAGCTTCAATCGCCTCATAAACCGCATCCGGGGCGAATCTCGCTGGGACGAATATTATGGACGCTGTTATCTCCGGGTGGCTCTCCCTCGCCTCCACCACGCTGTCATAGACTGGGACTCCCTCGACCTCCTGGCCGCCCTTCCCAGGGGTTACGCCCGCAAGTATCCTGGTCCCGTATCCTAGCATGGCCTTGGTGTGGAAGCTTCCCTCCCTGCCTGTTATTCCCTGGACCACCACGCCCGTCTCCTTCCTAAGTAGTATGGCCATGGCCGCTACACCTCCCTGGCCAGCTCGACGGCCTTCCTGGCAGCCTCATCCATCTCATCGACAACGTGTATCCCGTTTTCCTCGAGTATCCTCCTTCCCTCCTCCTCGTTGGTTCCTTTAAGCCTTACAACCATGCCCTTTTTCGCTTCCGCCTTACCCAAAGCATTCACGATGCCCCTCGCCACCTCGTCGCACCTCGTTATTCCTCCCAGTATGTTTATGAAGAGTATCTTGGCTTTTGGGTGGCTTAGGAGGAGGCTTACTGCTCCCTCCACCCTGTCCGCCCTCGCCCCCCCTCCTATGTCTAGGAAGTTCGCAGGTCTTCCGCCCAGGACTAGGACCGTGTCCATGGTGGCCATGGTTAGCCCCGCTCCATTACATATCACGCCTATGTTTCCGTCGAGTTCCACGTAGCTGAATCCAAGCCTCCTTGCCTCGGCCTCATACTTGTTCATCTCCCTGCCCGCCCTCTCCTGCAGCTCTGGATGACGGTATAGCGAGTTGTCATCCACTATTATCTTGGAGTCTATTGCGAGGAGTCCTCCATCCTTCTTGACCACGAGGGGGTTAATCTCAGCCAGCTCGCAGTCATTCTCTATGAAGAGCCTGTAGAGTCCGGATAGTATTTGGCCTACCTGTTTCTGGGCATCCGGGGGGAGTTCAAGGAACCTCGCAACCCTCCTGATGTGGTATGGTTTGAGTCCGAGGAACGGCTCCACAGGTGTCTTGAGTATTCTCTCAGGCTTTGTCCTCGCAAGCTCCTCTATATCCACTCCACCTTCAGGCGAGGCCAGGATTAGGGGCGCCCCGATGCTCCTATCCAAGATGATGCCGAGGTAGAGTTCCCTCGCTATATCCACGGCCTCTGCTACAACAAGCCTCTCAACCCTCTCTCCACGGATACTCATGCCAAGTATTCTCCGGGCGTGCTCCCCCGCCTCCTCCGGGCTGTCCGCAATCTTCACCCCGCCTGCCTTCCCCCTACCGCCGACCAAGACCTGAGCCTTCACCACAACCCTTCCACCGAGCCTCCCAGCGGCCTCGGCAGCCTCCTCGGGGCTTGAGGCGACCTCGAACCCTGGGACAGGGATGCCGTATCTCCTGAAGAGCTCCATGCCCTCATACTCGTATAGCTTCAAGCCTGCTCAAACCTCCCCAAACACCTTGAGATAAGTTGGATATGTGTATTCCCGCGGATTGAACCTAATATATCGCCCATCACACGCTTAACGTCGCTGGGGCGTGAGACAATCACCGCTCTGACGAGGCAGGCCAAGCTCTACTACGAGCTAACCAAGCCCCGGGTTTGGTATCTCATAGCCTTCGTGGCCTTCGGCGGATACGTTGCTGGCTCACCTCACCCAATAGACTGGTTCAAGGCCCTCCACATCACTGTCGCAGTCTCCCTTGCGGCGGCGGGCTCCGAGAGCATAGCGAATTACCTGGAGAGGGATTTGGATGCTCTTATGGAGAGGACTAGGAGGAGGCCCCTGCCCTCGGGGAAGATTAAACCTGCCCGGAACGCCCTCATATACGGGGTAATGCTCACGGCCTTGGGCCTAGGCCTCTCCCTCCCCCTCGGCACCCTCCCCCTCACGTTCATCCTGATAGGAGTCCTCGACTACGTGGTGGTATACGTAATCTTGACCAAGCGGAGAACCCCGCTAAACATAATCCTCGGAAGCTTCGCAGGCGGGGCGCCAGTCATGGCCGGATACTCTGCGGCGGCGGGTCAGGTCGGGGCCGATGCGTGGCTGCTGGCGGCCATAGTTGTCCTCTGGATACCCAGCCATATATGGAGCCTTGCACTGAGATACAAGGAGGACTACGTGAGGGCGGGGGTCCCCATGCTGCCCGTCGTCGTGAACGAGTCTAAGGCGATTAGATGCATATCATCCTCATCCATACTCATAGCGTTATTCACGGTGATTATCTACTTTCTCGCCCCGGGCTACGGCCTCCTCTACCTGGCTACGTCCACCGTGTCAGGAGCCGTGCTGCTTTACCTTAGCCTGAAGCTGGCTGTGAAGCCTACCAGGGACATGGCTTGGAGGCTCTTCAAGTTCACCAGCCCCTACCTGGCGTTAATCTTCCTGGCCATCATACTGGATAAGCTACTCTAGGGTTCCGAGGTCTCGTAGCCTGTTCCCATAATACTCGGAGAACGCTATCTCCGTGAGGGGCTTCCTGCTCTTCTTCCCCTTCAGCCTCCTCTTAGGATACCCGAACCCCAGGACGGCGGTTATCTCGAGGTTTCCTGGAATCTTGAAGAACCTCCTCATCCCGTCCTCATCGTATCCCGTGTAGATGCATGAGCCGACGCCGTAGTTCCACGCCGTCAGCTGCATGTTCTGGACCGCTCTCCCTGTGTCTATGAGGTAGAAGGGGTATTTCGGGTCCGCCAAGACTATTATGGCGAAGTCTGCTCCAGCCACCCATTTACCCGTCTTACTCATCTCTGCGAGGCGCTTAACCCTCTCCCTATCTTCGACGAGGATGAACCTCCAGTGCTGCGTGTTCAGGCCTGTGGGAGACTGCCTACCCGCCTCCAGAACCCTGAGCTTAACATCATCCGGAACCCTCTCGCCACTATACTCCCTAACCTCAAGCCTGCCCCTAACAGCCTCAAACACATCCATACCAGCCACAATGCTGCTCCAAGTTAAAAACAATTACTCTCAAGCAAATAAAAAGAGAGAGTGATGAGGCCTATTGCTTGGAGGTTAAGTCTACAACCTCGGCTATGGGTGCATTCTTCTTGACAGACTCGACACCGTTCAGGCACGCTGCCTTGGTCGTGTAGGCCTCGCTCACAGCTATAATCTCTCCGTTAGGCGCCTTCAACCTAAACCTATACTGGCCACCCGCATCCCTATAGACCTCAAACCTAGGATTCATGAAGCCGCGGCAGGCCCCCAAGCTAAAAAGTATTATGAATGGCGCCCTGGCCGGGATTTGAA
>JAHSRM010000078.1 GCA_021650775.1 Candidatus Benthortus lauensis
CTATCCTGACCTCTCTTATCTGTCCGTCCGGTCCTATTATGTGGGCCGTGGATGGCAGGAGTCTGGCCATCTCCTCCAAGGCCCTGGAGGCTGATAGGATTGAACGCATCTCAACCCAGTGTCCTAGAAGCATTATGTCTATTAGGGTTGCTAGTTCCCAGAAGAATAGCTTTCCGGGGATTAGGAAGACTGTTAGGCTGCTGTAGATGTATGCCGCCGATATGGCTATGCCTATGAGGACCTTCATTCCAGGTGTTCTACGCCTTAATTCCTCGACGAGGCCCTTGAGAAAAGGCCATCCACCATAGAAGTAAACCATGGAAGACAATAGAAACAGGACCAATATGTCTCCCGGGAATTTAACCGAGTATCCCAGTATCTCCTGTATCAAGGGGGATAGGAATATTATTGGAACCGTCAGAATAGTTGAGATTATGAATCTCCTCCAATAATCCTTAATCATTTGTTCATGATGCTCATGGGGCTTTATCTTCTCGGCTTTCACAGAAGGCTTAACTTCATGGTGATGGTGATGCTCCACAACTCTCCACTTCAAAACCTCAATCGCCAGAGTATTTATCGTTTTTGCTTATTTTTCCGAAAACCTCAGCAAACATTAAAGCCTGAGGTGCCGGGTTAGGTCTAGGGTGGATGAGGAGGCTCCGCATCGGCTGAGCCGTGATGTTGGATCAACCGTCTGACACCCTTAATGTGTGTTGAAAAGAGTTATTAGTATCCTGGTAATACCTTTTAGGTAAGAGGTGGTCTATGAGTTGGGTTCAGAGGAGGGGTTAGGGGTCTCTATAGAGGACTTGATACGGGCTGCGAAGGGCGAGGTCCCCGTAGACCTGCTCCTTGAGAACGTGAATTACGTGAACCTCTTCACGGG
Organism: Candidatus Benthortus lauensis; assembly: GCA_021650775.1. Taxonomy (GTDB): domain Archaea; phylum Thermoproteota; class Nitrososphaeria_A; order Caldarchaeales; family Wolframiiraptoraceae; genus Benthortus; species Benthortus lauensis. The sequence continues at coordinate 890 of JAHSRM010000078.1, forward strand.
CGAGGTTTACGAGGCCTCGGTAGGCGTCTTCGGGGACAGGGTAGCATTCGTGGACTCGGGAGGCGAGTATAAGGCCCGTGAGAGGATTGACTGCCGGGGTCTCTACGCCATCCCAGGCCTTATCGACAGCCACCTCCACATAGAGAGCAGCATGGTCGTCCCATCGAGGTTCGCTGAGGCTGTTCTCCCCCACGGCGTAACCACGGTGGCCATAGACCCGCATGAGATAGCTAACGTGATGGGCAAGGAGGGTGTGAGGCTAATGATAGAGGGGAGCAGGGGCCTGCCGCTCCGGGTCTACGTGATGGTCCCGACCTGTGTCCCCAGCCTGCCTGGAGCCGAGACCGCTGGAGCAGACCTTGATGCTGGCGATATTGAGGAGATGCTGGGTTGGGAGAGGGTGATAGGGTTGGCCGAGATGATGGACTTCGAGGGGGTGGTGAACCTCCATGAGAGGGCGAGGGAGATAGTCAAGGTAGGGAGGAGGCTGAGAAAACTAATGGACGGCCACACATTCCTCCACGGACTCCAGCTCAACGCATACATAGCCGCAGGAATGGAGGCAGACCACGAGAACTTCACCTTCCAGGACGGGCTGGAGAAACTCAGGCTCGGAATGTATATGAAGATAAGGCTGCCCTACCTCCTCGACGCAGAGGAGTTCGTGGCAGGCATCAAGAACCTCCCATCCCCAAGAAGGCTAATCTTCGTCACAGACGACTGCCTCCCCGACAACCTGGTAAGAGACGGGCACCTAGACTACGTTGTGAGAACGTTCATAGAGCATGGGATGGACCCCGTCGAGGCCATCAGGGCCGCCACCATAACGCCTGCAACCCATCTAAGGTTGTATGAGCTTGGGGCTGTCTCGCCTGGGAAGTTCGCCGACATAGTCCTGCTTGGAAGCCTTGAGAAGTTCGATGTCAGGATGGTTTTCGCAGGCGGTAGGCTTGTTGCCAGGGATGGGAGGATGGTGGCCGAGGTCCCCTTGCACAGGTTCCCCGAGAACTCGAAGAAGACGGTCAAGGTTAGGGGGCTGTCCCTAGACCACTTCAGGATAAAGGCTCCTGAGGGCAGGGATAGGGTGAGGGTTAGAGTGATAGACCTGGGTGAGCCTGACCCGGCCTCGAATGTGGGCCAAGAGTTCCTCCAGACCCTGATAACCAGGTTTAGTGTGAGGGAGTTCCCGGTCAAGGATGGATACATCGACACCCAGGGTGAGGCCGTGATTACGGTTATCGAGAGGCATGGGAGGTCTGGGAACGTGAATAAGGGTATAGTCGGGAACACGGGGATGAGGAGGGGTGCCGTGGCATCAACCGTGGCCCACGACTCGCATAACTTGGTGGTGATGGGTGTTAGGCCCGAGGACATGCTGGCCGCCGCCAGGAGGGTTGTGGAGAATCAGGGAGGCGTGGTGGTCGTGGATGATGGAAGAGTCTTGGCGGAGGTGGAGCTACCTGTCGCAGGCCTCATGTCCGAGGAGCCTGTGGAGAGGGTTGCGGAGAAGTTCAGGAAGGTTAGGGAGGCCATGAGGAGCATAGGGCTGAGGGACCACCCCTACATGCCCGTCTTCTTCCTCCTAACCCTACCCGTAATCCCCAACGCCAAGATAACCGACAAATACCTCTACGACGTCCTTGGAGCAAAGCCCGTCGAGCTAATCGTGGAGTAGCCTAAGACCTCGGCGAACCTCTCGGCCACCCTCGCCTTAACCTCCCCCATCCCAACCCTCCTCCCAAGAATCCTCTCCATGGACGTCATGACATCGGGGTCGAAGCCGCACGGCCTAATCAGCCTGAAGTAGCTTAGGTCGGTATTCACGTTCAGGGCGAACCCATGGTAGGTTACCCAGTGCCTGAGGGCCAGGCCTATGGACGCTACCTTCTTCCCCTCAACCCATACCCCTGGGGCCTTCTCCCTCCTACCCGCCCTTATCCCGAAGTCCCCCAAAGCCCTGATTAACGCCTCCTCGAGCAGCCTAACATACTCCCAGACCCCGAGCCCCCTCTCCTTCAGGTCCACTATCGTGTAGCCTACCAGCTGGCCTGGGCCATGGTAGGTTGCCTCCCCGCCCCTCTCCACCCTGATTACGGGAACCCCTTTGATACTTAGCTCCATGTCCTTGGCACGTTTCCCGAGGGTTATCACGTGGGGGTGTTCGAGGAGGAGTAGGGTGTCCGCCCCGCCCCTCAGCCTCTCCTCAACTAGCTTGAGCTGGAGCCTGTGAGCCTCCACGTAGTCGATTAGGCCCAGGTCCACGACCCTCAGGGCTACTTTACGAGCATGTGTATCGGCTTCCATAGGGCCGCCTCCGCCGCCTCCATTACCGCCTCGCTGAAGGTTGGGTGGGGTCTCAAGGATTTGGCGAACTGCTCCACGGTCAGCCTGTTCCTGATGGCTATCGTGGCCTCTCCGATTAGCTCCGAGACGTGTGGGCCTACCATCTGGACCCCGAGGACCCTTCCATCATCCTCGGATGCCACAACCCTGACGAAGCCCTGGGCCTTCTCCTCAGCTATGGCCCTGCCGAGGGCCTGGAACCCGAACCTCCCAACCCTCACCTTGAACCCCCGTCTCTCGGCCTCGCTCCTCGTAAGCCCCACGAACGCTATCTCAGGGTCGGTGAATATGGCCGAGGGCACCGCATCCTCCTCCATTATACTCTCCCTACCAGCTATGTTCTCCGCAGCAACTATCCCCTGGGCCGAGGCCCTATGGGCCAGGAACGGTGGGCCTGTTGCGTCGCCTACCGCATAGACCCCCTCCACGTTCGTGCTCATATACTCGTCCACCTTGATGAAGCCCCTCTCATCGGTCTCCACGCCTATGTCCTTGTGGCCGAGGGTCTCAGGCGGCCCCCTCTTACCCACGGCTACCAATGCGTAGTCTGCCTCCACCTCTATCTCGCCCCCGGGTGTCTCGACCCTGGCCCTAACTACCCCGTCCTCCACCCTCGATGACGTGACCTTGGACTTGACGTGAATCTCGGCTCCAAGTTGTTTTAGTGTTCTCTGGACGGGTGCCACCAGGTCCTTCTCGATGCCTGGGAGAAGCTGGTCCATCACCTCAACTATCGTTATTCTTGTTCCGAGCTTTGCGAAGAAGGTTCCTATCTCGAGTCCCGAGACGCCTCCGCCCACTATGAGAAGCCTCCCCGGTATCTCACCTATCTCGAGTATCTGGGTTGAGCCGAGTATCCTTCCGCCGTCCCTAGGGATTGCGGGTAGGTCTATGTGCTCTCCGCCCACGGCGATTACTATGTTCTCGGCCCTAACCCTTGTCTCGGAGCCATCCCGGCCACGTATCTCAACCGTCATGCCGGGCCTCAGCCTCGCCTCTCCCTCCACGACCTTGACGCCATACCCCCTGAGGAGGTAGCCCACGCCCTCGCTCAGCCTCCTCGTAACCCTCTCCCTATACTCCTGGAGGACGCTCCAATCAACTCTCAGGGACTCCTTCTTTATCCAAGGCGTCTTCGAGGCCTCCCAATAGATGTCCACGCCACGTATCAGGACCTTTGAGGGTATGCAGCCCCTGTTGAGGCACTCTCCCCCAAGCCTATCCCTCTCCACCAAGAGCGTCTTGACCCCGAGTTGCCCGAGCCTAATCCCGGCCACGTATCCTCCCGGCCCTCCTCCAATAACCACGGCCTCATACTCCTCCAACTCAGCCCACCAGCCCCTGAAGTGGGTGAAGCCTCTAATAAATTGGCTCTCTTCCCAGGAGAACGTGCTTGACGAAGTATTCTCCAGCCATGTATGAGCTTCTGACGAGTGGGCCTGCCGCTACATAGAGGAAC
>JAHSRM010000031.1 GCA_021650775.1 Candidatus Benthortus lauensis
ACCGTGATGACATACCTGTTCTCTATTCTTAGGCCCATGACCTTGCAGTCCTCCCCGCTCTCAGGTATCCTCTGCTTGAACTCGGGCGAGTTTACGAGCCTCTCCGACTCGTAGACTAGTTGTTCGAGGGGTGTTAGGGGGGCGTATCCCACGCCGTAGGATGTGTCGTTTGCCCTTGGGACATCCTCCTCCCTCTCTATTATCCCTCTAAGGTCGGCGCTCCCCATCCTTATCTTCGAGTCTATTACCACGTGGCTCTCGGGGTCGAGGAACCTGAAGCTCCTTCTCAGGAAGTCTTTCACAGCGTTCTCCACTATCTCCCTGTATGGGACCTCCTCCACACCCGTAGGCGTCGAGACGCTTATCGTCGCCCTACCCGCCACGAGTATGTAGATTGGGGTCTTAACCTCACCTCCCCCGAACCATGCCTCGGACTCCCCCCCGACCAGGAGCCCCTTATCCAGGTTATGGTGAAGGATCGTCCCGAAGTGGTCTAGATAGTATCTCGAGAGGGCTGTGCTGGCCGACTCGCATGCGGCGTCGATAATGTAGTCTGGGTGGCCTAGGCCCTTCCTCTCCACGAGCTCGGACTTCTGGAGCCTGACAGGAAGCCTGTCAAGCCTCTCTACAACTATCTTGGACTTAGCCTCCCCCATAGCCTATGAGGGGTCCTGATAGACACTATTTAAGTAAAACCTTACCAGGCACCTGGTTGAAGCGGTGTTACTCCTTCTGGGCTGGGAGGAGCTGGATGTAGACTATGTTGTTGCCCCTGATGAGTATCCTTGGATACTGAGCCTTCTTGCTCTCACCCTGATACTCGACAGCCTTCTCGATGACGAGGTTCATGTAGTTGTCGCAGTCAACCATGGTTCCCTCGTAGACCAGGTCGTTCTTCAGGGTTACCCTGATGAACCTGTTGACGTATTTTGACACCATGTATAGGGGTTTCTTACCCGTCTCCATGGATGTGGTGGCTGACCTCAACTAGCATCACCCTTCAAGGGGTTTCACCGAAGTTTTAAGCTTTTCTGAATTCTCGGGTCTATCCTTAACTCAGAGAAACATACACCGCATACGAAGAGGTTCTCCGAGATTCTCTGGGCAAGGGTTAAGGGTGCGCCGCACACAGGGCATGACTTGCTAGGCTCCGTGGGCTCGAATAGGGGTTTGCCGCAGCTTGAGCATTTCGTCGAGCCTAATGGGTTTATGCTTCCGCAGTGGGGGCAGACCATGTCGGATGCCTTTGAGACAACCTCCACGAGTGATGGCTGCTCCTCTTGGACCTGCTCGGGCTGCTGCTCCACACTAGGCTCAGCCTGCTGTGGTATAGGTTGCTGCGTCACCCTCTCCTGGGGCTGCTCAGACTTTATTATCGCCTCTATCTCCTTCTCAATCTCCTCCACAACACTCGTAGCGCCTGTGGGTGGGGTGGGCTGACGAGCTGGGGGGCGAACGACCCTGGGAGGCTGCGGCCTCCTCAACACGGGGCTTGGAGCCCTATGGTATCGTGGGGCCGCTGGGACCGTTATCCCCGTCCTGACAGATTTTATGTATATCATGAGTCCGAAGGCGCTTATCGCTGCTCCAAGTATCACGAAGTAGACTAGGTATGGTATCCCCATCTCTGTTGTGTCGAAGAATAGTCTGAGCGATGACTGGACTGGTAGGGATATGTAGTAGAATGTTATCCCTATTGCGATTGCGACTCCTGCGAGGCTTAACGCTATACCCAGAATCATCAGCGGTGTCATCTATTCGCACCTTTCCACCCCAACTTGGCCATGAAGTTATTAAATCTTTCCCCCACAAGGCCCTCAACAAGACCAACACAATCTCCAGGTAATTCCCTCATACCCCACCTCCTCCTAAAGAACTTCAAGAGATTCCCAACATCCCTCCTAACATAACTCGACGCCATGGGATGGCTTGGTGGAACCCACTGGGGCCAATCTATTATCAATATGTTTCCCTCAGGTGTCACGAGGACGTTGTAGGCGCTTAGGTCGCTGTGGACTATCCCGGCCTCCATGGCCTTGAGCATGTTTTGGAGGATTTGGCGTAGGATTTCCCCGGGTTCCGGGAGGTATTGGATTCGGGCCAGCTCTATTCCGTGGAATATCTCGGTTACTATTACGTGCCTGTTTCTGTGGATTGGCTTGGGGACAGCTATGCCGTGTGGGTGGAGCCTCCGGAGGGCTTGGTATTCCCTTGCTGCTGATTTTATCGAGGCGACCATGTAGGTGTGTGCGTCCGCTATCGGGGTCCTCGCCCTCTCATATCCCCTGAAGCTCGTCCTCCCTATCCGATAGAATTTTACTGCGAGTCTCTCGCCTTTCGGCGACAGTGCGTCATATACGTCTGCCTCCTTCCCCACCCCAAGGGGTTTCCCCAAACCCTCTATCACATCCCTGTCCACGAGGGATTTCAGGGCGAGTATGTCGAGGCCATGGTAGTTCAGGGAGTAACCGTGTTCCAGGCCTCTCGGAGCCCAGATGAGCTTGTATTCATGGAGCTTCGAGAGAATCTTGTCCACCTTCTCCCCCAGCCCGCTCTGCCTCCGAATCACGTCTGGGGGAACTATCTCGTATCGGGTTAGGTTTGACTCGATTACGCCGAGTATCCTGAAGTGGTCGTCCTTCAGCTTCTTGAATACGTTCCTTACATAGTATTCGAGGGACAAGGGTCATCTAGGCCTTCTTCACGGCTATCCTTATCTCCTCTCCCTCGATTCTCCACTCCTTCACGTATCCCTCCAAGACATCCTTGTTTATGCTTAGGCTCCTCGCCCTCGTCTCCTCCATTATGTAGTCCTTCTTCTCCTCGATTATCTTGGCCTTCTCATGGTTCTGGGTCTGTATGTAGACCTCCACGTAGTCGGAGACATTGAGGTTCATCTCCTTCCTCATCACCTGTATTCTCCTGATTAGCTCTTTGGCGAGCGCCGAGGCCATTATCTCATGTGTCTCCGAGAAGTCTATGTATATGTCGGCGAACTTTCCCTCCTCCTTGTCTATGTTCTCCGGGGTCTTCTCCTCCACCGTGAGGTCCTCTGCCGTTAGCTCCACCGTTGCCCCGTCCCTGAGCATGAGCTTGATTACGCCGCTTGACTCCAGCTCCCTCCTAACCCTCTCCCCATCCATGGAGACCAGCCTCTCTATTACCTCAGGCGTCTTCTTCCCGAACCTCGGCCCAATCCTACTATAGACTGGCGAGACCACGTATCTGGTCCACTCGGGCCTTGACTCCGGTTCGAGGACCTCTAGCTCGAGGGTGTTGAGCTGGGTTTTGAGGAAGTCTTGGAGGTTTGTGAGGGCTTTCTGGACCTTGGATGAGCGTGGAACTATAACGGTCTTCATCACGGGTTTCCTTAGCTTCCACCCCCTCCTCTGCCTGAGAGCCAGGGCCTCCGACATGGTCTGCCTAACTATGTCCATCATGTCCTCCAGCTCCTCGTCCACATACTTCTCGTCTACCCGTGGCCACCTGGCCATGTGGACGCTCTCGGGGTCCTCCTCCAGCCTTAGGTGTTGGTAGAGTTTCTCGGCTAGGTAGGGTGTGAAGGGTGCGAGGAGGAGTGTCAGCTTCTTGAGGACGTAGTGGAGCGTGGCGTAGACCGCCAGCTTATCCCATGTCTGCTCCTCCACCCAGACCCTCCTCCTAACGGCCCTGACATAGAGTCTGCTGAGGTCCTCGACCACGAAGCCCCTCAAGGCCCTGGCCGCAGAGTGTATGTTGAAGACCTCGAGGGAGCGCTCCACCTCCCGTGTAAGGGTGTTTATCCTCGAGAGTATCCACCTGTCCTCGGGTTTGAGATGCTTCTCCACGGCCTCCACCCCAACCCTCTCGGGGTCGTATCGGTCCAGCTCGAAGTATGTGGTGGCGAATGTGAAGACGTTCCAGAGTATGTTGAGTTCCTGGGTTATCTGCTCGACCTCCTGTGGGACGAAGTTCATGTTATCCCATGGGGCGCTCTTTGAGACGAGGTAGAGTCGTAGGGGGTCGGCTCCATAGGTCTCCACGCTGTCCTTGGCCCATATCACGTTCCCCCTGCTCTTGCTCATCTTCTTCCCCTCAGCGTCCATTACGTGGCCCTGGTTGAGGACGGACTTGTATGGGGCCCTGCCGTATGCGAGGGCCGATGTGAAGAGGAGGGTGTAGAACCATCCACGTGTCTGGTCTATGGCCTCGGTTATGAAGTCGTATGGGAAGAGCTTCTTGAAGAGGTCCTGGTTCCTAAGCCCGTCTATGCTGGCTGTATGCGCCATCCCCGAGTCGAGCCAGGTATCCATGACGAACGGCTCCCTCCTCATCCTTCCACCGCATTTACCGCACCTGAAGAACACCCTGTCCACCCACGGCCTAAGCAGCCTAATCTTCTCAGGCCTCTCCTCAGCCTCCATCAACTCATCCTTGCTACCGACAACCCTAATCTCCCCGCATTTCTCGCATCTCCAGACAGGCAGGGGGGTGCCCCAGAACTTCGTCCTACTGATACACCAGTCCTCGGCATTCTCAAGCCAGTCCCCGAACCTATGCTCGCCGGCCCACGGAGGCCTCCAGAATACCTTCCTGTTCTCCTCAATCATGATGGGCTTGATTCTATCTATCTTGAGGAACCATTGGCGGCTTGAGAGGTAGATTAGGGGTGAGTCGCATCTCCAGCAGTGGGGGTATGTGTGGAGGACTACGCTCCTCTTGATTAGGAGGCCCCTCTCCTCCAGGTAGTCCATTATGCGTTCCCCGGCCTCCGAGAACCATAGGCCACGATACTCCCCACCCCTCTCCGTGAAGTATCCATTCTGGGCCACGGGGTTGAATATGGGGAGACCCAGCCTCTGACCAACCTCGAAGTCCTCCGGGCCATGGGCTGGAGCCGTGTGGACGCACCCGGTCCCCTCCTCCATGGTTACGAAGTCTGCGGTTATGACGGTGTGGGCCGGCGGCTTATGCTCCCTGTGTTCCGGGACCTTCTCGAGGAGTGGGTGCCTGTATTGGAGGCCCTCGAGGGCCGTGCCTGGAACCCTGTCAACTACTTGGTAATCCTTCTTCCCAACCTCCTCCATCACCCTCTCGAGAAGTTTCTCGGCGAGTATCCACTCCTCGCCATCTACCCTGACCTTGACGTAGGTCTCATCAGGGTGGACCGCAACGGCCTCGTTTCCAGCCAGGGTCCAGGGCGTGGTGGTCCAGATTACTATGTAGAGGTTCTGGGAGCCCTCTATGGGGAACTTGACGTAGATTGAGGGGTCCTCCACCTCCTTGTATCCTTGGGCTACCTCGTGGCTGCTTAGTGGGGTCTCGCACCTCGGGCAGTTTGGGACGACCCTGAAGTTCTCGGCCAGGTCTCCCTTCTCATGGGCCTTCTTGACGAGCCACCAGACATGCTCTATGTATCTCTCCTTCCTGGTCTCGTAGGCGTTGTCGTAGTCGAGCCAGACCGCAAGCCTCTCGGAGACCCTCCTCCAGTGGTCTATGTAGTGGTCTACCAGTTTGTCGGCCTCCTCCACGAACCTCTCAAGCCCGAACCTCTCCACATCCTTCTTGGACCTGAAGCCCAGCTTCTTCTCCACCTCAAGCTCCGTGGGCAGCCCGAGGCAGTCCCATCCACCCCTCCTCCAGACATCGAACCCCTGCATGGTCTTGAGCCTCAGGACTATGTCCTTGTAGACCCTACCACGGGCATGGCCTACATGCATGTAGCCGTTGGCTGTGGGCGGCCCCTCGAGGAATGCGAAGACCGGGGCCCCCTTATTCACGTTGAAGACCTTCTCGGGTATGCGGTTCCGGCTCCACCACTCGGAGACCTCTTCCTCGACCTTCAAGGGCTCGTATCGGCCTGTCAGAGGCATCTCTCCTCCACCCCTAACTCCTTCCAGGGCAAAACCGATTGAGCTTGGCTAAATAATTTGACCAACTGGCCTTGGGTTCCCTGGGGCTTAATTTAAGGGTTGGCTAATGGGTCTTCCTGACTATGAAGACCGTGTATCCCCTCTCCTCTATGATTTGGAGTAGCTGGTGGCCCGCCTTCTCGACCCATGTCGGTATATCCTGTATGGATCCCTTGTCTGAGGAGTAGAGGGCCACAACCTCCCCCACCCTCGCCTCCTTAACGGCCTTCACAAGCTCTATGAGCGGGCCTGGGCAGAGGATACCCCTTGCATCGACAACCCTATCAACCTTGACTCCACCCAACTCTACCCTGGCGTCTGCCCCCGGGAGCTCCACACACCCCCCAAAGTCTTTAGAAGCTCGTGAACCTGATTTTATAAATTTTCTTGACGGGCTACCTCCTATAGGCTCTGATTACGAGGGGTAGGGCTATGGCTAGGTAGCTTATCTGGACTATTATCCTGAGCCATTCGGCGCTGGCTGTGTATCCTATCATGACCGCTAGTATGGAGCCTATGAAGTTGTTGTGGTGGAGGGGGTTGTCCTCGGATATGGGCAGGGTGTAGGCCTTCTCGGCGAGCCACCCCATCTCAACCCCTATCTCCTCTCCATACTCTATCAACTCGTGGGTTCCGTAGCCAGCCAGCCCACCCGCTATGAGAACCAGGAGTATACTGCTGAAGTAGAAGAACCGCCGGAGGTTGAGCCTCATCCCCATTACGAAGAAGCCGTATGAGATTAGGAGGGCGAGGATTAACCCGAAGCCTGCTCCCGTCAGGGTTGCCTCCATCTCCCTGAGCATGAAGGGTGTCAGGAAGAGAACGGTCTCGAGGCCCTCCCTGAACACTATCACGAAGGATAGGGCCGAGATGCTGAGGACGGCCTTCCTGCTCTGGACTATGAGGCGGCCTCCAACCTCCTCCCCCTTTATGGCCTCGGCCACACGCCTCTCAATCTCATGCTTAATCTCCCTCCCCTTGGTAGCCATCCAGATAACCATGGAGGAGAGGACTATGACGGCCAGCCATGCGGCGACGCCCTCGAAGAGGAGCTTAACGGTCTCGGGGAGAACGCCATAGAAGGCCCAGACACCCACCCCCAGAGCCACGCTCAGCCCAAGGGATGCATACACCCCATACCAGACATACCGGGAGAGATGCATCCTACCGGTCCTGGAGAGGTAGGCGAGGATTATGGAGGTTATAAGGGCGGCCTCGAGTCCTTCTCTCCAAGTTATCAGGGCTTGGCCGAGAACCACGACCACAACACCGTTATAGTAAAACTTGCCCAGCCTTTATTTAAATTCACCCTGTAAAATCATAACCTTGACTCTGTAAATTTTCAGGAAAGCTCACCGCTCCCTCCACATGGACTTCTTTGATGCGAGTATTATGAAGCCGATGCTCCACGCCATGAGTGTTATGAGGCTTGCCGCCTGCTCGCCGGCCGTGAGGACTGTTATCCCAGCTGCGTTCTTGGCTAGGAGGGCTGCGTGGGTTGTGGGGACCAGGAGGGCTATTGGCCTAATCCACTGGGGAAGCAGGTCTACGGAGTAGTAGACGGGGGGTATCATGGAGATTAGGATGGATAGAAGGCCGCTCAACGCCCAGACATGCCTCAAGTCGGTTACCTTGGTGGCTAGGTAGAATCCTGTTGAGAGTGCGAACACCCATGTCAGGAGGAGGGAGAGGATGAGTATGGGTATGGTTTGTGGTGAGAGGAGACCCCGTATGGCAGCCATCCCCAGGAACAGGGCCACGGCAGGAGAGCTGTAAGCAAGCTCCGAGAAAGCTATCCCAAACATATAGTCCACGGGGCTGATAGGCGAGGCAACCGCCATATCCTGGAACTTAATCTCAACCCTATACCAGACTATATCGCTCTGGAGGGCGAGTCCAGCCGAGACCATTATAGTTATCAGCCCACCTATAATCGCCTCTGATATCGCCTCCTCGGGTGCGTAGAGGCTTATGAAGAAGATTATGGTTAGGGGGATGGCGAGCTGGACCACCAGCCAGAGCGGGCTCCTCCTAATCGGTATCAGGCCGTTAATCATTATGAGCGCTCCTATGGTCCTAAGTCTTCTCACAATGCTACCCGTCATTCCTGGTCATCACCTCCACGAATACGTCCTCGAGTGTTATGGGGCTGAAGGAGACGGGTATCCCACGTGAGACCAGCTCATCGTGTATCATCCTCGACTTCGCCTTATCCTCTATGTAGATTACCGCATGCCTCCCAACCCTAACAACCCTCCCCGACAGCCCTTCAAGCTCCTGCGCATACTCTATGGGGACCTCGACCTTGAGGCTGTAGGAGAACCTCCGCTTAACATCCTCCACCCTCCCTGAGACGACCACCCTACCATCATGTATTAATGCGAACTCGTGGGAGAGCTTCTCAGCCTCCTCCATATAATGCGTCGTCATGAATATTGTTTGGCCTGACTCCACGGCCTTCTCGACCACCTCCCAGACGAGCCTCCTTGAGAGTGGGTCAAGCCCCGTGGTCGGCTCATCCAGGAAGATTATGTCGGCCTCGGTGGCCATGGCCATTGCTACGAGGACCTTCCTCCTTAGCCCCCCGGAGAGCTTCAGGCAGATTCTATCCTCATACTCCTCTAGGCCGAGTTCCCTGATTATCCTGTAGGCCCTTCTATCAGCCTCCGACAGCGGCGTCCCCCTCATCCATAGAAAGTATCTCACATGCTCCCTGACGGTTAGGAGATACATGGGCCTCGACTCCTGCGGGATGACGGCTATATGCTCCCTAACCTTCTCAGCCTCGGAGATTATGTCATGTCCCATGACTTCTCCCGACCCGCTTGTTGGGAGGAGCTGGGTGGCCAGTATCCTTAGGAGGGTTGTCTTCCCAGCCCCATTCCTCCCTAGGAGGGTGTAGATTCTGCCCTGCCCAACCTTCAGGGAAACACCGTTAAGAGCCTTAACCCCACCATCATAAATCTTCACAATATTCTCCGCAACGATAGCGTCCATAGGTTCCTAGAGAGAAGAAAGTATAGGTGAGCTAATTAAGATTTGCCGGCTACCTCGTGCTCGTGTCTATGGGTTTCCTTGAGGTAGTTTGCGGCGCAGTGGACGCAGCAGAATATCAGCCTTGTTCCCTCGATCTCCCTCTCCACTCCGCCTGAGTATATCTGGCATCCGCAGTTTGCGCAGACGTTCAGCTTGTTCTGGAGGGCTATCCCTATTATTGACTCGAGCCTCTGGATTAGGTGGTCTAGGAGCCTCTCACCCTTCTCCGTCAGGCCGTATATCTTCTTCCCCCTGCTCCCCAATCCATCGACCTTAAGGTATCCCTTCTCGAGAAGCTCGTTAAGTAGGGGGTAGAGGGTTCCAGGGCTAGGCTTCCTCCCAAGCCTCTTCTCAAGCTCCTTCATCAAGTCGTATCCATGCATGGGTTTCTCGTGGAGTATGAATAGTATGAAGAGGCCCGTCAGGTTCTCCGGGTATTCATGCCTCTTCACGCCCGCCCTGCCTCCGGCCTATACCTCTTGAGGAGGAGGGACCATGAGGTAACCGAGATGGAGCTGAGGGCCATGGCTGCCCCCGCATAGACGGGGTATAGGTATCCTGCGGATGCTAGGGGTATGAGTGCCACGTTGTATGCGAAGGCCCATGCAAGGTTCTGTTTGACCTGCCTCATGGTCCTCCTGCTTATCTTTATCGCCGATACCACGTCCTCGGGGTCGTCCCTCATAAGGATTATGTCGCCTGCCTCGACCGCTATGTCCGTCCCACCTCCTATCGCGAAGCCTATATCCGCCTGGGTCAGGGCAGGTGCGTCGTTCACCCCGTCGCCCACCATCCCAACTATCTTGCCTTGACTCTGGAGGCGCTCTATCTCCGACGCCTTATCCCATGGGAGGACGTTTGCAAGGACCCTGTCTATGCCGAGTTCCCTTGCTATGGCCTTCGCCGTGGCCTCGTTATCGCCGGTTATCATGGCTACCTCTATTCCCATCCTCTTAAGCTCCCTCACGGCCCGGGCGGCTCCCTCCTTAGGTCTATCCATGAGGGCCAGGACTCCTGCGACCCTTCCGTTGAGTGCGACGCCTATGACCGTCTTACCTCCCTCCATCAGCTCCCTAACGGTGTCCTCGAAGCCCTCCGCCATGTATCCACGCTCCCTCATGAGGCCGATGCTTCCTACCACAACCTCGACACCATCAACAACCGCCTTGACGCCCTTCCCGGGAATCGATATAAAGTCCTCCGGGTCCCTCAGGCTAATCCTCCTCGACTCGGCCTCAGCCACTATGGCCTTCGCTATGGGGTGCTCGCTCAGCTTCTCGGCCGAGGCAGCGTAGTAGAGTAGCTCGTTCTCGGGGTCTGCGCCCCCGTTCTTCAGCGGTGTTGCCGCAAACTCTCTCTGGAGGACCACTATGTCTGTGACAGAGGGCTTGCCCACCGTGAGAGTCCCGGTCTTATCGAAGACAACCACATCCATCCTGTTTACCTTCTCGAAGGCCTCGGGGTTCTTTACTAGGACACCGTATTCAGCGGCTTTCCCCGTCCCTATGCTTATCGCCATGGGTGTTGCGAGGCCGAGGGCGCATGGACATGCCACGACCAAGACTGCGACAGAGTTTATCAACGCCTTGGCTATTCCCGCCCCCAACACCCCATACCATGTGAGGAAGGTGGCGGCTGCTATCCCTATTACTATGAACGTGAATATCCCCGCAACCTTGTCCACCATCCTCTGGATGGGCGGCTTCCTCCCCAGCGACTCCTCCACGAGTTTTATGACCTGGGATAGGAATGTGTCGGCTCCTATGCGCTTGGCCTCTATGACCAGCGCTCCCTCACGGTTCACCGTCCCGCCTATCACCTCGTCGCCTACACCCTTGCTCACAGGCATCGACTCGCCTGTAACCATCGACTCGTCTACCGCTGAGTGTCCCTCGACCACCACTCCATCCACGGGAATCTTCTCGCCGGGTCTTACGACTATCCTGTCGCCTACCTGAATCAGGTCCACGGGAATCTCTATCTCCCTTCCACCCCTTATGACCCGGGCTTGACGGGGCTGCAGCTCGAGAAGCTTCCTAATCACGTTGGACGCCTTCCCCTTCATCTTCTCCTCGAAGAACTTGCCCAGCAGGACGAATGATATGACTGCGGCTGATGTGTCATAGTATATGAGGCTCCATCTCGGGGTGGGGAGCGTGGCCCATACGCTGAAGAGGTAGGCTGCGGTGGTTCCAAGCGAGACTAGGGTATCCATGTTCGCCGTCTTCATCCTTGCGGCCCTAAACGCTCCCTGATAGAACCTCCATCCAACGAAGAACTGTATGAATCCCGTGAGTAGTAGCAGCATGTATCCGGCCAGGGGGGTTCCTGCCAACGGCATGAACGGGAATATTTCGGGGTAGCTGTATAGGATGACGGGGACTGTGAGCGATAAGCCTAGGATGGCAACCCGCTTAAGCTTCCTGGCCTCGGCCTCCTCAACCGACTCCCCAAACTCTTCCTCGAGGACCGTGAACCCGAGGGCCGAAATCTTCGAGCTAATCTCCTTGAGGGATATTAGGGCCGGATTGTATTCAACGTTGATTGAGCCGTCCACAGGGTTTACCGAGACATTCCTTATGCCTTCGACTCTTCGGAGCGTCTTCTCCACGCCTTCTGCGTCGCTGGAGTCCCTGAGACCCGAGACCTTTATCCTCACCTTCTCATACACTACCTTGTATCCAGCCTCTTCCACCGCCTTCTCAATCTCGGTCAAGTCGAGAACCGAGGGATCATAGATTACGAGGGCCTTACCAGATGCGAGGCTGACATTGACATCACTGATGCCTGGAAGCTTCCTGATATTCTTCTCGATGGTTAAGGCGCAGTTGGCGCAGTGCATCCCGCCTATCCTGAGGGCCAGAACCTTGCCATCATCTATGCGGTGCTGCTCTTCGTGGCCGTGGCCGCCCATCTCCTCACCAACCTCTCCCGAGAGATACTTCTCCGGGTCCTCTTTGAATGACTCGTAGCAGGACTTGGAGCAGAAGTAGTATCTTACGCCCTTATGCTCGTGGCTATACTCGGCCTCCTTCTCATCTACCTCCATTCCGCAGACTGGGTCCCGAACCATCGTTTCTCGATATATCGGATTTCGATATGTATTTAAGAATTACCCTGTAGCCTGCTTTGCCGTGGCCTTCTCCACTAGGGCGGTTATCCGCCTATATATGTCCAGGGCCTCCTCGGAGCTTCTCGCACCCTCTATCACGGTTATCCCTGTCTTGAGGATGCTTATCTTACGGTCTCCGGGGAGTTTTATGGTTGCTCCTAGTTTTCCTCCTGCGATTATCGTTGAGGATGGGTCGAGGGCCTTCCAGTCGAGCCTCTCTATCGGTATGTCCAGCCTTCTCCCAGGGTTTACTATGTAGGTTGCCTTGCCCTCTCTCCCGCATATCTCCTCGACGTATGGGTATCTCTTCTCCACCCTCTCTCCTGCTCCTACCCCGCATACGGGGCACTCCTCGACCCTCATGACATCCACGGTGCTTAGCGAGAGGTTCTTGAGGTCGCTCATGAGAAGCTTGCCCTTCAGGTTGGGTTGGCCTCCCACGAGGAGGCTTACCGCCTCGTAGACCGCTATCCCGCTCATGAACTGTAGTATTGCTGGGTGGACTCCTACCACGGCGCATGTGGGTAGCTCGTCGTCGGTTAGGTGGGGGAAGATGCACTCGAGGCAGGCTGTCTCGCCCGGGATTATGGTCGAGGCCATTCCATAGACCTGTATGGCCGAGGTGAAGACGTATGGGACGCCCTCCTCCACACA
>JAHSRM010000071.1 GCA_021650775.1 Candidatus Benthortus lauensis
CCCATCATCATGGGATAGTAGTCAGAGGCCACGTTCGGGAACGCCACCTCAAGGTCCTGGAACCCTTTCTCCACATCGAGCTGCCAGTCCGCCCTCCAGTGGAGTATTGTTGCAGGCGTCTCCTTGGTTCCCATGAACCTTGCCTCGGGTGGTGCGGGATGCTTTGTGAGGAGGACTGCGCAGGAGTCCCTGAACTGCCTAATCTTGATTGTGTGCTGCTCAGCCGACTCATCCTCCCACTCCAGCCTGAACGCTATCCACTCGGAGTCATAGAGCGCCCTGACCCTCAGGGGCTTCCCGGGGACATCCGTCTTAATCGGGGGAACTATGGCCTGCTCAGCAAGCCTGATGCTCGACTCCTTGGCCTGCTCCCATAGAGGCGAGTCCGGGTCCCTTATAGGAGCCTCATCGACCCTAACCGCAACAACATCCACCTTAGGTGTCGTCACAGTCGGCGTAGCTGTCTCGGTTGGCTTGGGCTTAGGCCTCGGCCAGAGCCATGAGAATGCGAGGACCCCTGCAGCCGCAGCGGCTAGTGCAGCCGCCGTTGCAAATACCCTGCGCCTCCTCTTCTTCTCATCCTGGGTCTGGGTCATGCTCCTCACCTCACGGAGAGTTATGCCTATACACCTTGAGCTTCTCGTCGAAGAACGGCCTGACAATCGTCGGCTCCTTCAGCGGCACCCTGACGACCTCGTCGCCCTTCTCGTTGAATCCGAGAACCTCCTTGTCCCCCCTTAGCTTGAATCTCGTTATTATGCGGTCGGTTGAGACGCAGAGATGGAGGACGGCTATAAGCTCCAGGTCTCCTCCCCCCATGGCCTTATTGTAGGTCTCGACCGCCTGAGGCGCCTCGGGTCCGAACATCATCTGGAGGAACTTGATGTCCGATACGTGGGTGGGTGGTATGTAGTAGACGTTTGGCTCGAGGCCGAGCTGGGGTAGGAGGGGTAGGGCCACCTTCTTAACATGGACTAGGAAGTCGATTGGGTTCTCGGGGTCGGCGTCCTCGGGCTTGTTGATGAAGCCGAACATCCTTATCTTCCCTATGCAAGTCCTCATGCACCTGGGCCACAGACCCTTCTCAATCGCAGGATAACAGAAGACGCATTTCTCCGCAATCCTCGAGACATGATTGTAGAAGACCTTCTTGTATGGGCACGCCATCACGCACTCACGGTATCCCCTGCATCTAACCTGGTCCACCAACACGACCCCGTCCTCCCTCCTCTTGTAGATGGACATGCGGGGGCAGGCGGCGAGGCAGGCTGGGTAGGTGCAGTGGTTGCAGATTCTCGGCAGGTAGAAGAACCAGAGGTCGTGGGGTAGCTTGAGGTAGAACTTCTCCCTCCTCAGGATTTCGTTGGTCTCATCCTCCCCACGGTTGGGGTAGGCGTAGTCAAGGTCCTCGGGCAGGTATCCAAGCACACGCTCCCCGGGCTTGGCGGCCTCGAATATCGTCTTCCCCCTATAGACGTATCCGCCATCCTCCTTAACCCACTTCTGGGGCCCAAGCATCTCAAGTATCCTCGCATCCCACATGAGGGGATAGGAGCCCCAAGGCTTGGTCTCCACATTATTCCAGAACATATACTCCTGACCCTTCCCCGACGTCCAGGTGGTCTTGCAGGCCATGGTGCATGTCTGGCAGGCTATGCACTTGTTGGTGTCGAAGACTGCGGCCGCCTGCCTCTCAGGCCTCGTCTCAGGATACCAGTAGTCCATCTCTCTGCCTATCTGCCAGTTATAGACCTTGGGCACCTCACTCCACCTCCACGTAATCTCCCTTCAGATACCTCTTCATGGCCTCGTTCTCGTAGGTCGGCCTGTATCCCTTGGCAGCAGGGCTCCAGAGCCCCTCACCGTCCTCTCCACCTGGCTCGGCCTTCTCGAACTTTACGAAGCTCTCCTTAGGTGCGCCTGCGGGCTGGTGGACGTCAAGCTCGAACCCCTTGCCTATTATCTGGCCATAGTATCTCTTGGAGACCAGGCTGTCGGTTGCCTCCGTCGGCTTGAGCCATGTCCGTGTAACTGATTGGTGGCTCCCATACCTGTATCCTGCCTGGTATCCTGTCCTCGGGTTCTTGGCAAGCTTGTCGGGCCGTGTCTCGTGTCCCTCCACGCTTCCATGGGTTGCGACGTAGAAGTGGAACCATGACCTCGCTATCCCCGGGGCTATGTTGGGGTAGTATCTTACCCTAACCATCCACCTGAAGACCTTGTAGTCGTCCTTGCGGTTCTGCCATCCCACGAACGGCCTATCCGAGGGGTCGGCATCACAGTAAACATAGTCTCCGTCATCTATCCCAAGCTTCTTGGCGTCCTCGGGGTTTATGTCTATGTATCCCTCGCCCACCCAAGGCTTCCTCTTATCGTGTCGGTAGAAGTCCCCGAAGGGCCCGAAGTAGACTATGTCGAGGTCTGTGCTGGCTCCGGTGGTGTGGCATGCGTGCCTATACTTGGGCGTGATGAGGACGTGGCTATATCCCTTCTCCCTGAGCGGGTGCTTGGTCTTCTTAACCTCCTCCCAAGGCTTCACGACGTTTCGGACCTGCCTAACCTCTGTTGAGAGGTCGTTGGGGTCCAGGCCGTAGTCCTGGGGCTGCTTGGGCCTTATGGCTGGATGGGGCTTGGCGACAATCACGTTCGGCTCATAGAAGGTGCTGTCCACAGGCTCCCTCCACACGGGCAGGTTCTCCCCATACTCGATGAACTCGTCCTCCTCCCTGTAGAACTCCAGCCTCCCGGTCTTGGTATACCAGGGCTTGCTCTCATTGGTCTGCTCCCATCCCACGACCCTTGGACTTGTCCTAACCATGAGGTAGAGCGGCTTACCCTCCTTGGCAGCCTCCTCAAGCTCCCTGTAGCTGTATCCCCTCGTGGCGTTCCCAGCCCTGAATATCCTCTCCAAGTAAACCTCCGGCCTACCCTCATAGATGAACTTCCAGTGATTCCTGAACCTCTCATCTCCCGTGAGCTCCGCAAGCTTGGCCGAGATTCCGGCCAGGACCTCCACGTCATCCTTTGTGTCGAACATTCTTGGGAGGGGTGTCCTCGGCCATGCCTGGAGGAACGGGTTCGTAACCGAGGCGTAGAAGTCGGGTATCTTCCTCTCTATCCAGCTATCAACCCCGAAGACTATGTCGGCATACTCGCAGGTGGCTGTCCAGAACCAGTCGCAGACAGCTATCATCTCTATCTTGGGGAGGGTGTTCACCATTATGTTGTGGGCCCATTTGGCGTTGCCGAGTATGGAGTTGGGGAAGGAGAAGAACATGACCTTGGTGGGTGTGGGTAGGTGGGTCCTGCCCGTGAAGAGCTTGTTTCCAACCCTCAGGGGCCTGTCGTTGTAGGCGTAGTAGTGGGCGGACTCTCCCTTGAGATACTTCCTGAGCCTCGCAGGCTTCTCGGGGTCAAGCTCCTGGTTGAAGGGGTCCTCGGCTATCCACTGGGTAACCCCGTTCACAAGCTCCATCCGATAGTTTCCTGCGTAGCTTCCCACGGTTCCGCCGAACCTTCCTATGTTCCCTGTCAGCGATGCGACCAGGAATATTCCCCTATCCTTTAGGTCGTTGTGGTAGAAGTGGTTCGGCCCCATCCCCTCCACGTGGAGCGTCTTCCGCTTATGCTGGGCCATGAGCCTTGCGAGCTCCTCTATGGCCTCCTCGGGGACCCACGTTATCTCGGAGACCGTCTTGGGGTCAAAGTTATCCATTATGTATTGCTTGATTAGGTCGAAGATAGGCCTGACCTTGACCTTCTTCCCGTCCACGGTCTCGACCTCGAACTCTCCCTCGAGTGCAGGGTCTATCCCAAGCTCCCTGAACTTCTCGCCCACATGGTCCCTCGTTATGACCCTCGGCGAGTCCGTGGCCTTGTTCCACACCACGTAGTCATCCCACTCAACCCTAAGCTCCTCCGGAATCAGCTGCTCGGCCTGCTCCGGGAAGGCTGGCAGGTCCTCGCCCTTCTTTATGACCCTGGCATAGTTCTTGAGGTCCTGGGGCCTGTATCCCGGGATAATGTCCCTCGCCCTGAGAAGCTTAAGCGTGTCCATCCTTACGAGGAGGGGTAGGTCCGTGAACTCCTTGACGAACTCCTCGTCATAGAGCTTGTCCCTGATTAGGACGTGGGCGAGGCCCAGGGCCAAGGCGTGGTCGGTTCCAGCCCGTATGATGACTACATGGTGGGCCTTTGAGCCGACTGGCTGATACTCGGGTGCAATCGCAACAATCTTGGTTCCCTTAAGCTTCGCCTCCGTGAGCCAATGACCATCAGGCATCTTGGTCACTATCCAGTTCATCCCCCAGAGGACGATTAGCTCGGCGTTCTCGGCAGAATAGAGGTCGAAGTCCACGGTCTTGTTACCTGTTACCATCGGGTGGCCTGGCGGGAGGTCCGTGTGCCATGCGTAGTTGTCCCATCCCCGGGCTCCCTTGGCCTCGTCCGGCCCCACGCCCCTGACATGGGCGTCGAGTAGGGCCAGCATGTTTGCGAACCTATACATTCCCCCGAGCCTGAAGGGTGCTATGAAGGCCATGCCTCCCCTACACTTCACGACACGTGTCCCGGCTCCCTCCATGGCCTCTATCATGGCAGGGTCGTATCCCTGCTTCCTCAGCCTCTCGGCACCAGCCTCGCCGCTGTAGGTCTCGACTATGTTGATGAGGGCCTTGGCGTAGATTGTGAAGGCCTCGTCCCAAGAGACCTTTATGAACTCCTCCTTCCCCCGTCCCTCAAAGTATTCTCTGGGCGGGAGACCTGTCTCCGGGTCCCTTGGGAACCCGTCCTCAACCCATTTCTTGAACCCCTTCCTGACGAAGGGCCCCCTAACCCGCCTATCCGAGTAGAACCTCCTGACGTAGACGAGGCCGCTGATACAGCACCTCGGGTCCCATCTTGCGGAGGCCTTGTTCCCATAAATGTCTGTGGCGTCCTTGTATCCGAAGGTTGGGTCCACATACATTACCACGCCGTTCTTCACGTTGGCTCTCAGGAGGCATCCATGGGTGTCGTTTGGGGCGCAGAGGTATGTGAAGGTTGAGTCGGGGTTGTATATGTCCCTGTAAATCTTCTCCCAATCCCTGTTCGGATAGGTCTCGAGAGGATTCAGCTCAGGGTCCACAGGCTCTATGAACCTGAACTCGAGGAGACCCTCAAGAAACTCGTCAGAGATTAGAGTCGTGACAGCGGCCGCCGACACAAGGGACATAAACTCTCTTCTGGAGAGCTTAAGCCCCCCTATCGAAACCCACCTCAAACCTAGGGGGCGCAGAGGCGATATAATCTTACAGCCATACTTGTTAGGTGGATATAATAAGGCGTTTAGCCCCAGAAAACCCGGGAATCGGGTATTCAGGTGTATGCTGTTGTAGATATTTGGTTATAAAGGGATAAATACCCTGACATGGACGGGTGTCTCGGATACCTTATGCCGAGGCTCATGAAGCTTATCCTGGCCGTCAAGCCCTTTGAGGGGTGCTGGATAGGCTTCCTGAAGAGGAGGTTCAACGATGTCTCGATAAGCCTTATAGAGTCTAATAATGGGATGAAGGAGGTTAGGCAGCTCTTCGAGATAGTTACCTCAAGGAATCCTCAGTAGGTCGTGGAGTTTCTAAAGAAATTAAGCCAGCTGGATGAGCTCCAGATTACGGAGCTGGGTCATGGGAGAATTTACGGAAGCGCCCTCGCCAGATGTGCTGCTGGATGCCCCCTCTTCAATAGCTCATGCTGCTTTCTACGTAAGGTGATAACGAGTGTTAATGGGGAGGTTCAGTATCACTTTATTGGGAGCGATATTGAGTGCAGGAGGCTTATGAGGAGCCTTGCCGACAGGGGCGTGATTTACAGGGTTGAGGAGCTCAGCTTCCTTAGGAACCGCTCAAGCCTAACGGGTAAGCAGGAGCTTGTGGTCAAGGTTGCATTCGACCTGGGATACTTCGATTACCCGAAGAAGATATCCGTGAGGGAGATGGCCGAGATATTCGGCGTCTCCCCGGCCACCATAAACGAGGAGATAAGGAAGGGTGTCAAGAAAATCCTGAAGGAATACTTCGAGGTCGTCAAGGAGGCGGCGGTAATCTAAAGACCTGACATATCAGGCTAATTTGTTTTACCCTCCGTCAGAGACCTTATTCCTGAATGTCTAAGGCCTTGAGACCGCTCATGAGGGAGCATGAGGTAATAACCCAAGTATTGAGGGATTTTGAGGGTCGGATTGAGAGGTTCTGGAAGGAGGGGGAGGAGATTCCCCTCAAGCATATAGAGTATGTGCTGAGGTTCTCCGAGGAGTATGTTATTAAGAGCCATTTCGTTAAAGAGGAGCATTGCCTTCTACCAGCTCTAGTTAAGGGGGGTGTAGGGAGAGACTCGATAAACGTTGTGGTTAAGGAGCATAAGTCTGTCGAGAGGATTGTTAGGAGGATGAAGAGTCTTGTCAGACTATACTCCGACAGGAAGGTCAGCCTAGACGAAGTCCTCGACACCTGTATGGAGTTAATCGAGTTCCTTCTTCAGCACATATACAAGGAGGACACCTTGATTTTCTCCCATTATGGGGATGTTTCCGAGGAGGAGGCAGAGGAGATTCTCAGGTGCTATGACTCGGTTGCCCCGAGCAGTAATGTTGACGTTAGGGAGATGGTTGGGGGCGGAGGCGTCTAGGGGTTCCATGGGAGCCTCCAGTCATGGCCTACCGTGTGGGGTGAGACACGTGCTATCGGCGGAGGCATCCTCTTATGCTCGCTTCTATGAATCCTTCTAAGTATGGCCTCAACAGTCTCCCGCTCCACCCCCGTCTCCTCGACTATCTCCTCCACATTCCTCCCCTTCTCCACGTAGAGGTAAAGCACGGGGTCTATCACCTCGTAGGAGACCCCAAGCTCCTTCTCAGCCATCTGACCCGGCCAGAGCCTCGGGCTACTCGGCTTCATGGCAATCCTCTCAGGTATGCCGAGCCTGAGGGCGAGCCTCCTCACCTGGGTCTTGTATAGGTCGGCTATGGGCAGGATATCGACCCCGCCGTCGCCATACTTGGTGTAGTATCCGAGGAGGAGCTCGCTCTTATCACCTGTTCCGCAGACCATCAGGCCCCGAAGGTTTGCATAGTAGTAGAGTATGGTCATCCTTATCCTCGCCCTAAGGTTCCCGTTAGACACGTTGGCTTGGGGGTCATGGAAGGGTAGGAAGCCTCCGTAGGCCTCATAGATACCATGTATATCTATTGTATGGTGGGTTAGCTTGAGCTGGCTGGCAAGCGCCTCGGCGTCCTCCACATCCTCCCTCGGAGTCGTCTCAGAGTCGGGGAGAATCAGGGCCTCCACCCTCTCCGACCCAAGCGCCTTAACGCATAGGGCCGCCGTTGTGGCCGAGTCCACCCCTCCGCTCAGCCCCAGGACAACCCCCTTGACGCCAGCCCTCTCCACGGCCTCACGGATAAACCTGGCAATCCTCTCCACAACATACTCGTAGTCAGGCTCAGGGGGCAGCTTGGACACACTTCATCCCCCAAGGATGAGGCGTAGGCAACCCCTATATAGGCTACCCCTCCACCCAACCCCCGGGATGAGGATAAGGGTCCTCTTGGGCCAGCTCTCTCCAAGGCTCGGAGACGTTGAGGCGAACCTCAGGAGACTCGAGGAGGCGGTCAGGGGCCATGAGGCGGATATAGCGGTCTTCCCTGAGCTCTACCTCTCCGGATACTTCTCCAAGGACATGTTGTATAGGCTGGCCATAGGGCTGGGGGATAAGGTGGTTAGCAGGCTTAGGAGGCTGGCGGAGGAGACCTCCACCGCAATCATAGCAGGGTTCCCCGAGAGAAGCGGCCACGGCTTCATCTACAACTCGGCCCTAATCATAGACGAGAGGGGGGAGGCCTCGGCCTACCGTAAGAGGCATCTACCCACATTCTCCCTCTTCAATGAGTCCAGGTGGTTCAGGGCCAACAAGGCCGGGCTTGGCACGTGGAGGCTGAAGGGAGTGGAGGTCGGGGTGGCAATCTGCTACGACATCTTCTTCCCAGAGGTCTTCAAGGCCTACAGCCTCCGAGGAGCCCAGCTCCTGGCCATAATCTCGGCTACCCCGGACTCCTCCCTCAGGTTCTTCAAGAGGCTCACCGAGGCCCGGGCGATAGAGAACACGGCATACGTGGTGTGGGTGAACCAGGTCGGGGTCTACGACGGAGTGGGATTTGCGGGAGAATCGAGGGTCGTCTCACCCCTCGGAAGGGTCGTGGCCGAGTGCAGGCCCATGGACGAGGACCTAAGGGTCGTGGAGCTCGACCTAAGGGAGGTGGGGTGGGCCAGGGTCCAGAGACCCGTCCTCAGAGACTCGATAAGGGAGGATGCGGAGACCCTGCTCGAGGCATACTTGGCCATGGAGGAGGCGCCCTAAATCACCGTTATCGAAGGTGAAAGGGTTAGCCCTAAACCACCTATTAATCGGGGTGAAAAGCTTATAAAACTTGGATAAAAGCCCCGAGCCGGAGAAGCATATGAGCCAGCTACAGCAGTCATTACTCGAGGAGGGATTCATACCGAAGACCCAGATATGGCTGAACCCCGATGAGCACCTGCTCTTCAAGACCGCCTCACTCTGCCCCGAGTGCCTCAGACTAATCCCCATGTATGTCTTCGAGAAGGACGGCAGAGTCCTCCTGAGGAAGACCTGCAAGACCCATGGAACCATCGAGGACGTATACTGGGGAGACGCCGAGCTCTTCAAGAAGGCCAAGAAATACGAGGTCAGGGGCCCTGGAATCGAGAACCCCGCCAGGACAGGAAAGGTCGTCTGCCCAGTGGACTGCGGGCTCTGCAGCCTCCACGAATCCCACTCAGCCCTCGTAAACCTCGTGGTAACCAACCGATGCGACCTCTCATGCTGGTACTGCTTCTTCTATGCGGAGGCAGCAGGCTACATCTATGAGCCTACCCTCGACGAGATAAGGGAGATGGTCAAGTATCTGAAGAGCCAGAAGCCGAGGCCGACCAACGCCATACAGATAACCGGGGGGAACCCGGAGCTCCGAGAGGATGTAACCGAGATAATCAGGATAATCAAGGAGCATGGGATAGACCATGTCCAGTTCAACACCAACGGGACCGCCAAGCTCTGGAGGCCGGGTGAGGGAGAGAGGTTCGCCAAGGCCCTGAGGGCTGCGGGCGTAAACACCATCTACCTGAGCTTCGACGGGGTGACCCCGAGGACCAACCCCAAGAACCACTGGGAGATTCCAGGAATCTTGGAGAACTGTAGGAAGGCTGGCCTGGGGATAGTCTTAGTGCCGACGGTTATCAGGACCGTGAACGACCATGAGGTCGGCGACATCCTGAAGTTCGGGTTCTACCACAACGACATAGTCAGGGGCGTGAACTACCAGCCCGTCTCCCTCACGGGGAGGATGAAGAACAAGGACCGCATCAAGTATAGGATAACGATTCCAGACGTGATTAAGAGGATTGAGGAGCAGACCGATGGACAGGTCCCGAGGGAAGCATTCTACCCGGTTCCATGCACCGTGATTCTCTCCAACTTCTTCGAGGCCCTGATGGGGACGCCGAAATACAAGATGACGATTAACCCTGCATGCGGTATGGCCACCTACGTCTTCAAGGACGTGGACGGGAAGATGGTTCCGATAACCGAGTTCGTGGACGTCGAGGGCCTATTCAACTACCTCAAGGCCAAGACCGAGGAGCTGAGGAGGGGGGCCAACAAGTATTGGGTCATGGTGAAGACCCTCGCCAAGCTCTCAAGCTTCATAGACAGGAAGAAGCAGCCCAAGAACCTCAACCTCGCCAAGCTCCTCTTCAAGATATTCATCAAGCAGGACTACAAGGCCCTCGGAGAACTCCACCTCAAGGCCCTCTTCATAGGGATGATGCACTTCCAGGACCTCTACAACTGGGACATCCAGAGAATCAAGAAATGCGACATCCACTACGTAACACCCGACAAGTCGAGGCCCGTGATACCCTTCTGCACCTTCAACGTCATCCCACAGTGGTATAGGGACAAGATACAGAAGGAGCACAGCATACCCCTCGATGTCTGGATGAAGCGCACGGGAATCAACATCAGGAAGGAGAAATACAAGAGGAATATCAAGGCCCTCGAGTCCTCGCCGCTCTACAAGAAGACCTATGCACCCTTCATGGACAAGATAGAGGCCTGTAAGGTAAGAATCCCGGCCCTAGCCTGCAAAACCACAAACTAAACCCAAAATTTTTCCCAACATCCATCTTTTTATCCTGGGACATTATTTATCCTCCTGGGCCATGGGAGGGCATGTTATAGAGGTCTTTTCATCCGGTTGTCCCCTCTGTAGGGAGACGATAGAGATGGTGGAGTTCGGGAAATGCAGGGACTGTAAAATGATTATACACGATGTTGTGAATCCTTCCCAAGAGACCAGGGAGAAGATGAGGATGTATAACGTGAATGCTGTTCCGACGATAGTGATAGATGGGGTGATTAAGGTTGTCGGCGTCCCAGACTTCCCATGGATATGCGGCGACGAGTTCTATAAGATGCTTAGGGAGAGGTTTCCGCTCAAGTAGCCTCCAGCCCATCAATCTTTATCAGTTTGCCTATCTACTGTTGGGTAGGCATGCCTGATTACGCCGTGGTCTTTGACGGTGTCTCCAAGAGGTTTGGGAGTGTTTGGGCTTTAAGGGGGCTTGATTTGAGGGTTAGGTGGGGGAGCATCTACGGTCTCCTCGGGCCTAATGGCTCAGGTAAGTCCACGGCCATGAGGATTATGCTGGGTGTGGTGGATCCTGATGAGGGGAGGGTTGTGGTGGGCGGCGTGGATGTGGTGGAGGACCCGATAAGGGTTAGGAGGATGGCTGGATACGTCCCCGAGACCCCCCACCTCTACGACTACCTAACAGGCCTGGAGTATCTCGACTTCATCGGCGAGGTCTACGGCGTCCCCCCAAGGGTTAGGAGGGAGAGGGTGGAGGAGTTCCTCAAGGCATTCGAGCTGAAGGGCAGGGAGAACGAGCTAATCCAAGGATACTCACGTGGAATGAGGCAGAAGATAGCCCTCATAGCAGCCCTCCTCCACAGGCCGAGAATCCTGATACTAGACGAGCCGCTAAGCGGCCTAGACCCCAAGTCGGCCCGGCTGGTCAAAGACCTGTTGAACAGGCTTAAGGACGAGGGCGTGGCCATAATACTCAGCACCCACATACTCGAGATAGCGGATGCATTATGCGACGAGGTAGCCATAATGTATGGGGGGAGGAAGATTGCGGAGGGGAGGCCTGGCGAACTCAGGGAGGAGGCAGGTATGCCCGGCTCAACCCTTGAGGAGGTCTTCCTGAAGCTGACGGGAGGAGAGGACCTAAGGTCCGTGATAGAGGCGCTTACCAAATGAATCCCAGGATAGTTGTCAAGCTGACTTCTGTAATCCTACTCGCATACCTGAGGTCGAGGAGGGGAAGGAGGTGGATTAGGCCCAGAATCCTGGTGATGCTATCCCTCATACTCTTCCCAGCGGCGGCCATAATATCACGTCAGATAGCCATGGTTGTCTCGAGGTTCTTCGACCCCACGGGCCAGATAATCCAGACCCTCTTCTCCATGCCCCTCATAACCTTGGCCCTGATAATGGTTTATGGAGTCATGTTCGAGCTGGGAAGGGAGCAGGGGCCGAGCATCCACGCAGTTAATTGGCTCCCGATAACCTCCTCGGAATACGTGGCGTCCTCAACCCTATCCATGATACTATACATTATGCCCTTCATCTCTGCGTATCTGGGCGGGGTGCTGGGAGCGGCGGTGGCCGTGGGCTTGGCCTTGATGGGCGTGGCCTCGGTTATCCTAAGCCTGGTCGGGCTCCTCATGGGAGGCTTCATAACCGAGGTTCTCAAGATTCTTATGGCCAGGGCCTCGACCTCGCTTTACAGGAGCAGGGGCAAGGCCGTGATAACCATACGCTTAGTCTCCACAACACTCTTCATAATAGTCTTCATGCTCATCACCAACCCCAGCTTCCTGACAAGCATACTAACAGCCCTTACAGGAACCATGGAGACACTATGGATGATACCCCTCTTCTGGCCCTCCCTAGCAGTCATGGCGGCTCCCGTAAACCCTCCAGAGTCCCTAGCCTACCTGACGCTCAGCATCCTATCCACCGCAGCCCTATTCACGTTAAGCACGGCCCTTAGGCGCAGGTATTGGTTCCCCGTGGAGCCTTCCCTCAAGGTGGGTGGAGGGGATTATAGGCCTGGTGAGGGGCTTCTCGGCAGGATTGGGCTGAGTTCCAGGGAGGCTGCGTTGGTGAGGAAGGACGTCAAGGTATTCTTTAGGAGGAGGGAGACCGCCAGCTTCCTAGCCATACCAATAATCTTCACGTTAATTCCCCTAATGTCGGGTGAAGCGAACCTAGTGTTCCTGATAGGCCAGCCCCTCGGTGGAGTCGTGTTGTTCGCCATGGTTCTGGCCGCCACGTCGGTTGGCAGGGAGAGGGAGGGGGCGCTCCACCTTCTCACAGCCCCGATAACCCCCAAGGAGATAATGAGGGCGAAGATAGCCTCAACCCTGATTCTCTCAGCACCCATCCTAACGCTCATAACGACGGTCCTCAGCATACGCCACGGCCTCAGCCCCCTACAGGCCACCTTACTCATCCTCTCAGGCTTCATGGCGATGGTGGAGGCCAGCGTGATGGGAGTAATCTTCGCAGCCCTCTTCCCAGACTTCACAACGCTTCCAAGAGCCAGATACATAACACAGATAGGCGTGCTGGCATGCATGGGTGCCACGTTCCTCACAGTCTCCATAACCCTAAGCCCAATACTAGTCTACGTCCTCCTCCACCCACCCCAACTAACACTCCAAACAGCAACCACGGCAACAGCGGCAATAGGCCTAACAGTAATCACGGCCACATACATAATCGCCTCAAGGACATACCGGAGGCTACCCTTCAAGGAGAAGATACCGCTGGATTAAGGTGGCGCCGGGGGTGGGATTTGAACCCACGAGCCCCGCTTGGGGCATCGGCTCACCCGTCCGACCAGCCTCCACGAGATCTCGAGGCCGACCCTCTACCTGGCTAAGGCACCCCGGCTCCGTTTCATGGGTTTCGGCTCCGTGTATTTATGGCTATATGGGTTGGAAGAGCTGGATTAGTAGGGCTTCGAGTAGGGCTGCGGCCAGTAGGAGGCCTATGGATATCCCGAGGCTGACGGGGACCCAGGTTAGCTCGGACCTCAGGCTCTTCTTCACGATGGAGTAGGAGAGGAGGACGCCCTCGGTGAAGGCCACACCATAGGCCAAGAACTCCACCAACCCGTATATCGCCAGGATGGCTATCAGGATGAAGAGGATGGAGCTTACGCCAGTCTGGGCCGCCAAGGCCCCGAAGACACGGCCTGTCTGGATTATTGCGAAGCCGCCTATTCCGGGTCCTATGAAAGGTATGTGCATTAGGAGGGCTATGAGGAGGTTGTTCATCCAGATGTCCATGAAGGTTATCTTGTCTCCGAAGAGCTCCTCGACCTGCCTGAGTATTGACTGGGCCTCCTCGTTGCTCAGGGGTATCAGGGAGCTTAAGGCCAGGACAATTATGAGGA
This sequence comes from Candidatus Benthortus lauensis, assembly GCA_021650775.1. GTDB lineage: Archaea > Thermoproteota > Nitrososphaeria_A > Caldarchaeales > Wolframiiraptoraceae > Benthortus > Benthortus lauensis. Next base: position 13,584 of record JAHSRM010000071.1, read on the forward strand.
TGAGGGTTATCAGGAGGCTTAGCTTGAGCCTGTCGCCGAGGCCGAGCCGCTGGTTCCAGGGCAGCCTGTCCCGCCCTGCTCCTCCGCTTACCATCTACTCCCCCGCTCTCTCCTCACTAATAATCCCTTCGAGGCTACGTATAACCTTCTTGACGAGGGCCACGGCCTTCTCCAGCCTCCTCTCAGCCACCCCACGCCTATTGGCGGCGGCGATAACCTGGACCTCTATCCTGGAGACACCCTCAGCAGACTTGGGATGAGACTTGAGATATATTCCAGGAACCCTCCTCATTATCTCATCTATCCTGGGTGCGAGGGTCGACTCGGGGACCTTGAGGACCGTGAACCACCTCTCCACCCTATATACCTTCCTAACTTTTTTCCTGAGTATGGGCTCGAGCTCCTTCTCGTAGATGCTGTATAGCTCTCTTGGGACCCCGGGCAGGCACGCTATCATGGTTTTGCCGTGTCTTGCCAGGACCCCTGGCGCTGTTCCAACATCGTTTCTAAGGGGCTTGGCTCCACGGGGAAGCATGGCCATCTTAATCCTGTGGGGCGTTAGCTCGGGTGAGTCTATGACTCCGCTCTCCGCCAAGGCCCTATAGCGTTCCTCTATCATCCCCAAGGCCCTACGGTTTAGGACAAGCCTCCTCCCCAAAGCCTTCGCAACACCCTGTAGAGTCTTGTCGTCATAGGTTGGGCCTAGGCCTCCGCTCGTTATTATCCAGTCCGTCTTCCTCCTAATCGCCTCACGTATAGCGGACGAAATCTCATCTACATCGTCACCTACCGTGGTCATCCTCCTGATAAGGCCCCCCAAGCCCGTTATCCTCTCGGCAAGCCACTTCGAGTTCGTGTCAAGCGTCCTACCGTCGAGAATCTCATACCCGATAGTTATTATCTCGAACGTGGTCTGCCTGAGGCCTGGATACCGCATCCAACCCACCCTCACGCCAAGCCTATATGTATGTATCGGGTCCCTGCATAAACTTCTCCGGCAAAGAATTTAAGCACCCGGGAGGAAATTTAACAATATACTAAGGTGCGTCGATGTGAGTTTGAGGGAAATCTTCTCTCCCTCGCTTGAGGAGGAGGTTAGGCAGGCTTTCCGGAGACTCGCTAAGGAGGATGGGGGCGAGGTCTCTAAGAGATGCGGCGTCGTCTTCCTACCCCCACGTCCCCCCCAGAGGAAACATGGAAGATACATAGTAAACCTGCTTACCAAGACATACTCGGTTGAGCTGGGCAGCATGGAGGTTGTGGACCTCATATCGGGTAAGCCTGCCTCACGTGAGCTCGCATTAATCATAGTCAGGTATCTTGGATTTTCTACATCCGGGAGGCATAGCGATGATTGGGTCTCATACGAGAAGTTTCCCGGGGCCAGGCCCTATCTCCAGCTCTTCGATAGAAGCGTTCTCAGACCCTTGGCTAGAATCTTCGGATATAATCCGGAGAGATATGAGGTTGCGTGTAGGAGGCTTGGGGGGAAGAGGGAGAGGCTGGGGGGCATGAGCTACTCGTTCATCTTCCTCCCGAAGATAAAGGTTCTAACCCAAGTATGGCGGGCACGTAAGGAGGACTACACTCCGCCCGCAGCCAACATGTCCTTTAACAAGTCGAGCCGTCATTACCTCTCCGTGAGGGACCTCCTCCTAGTGGGGCAATACATGGTCAAGATTCTCGAGTCCGAGTCAAAGAAGGCTTAGCCTTTAATTGTGGGGTTGCGGGGTGGCTGGGTAGGGGATGCTGGAGGGCGTCAAGAAGGCGTTTAGGGGCGTGGCTGAGAAGATAGAGATGTCCAGCCTCTCCGACAAGGAGATTGAACACTACGTGGAGGAGCTTGTCCTGAACCTGGTGGCCAGCGACGTGGCCGTAGAGGTGGCTGAGGAGATAGGTAGGAGGGTTGCCGAGACACTCCGCTCCATTAAGTTCAAGAGATTCGGGGACAAGCAAAGCCGGGTAAAAGAGGTAATCAGGAAGGCGGTGGAGTCAATCATACCTGAGGCAAGCTTGGAGCAGCTCATAGAGAGGATGCGTGCAAAGTTCCGGGAGACCGGGGAGCCATACGTCATCCTCTTCGTAGGCCCGAATGGAAGCGGGAAGACCACCACGATAGTCAAGCTGGCGGCCTACCTCAAGGAGCGTGGCCTAACACCCTTGATAGCTGCTGCGGATACCTTCAGGGCCGGTGCAATAGAGCAGGTAAGGGAGCTGGCGGGAAGGGCGGGAATAAGGGTTGTGAGCCAGAGATATGGGGCGGACTCGGCGGCCGTCGCCAAAGATGCTGTGGATAGTGCGAGGGCTGGCAGGATACCCGTGGTCCTGATAGATACTGCTGGTAGAACCGAGGTTGATAGGAACCTGCTCGAGGAGATGAGGAAGATTAAGAGGGTTGTCCAGCCAGATGCCGTGATATATGTTGGGGATGCCTTGGCCGGGAACGTTGTAGTCGAGCAGGCTCGGAGGTTCGACGAGTATGTGGGGATAGACTATGTTGTGTTGGCCAAGCTTGACGCAGATGCCAAGGGGGGGTCGGCTCTCTCGATAAGCCACGTGATAGGCAAGCCCATACTCTTCGTGGGTGTGGGCCAGGAGCTTAAGGACCTCAAGCCCTTCAGCAGAGAGTTCCTCCTCAACACCCTCCTCGCATAAAACTTAATCCCCAGCCCTCACATAACTCGGGATGTGAGCGACGTAGCAGAACTCCTTCAGAGGCTCGCCGAGAAACAGCAAGGCCCGCTCCCCACATTCACCTCCACCCAGATACTCGGAGTCATCCTCTATCTAGGAAGGGTTGGGAGGGTGGGTAGGAAGAGGCTTAGCATGGAGCTTGGTATAGGTGAGGGGGCTGTCAGGAATATTCTTGGGAGGCTTAAGGCGAGTGGGTTGGTGGAGGTTGAGAGAGGTGGATGCAGGCTCAGCCCCGAGGGCGAGAGACTATACTCAACGCTCTCAGAGACGATAGTCGAGGTAGGGGACCCTGGAGCCGAGCTTCCCTGGGAGTATCCCCACAACTACATGGTGGTTGTTAGAGGGAGGGCTGGAAGGGTTAGGAGGGGGCTGGAGCAGAGGGATGCGGCGATAAGGGCTGGGGCCGAGGCCGTCATGGTGCTAACCTACCACAACGGATGCCTCTACATGCCCGGGGTGGCAAACCTAACCGAGGAGAGACCCGAGTTCAGCTCCAAGATAGTTGGGAGGGCCAGGCCCATGGAGGGAGACGTGATAATAATCACGGGTGCTTGGAGCGTCGTCGATGCCAGGAACGGGTCAATAGCGGCTGCCCAGACCCTACTCTAGCCCTCTACCCTCCATGTATCTCCGCCACCTCTCGGCCGGAAACCTCCTCTCCATAATCTCCATCTCACGTCTAAACGCATCCTCCAGGTCCACCTGGAACCTATTCGCCAGCTGGAGGAGTAGGGAGAATACTTGGGCGAACTCCCTCCACACCTCTCCCTCGGCCCCTGCGTGGCCAAGCCCTGGAGCCTTGTATCCCTCCCTCACGAGGATGTGTCTCCCAATCTCCGAGACCTCCTCGACCAGGTGCGTGAATATCTGGGACTCACGGAACCCCCTCCAGCCCCTAGCCTCCTCGAACTCCAGCATACGCCTCTGAGCATCCCTTATCCTCAACCCGCAGGTCACCCTCCCATACAGCCTCAAGCCAGGGATTAAAGATATATAGGGTGGCCCCAGACTCCCTAACATCCACGGGGTTTTCACGGGAGGAGCTCTTGATGTCCTCGCTTGAGGAGCGTCTCAACAGGGCCGTGGGGGAGCTTCAGCTCCTCGATAGGGTGATAGCGGAGCTGCAGGCCAGGGTGAATACTCTTCGGACACTTCTCCTAGAGTATGAGAGTGCGATAAGCTTCATAGAGGAGCTTGGGAGGTCTGGGGGGAAGATGAGCCTCCTGGTCCCCATAGGTGCGGGGAACTACATCCACGCGGAGATAAGGGAGGCTGAGAAGGTCGAGGTAAGCCTCGGGGCGGGCGTGGTCATGACCAAGACCGTGGAGGAGAGCATAGAGATAATGAAGAAGAGGAGGGAGAACCTGGTAAAGGTCGTGGAGGACTACGAGAACCAGATTATCCAGTATAGTCAGAAGGCCTTGGAGCTGAGGAGAACCGTGGAGGCCTTGGCGGCCAAGCTAAGGGAGCAGCAGTCAGGTTCCCAGGGCCCATGACCTCAGATAACGTTCCTGCTCCTCCGTCAACCTCTCCAGGCTAAGACCCATGGACTCAAGCTTCCTCCTTGCAACCTCCTCGTCAATCTCACGTGGGACATCCAACACCTCCCTGGGAAGCCTCCCCCTGTTCTCGACTATGTATCTTGCCGTTAGCGCCTGTAGGCTGAAGGACATGTCCATGACCTCGCTTGGATGACCCTCGGCGCACCCCAGGTTCACCAGCCTGCCCTCGGCCAAGAGATACAGCCTCCTCCCATCACGTAGAACATACCTCTCGAGACAAGGCCTAACCCTCTCACGGGAGACACTAAGGGACTCGAGGTCCCTCTTACTTATCTCCACGTCAAAGTGCCCTGCGTTTGCGAGTATGGCTCCATCCTTCATGGCCTCGAGGTGCTCCCTCCTGATTACGTTGATGTTCCCTGTGGCTGTTATGAATATGTCGCCGTGCCTCGATGCCTCATCCATGGACATAACCTCGAAGCCGTCCATCGCCGCCTTCAAGGCCTTCACGGGGTCCACCTCGACCACTATGACCCTGGCCCCAAGGCCACGTGCCCTATACGCTATCCCCGAGCCCACGTTCCCGAACCCTGCCACCACGACAACCTTTCCTGCCAGGAGGATGTTGGTGGCCCTCATTATCCCGTCCAAGGCCGACTGACCCGTCCCGACAGGATTGTCGAAGAGCATCTTGGACTTGGCGTCGTTCACGGCTATTATCGGGTAGAGCAGCTTCCCCTCCCTGGCCATGGCCCTGAGCCTAACCACGCCCGTCGTAGTCTCCTCGGAGCCTCCGAGAACACCCTCGATAACCTCACCCACATCATCGACGAACCTTCCAGCATACCCGACCTCCCTGCCCCCGACGCCATGATAGAGTTTATGGAGAGTGGAGACAAGGTCTGCTCCATCATCTATCGTTATATTGGGTCTATGGGCCAGAACCCTCCCGATGTTCTCGTAATACTCCCGCTCATCCTCGCCCCTGAACCCATAGACCCCGATGCCCTCCACGGCCAGGGCTGCGGCCACGTCGTCCTGGGTGCTCAGGGGGTTGGAGGCCGTGAGATAGACCTCGGCTCCGCCAGCCTTAAGGGTCCTAACCAGGACTGCGGTCTCCTTCGTTATATGCAGGCATGCTCCAACCCTAACGCCCTCAAGGGGCCTTGACCCCTCGAACTCTCTCCTAATCCCCATAAGAACAGGCATATGCTGCTCAGCCCACTCTATCTTCCGCCTCCCCTCCTCGGCGAGAGACAAGTCCCTGACCCTAAACTCCTCCACATCCATCCCACCACCAAGACGGGAATCCTTAACTTAAAGCATTTGGATGGATTTCTGGGATGCCTGACTGGGTGGAATACGTGAAGTCTAGGAAGGGATACGAGGAGCTTCTAGACAAGGTTCTGGGCAGCCTGCCCCAGGACATAAGGAAGGCTGGGGACAGGACGATAGTCGTGAACCCTGTGATTCTTCATGAGTCCAGGCGGACGATAATAACCAACTTCACCGATATAGCGGAGGCGCTCAACAGGGAGCCCCAGCATCTCTCCAAGTTCCTCTCTAAGGAGTCTGGGAAGCCCGGGACACTCGAGGGAGAGAGGCTCCTCATACAGGGCAGGATGACCAACGAGGAGCTCCGAAGACTCCTAAGCCTCTACGTCAAGGAATTCGTCAAATGCCCGCTCTGCGGAGGACTAGACACCAAGATAGTAATAGAGAAGAGGCTGAGATTCCTAGTCTGCGAGGTCTGCGGAGCAAAGACCCCCGTGAGAAAACTATAACACTCCACTAATCTAATGCTCTCGCAGCGAAGGAGGAATCAAACAATTAAAGAAAGAGGATTCTCCAGCACGCATTTCACCTAATATCTTCTCCGCCACTATAGACAACGACGCAGTCCAAGAGTATCCATCAACACTTTTTGCACCCGGCCTCCCATCTGGATAATAATATTCCCAGAAACCATTCTGAACTACTAGATTAATCCAGGAATTCAATATTTTTAATGCGGTGTCCATATACCCGTATCTAAGCAGCCCGCAGATAAGAAAGAATGTTGGAGGAGCCCATATTGGCCCTCTCCAGTAGTATGGGTCTATGTGGCTGGGATACCATTCAGGGTTTTTGCTCATGAAGCCTTCACTAGATTCGGCTATAGTCAATACTCCGTGAGGGTTTAGAAATCTCTTAGTCTCTAAATGCGCTACTAGTCTGCTACACTCTCCTTGACTTAAGATGCCGGAGTAAAGAGGGATAAACGCCTGCACACTATAAATTTCCACACGCTCGCCCCCCCACATCCTTGGATAAGCAAACCCCTCCGACTGACTCCAAAAAACTTTCATGAATTTCCGCTGAAGCTCTTTAAATTCCATCAAGTATGTCTCCTCTTTATCGTATAGTCGCAGCATTTTTGCTATATGGCTTAGGAATAGAGCTGAGGAAGCTACTAGTGATGTTAGGAGTATGTCATGCATGGGGAGATAGTAGTATTCCCCGATTTTTTCCACATTTCCATTCGAGCAGTCATAAACATTATGATTATCCATGCCTGTTGAGCATGCAGCCTTATATGCTAAGAGTTTTTTATCTCTGCTTCCACTAAAAGGTGAAATGACGC
>JAHSRM010000098.1 GCA_021650775.1 Candidatus Benthortus lauensis
CCTGCCGCATGAACAATCAAATCTACGTCCCAGCAGCTCATCGAGTTCCATGTAGTTCGTTTAAGCAGCCTTGAAGGGAGCCCCTTAAACTTATCGCCCCTATCTCACTTAACTCCGAGCAGCTCATAGGGCGTTACGGGTTTATCATTCACTATTGATTGGTGCAGGTTCACGAGAAGTCTTACTCTATCCTTTATTCCCATTCTTTCTACAAGTTTATATGCGTTGGGTAGGGTCGAGTATCCCTCAACTGTTCCCTTACCCATCTCCCTCATTCTCTCAAGAGCCTGCGAGGGCCTATTACCTAAACCCACTAGTTTTCCGAAAAGATAGTTTCTTCCTCCCCTAGCGGTAGTCTCTAAATCGCCTATACCAGCCAATTGATACACTGTTTCCCTTCTTCCACCCATAGCATTCGATATTTCCGCCATCTCTCTAACCGATTCTGTGAATATCCATCCCCGAGTGTTATTCATGGAGACTCCAATCTTCTCCCCATATCCATCTATTATCCCTAATATTATTGCGTAAATGTTCTTTAGAGAGGCGGATACCTCGACGCCCATCACATCATCATCCCCCTCAACACGAAGATACTCCACGTTAAAAGCTTCTACAACCTGTCTAACAATATCCCTGTCACGATGAGCCACCACCATAGCTGTTGGAATCCTCCTAGCTAACTCTGATGCTATTGTAGGCCCAGCCAACGCACCCACACTAAGACCTCTTAATCCCCTCGAGGCAGCTTCGCATGGAGTTACTATATCCTCCTCCAGAGATACAAAGCCCTTTGACACAGTAAAGACCGCCTCCTCGCCCCTTAGATACTCTCTAACTCTCCGGGCAATAGCGTTAATAGCTTTAGCCGTTACCGCAAGTATGATGGTATCAACGTTCCCTAAAGCCTCATTTAATTCTTCAGGGTTATAGATTGTCACCCTCTCTGGGACCCGCACCCCTAGACTTGGGTGAGGATTATTGTTTTTAAGCTCATTCAAGATTTTCCCGTCCAACTCTGTCCCCCAAATCCTAACATCAACATTGTTATCCGCTAAAGGTATGGAGAGGGCTGAACCCATGGCACCTGCTCCAATTATAGCAACCCTCATTTACTAAGAATCCTTTCGGTAGCCCTGATTTAAGAGTTATTACTCTTGTAGATTTTTTAGGGAGCTGCTTCCAGGCTACGTGAGTTTGGGAAGGGTTTCAGGCATTGTGGTATTATTGCTGGCTACTTTCGCCTGGGGCTCATCTTTCCCCGCCATAAAGATAGTTGTGGATATGGTTGGAGAGAATGTCTACGTGGGTGTTAGAAGTATCTTAGCTTTAATGGGTTTAACACCCTACGTCATATGGTATCATTATAGGAATGGTTTTGAGAGAAAGCTTATCGCAGGGGCATTAATTACTGGAGTGGTGTATGCTCTAGGTCTCTGGCTCCAAGGATGGGGGATTAGATTCACAACCGCCTCCACGGCCGCATTTATAACAGGTCTATATGTTGTCTTTGTTTATATTCATGATTCTATTGGAAGACGCGTATATGGATTAAGGATGTTTTTATCTCTTCTATTCGCTGTTTCAGGACTCTATCTTTTGACCGTTCCCGAGAGTGGGTTTGGGTTTGGGTTTGGAGAGTTTTTGGTGCTTATTGGAGCTGTTTTCTGGGCTATGCAGATACTTTTAGTAGACAGGTTTAGCAGAATGAATCCGCTTGTATTCACTTTTTATGAAATATTGCCGAGCCTGCTATTCCTACTGGGCGGGGGAGTCGGCCTAACCATGATTCCTCTTCCAGCATTTTTTCTTCTTATGTATCTTGGGTTAATCTGCACTGACTTCGCCTTCGTGGGTCAGGTCTATGGCCAGAGATGGCTGCCCCCCTTCATAGCATCGCTAATCATGATACTGGAGATAGTCTTCGCAACCATACTCTCCGTAATCTTCTTGGGCGAGGAGCTAACCCCTCTAAAGCTCATAGGAGGCACCGTCATCCTAGCAGGCATCTATCTATCCTTACACTCATACCTCCATTAGGTTGGCCCGCCCCTCCAGGCTGGCTATATAATGCGGTCATCTACGTAGAAAAATTTATCTATGTAGAATATATAGTATCTGGGACCCTCCCCGGGGCCTAAATTGCGGGGTGTCTCGATTGAGGTCGCTGCCATCGGTCCTAGACTTCTTCACAAGGAAGAGGGAGGCGCAGGTCTTTGATTTAATCGAAGATTTTGTAAAAATTGTTAATGAGTGTGTTGTTAATCTGAAGGAGGTTACTGATTCGATAAGGGAGAAGAGGATTCCCGATCTTGAGGAGAGGTATCTGGCTATAGATAAGCTGGAGTCGAAGGCTGATGGCGTGAGACGGGAGATTTCAGAGCTTCTGGTTAAGGGGGTTTTCTTCGCCCACCTACGTGAAGACCTGCTAAATCTAGTAGAAAAGATAGATAACATGGCCGACTGGTCCGAGAATGCTGTGGGGATACTTGCGGAGACCACGCCCCAATTCGAGCTACTCTTCACTATGTTTGAGTTAAAAGAGATGTCAGAATACGTGGATTTATGCGTAAAATCCTCTTCAAAGCTGCTTGAAGCGATTAGGTCCCTGAAAAATAACAACGCCAAGGAGGTGATTAGGTTGCTTCATGAGATTGAGGATTTTGAGGAGCAGGGTGACGAGTTGAAGAGCAGGCTAATCAAATACCTGATTAAGGAGTCGAGGGGCTATCATCCTATTGATGTTATTCAGATGAAGGAGTTTATTCTCATGATTGATAATGTCTTGGACTCGGCTGAAGATGCCTCCGACGTGATTCTCTTAATGATTGCTAAGGGGTATGAGTAGGCTTGGAGATACTGCTCCTCTCCTCGGCGTTAATCTTCCTTCTCAGCAGAAATAATGGCGGGATGCTTTTAGGCAGTTTTACCGCCTCTGGAGTAGCGTCGATGCGTAAGGCCATAGCCATAATAGGGTCTGCCATTATTCTGGGAGTGGTTCTAGAGGGATGGAAGGTCCATCCGGCGAATATGACGGTCGGGGGATACATGCCCGCCCTCCTAACCTCACTCATAATCTTCCTAATCTCAAACGTATTCGAGATACCCATAAGCCTGACCAGCATAGTTGTCTTATCGCTTACAGGGTCTTCCCTTGCATGGGGATTGAAAGTTGATTGGATTTACCTGAGGAACGTTATACTCGCATGGATAATTGCACCCTTCCTAACCCTGGCCCTCGCATTGTTAATCCATCGAGCCTCAAGCATACTATTCTCCAAGGCCAACCTCCTCACGATTAGCCTCTCCAACCGCCTCGCCTCCTACCTCATCTCCGTCTATGCAGCTTATAGTCTGGGAACCAACACCGTTGGGTTTATCTTTAACATGGCTGGTGGAGCCAGGCTTCTCAACGTCGCCCTAGCCTTGGCCGCAGTTTTTCTCGGAGTTTTCTTCTCAGGTAGAGCCATCTATAAGATGGGTGAGAAGTTCCTGGTTTTAAGCCCTCAAAGGTTCTTCTCCTCATTGACCTCGGCGTCAATAGTTCTTTGGATTCTAACCCAGCTCGGCTTACCCGGAATCTTAACCTATAACCTGATTGGCGCATTCATAGCTATGGCCTGGTTCTCCCCGCTAACCCTGATTAATGTTAGGCAGATTAGATGGTATTTCCTTGCCTGGATAACCACTTCGATTGTGAGTGTTCCCGCAGGGTATCTTATCGGCGTGGTTGTGAGGCCTGCTTAGTGTCTCGCCAGCCTCCCTATCTCAGCCTTTAGGCCGTTGGGGCCCTGCTTCTCCGCCACTCCGGCCAGGTATCCAGCCGCCGTGCACGCCTTTATGGGTTCTACTCCGCATGACAGTAGTGCTAGGATTGAGGCCTTGAGGGCTGCCTTACCCTCCTCTCCCAGGGGCCTGTCCAGCCACGCAGCCTTATGGACCCTGCCGTCGGATACAATCTCCTCCCTGTCTAGAACGTATATGACCTGGTTTCTGTCCAAGGCTATCTTGCCGACGCTTAGGGCCTTCTCCCAGAGAGTCCCGCCCTCGGCTCCAAGCCTCTCCACATCTCCCCATCCCGTTAAGACGACATCCACGTCCTCCCTGAGCCCCTCCGAGACCTTTACCAGGCCTGGGCTGTCCGGGGGCTCCTCACCCCTCCCCAACAAGACCACGTAGTTTCCTGCTTCGGGTTTGGCCGAGCATGGGACATGGAACTCCTTGAGCCACTCCCTAACCTTCTCATCGCTCACCGCAACAGGACGCCTCTCCCCCCTCATACGCCTGAAGGCATTCCTGGCGTCTCCAGGCCCCATCACATACTCTGCCTCGGGTGGTATGCCGATTGGGGCCACAACCAGGTCTCCCACATAGTCTTGGGCTGCGGGAAGCCCCTTCTTGGGTCTATGGAGCGTCACTGTAACGTTTGCCTCGACGGCTATGTCGAGTATCTGGCCTGTGTCAGGGTTTACCCCTGAGGGCACGTCCACGGATACTTTGACTGCTTTTAGGCTGTTTATCATGCTGATTGCTGTTCTCAGGGGCTCCCTTATCCTGCCCCTGACCCCTGTCCCCAGAAGTGCGTCGACTACAGCCTCGGCGTCCTCCATCCAGCTCCTCAGGCCGACCAACTCGCCTACATCCCTTACCTTGGCTATGCTTATTGAGTCCCTCATCCTCTCCGCCGCCCTCAGGTTCATGGAGGCCTCAGGGGTCTTCGCCTCACCGCCGACTAGGATTACGGCAACCCTCGCCCCCATCCCCGCCATGTGTCGGGCTGCGGCCAACCCGTCTCCACCGTTGTTCCCCGTGCCAGCGAATACCGCAACCTTCCTTCCAGAGAGTCCGCCGAGCCACTCGTATACGATTCTCGCTATCGATGCTCCTGCGTTCTCCATGAGTAGGGTTCGGGGGACGCCGAGCCACTCTGAGTTCTCATCTATGATGGCCATCTCCTCCGATGATATTCCACCCCATCCCTCCATCCCTTAGACCACCCAGATTAATCGTTCAAGGGGGCTAAAAATGCTTACAGGAGTTTTAGATAATGGATTACGAGGTCGCATGCCTCCTCCGTCTTCTCCCTCGGGACCCCCGGCACACCGCAGCCGACTATGAGGGCCTTCCTCGTCTCAGCGGTTATCATGGTTCTCCTGGAGTCCCTGTAGGGGAAGATGTGTATGGGTCCCTGCTCATCGGAGAGAACTATGTCCCCTCGGGTCAGGGTCTTCCTATCCCCCCTGAAGTCCTCGAACACCTCGCCATCCTCGGCGAACCTAAGCACCAGGCGGCCTGAGATCCTCCCCAAGTCATAGATCCCGATTGGGATTAAGGTCCTTGCGGATGCCAGATTACCAGCATCAACCAGGTTGTTTATCTTGGGCAACGCCCCGCCTGAGAGGATTCTCCTCGCCAGGGCCTCGCCCGAGGGCCTCCTCTTAGTAGGGTCCACCCCTATCCTCCAGTAGAAGTCCCTGAAAGCCCTGGCCACAGGATGGTCCTTGAGGTTCTCCAGGGTGTATCCTATCTGGCTCCTGACCTCCTCAACGTATCTCTCCAGGTTGCTGGAGGGCTTGACCTCGACCTCGATTACCCTCTCTGCAAGATGTATGCCTGGAAACCTCTCCGATAGCTCGCCATCTACCTCTATCATGCCTTGGCTCTGTCTTCCTTTCTCGTTTATTTTAGGTTGGTGGTTGCTGGCCTGTGTCGGGTGGAGGCGGCGGGGTCTCCCTCTCAGATGGTATGGAGAAGAACGCTATTATCGAGAAGATGTCTGCCAGCAGGAATATCACGCCTACGAGTATGAAGGGCCATAGTATGCTCATTAGCATGCCGAAGAAGTTGAATGGGGTCTCCGCCATGTCCCCTGCGAGAGGTATCATCATTGTTGGAATCATGGCCACCAGGATTCCCATCGCTATTATTATCATCACCACGCCCGCCACCCTCATCCATCCAGCATACCTAAACCACTTCACGCCAAATACTCCCGCAGCCCTGAAATGCGCTATTATCTCAAGTATGAACGAGATCAACGCTAGGACCATCACGGCTATTATGATTGCCAGGAAGGCTCCTAATACGGCGAATAGGTTGAATGGTTGGGCTGGCGTGGTTGGGGGGACTGCTGCAAACGTCATGAGGGGCAGGAATGAGATAAGTAAGACTGCCAACAATATTCCTGAAAGTATCATGAAGATTCCCGTGGCTGTGAAGATGGTCTGCCTCTTATCTCTCCCCATAAGTATCCAAGCAATGGCAACTAATATGAAGCCGATAAAGTTGGCATAAGGAATCAATGCGAGGATATATCCTATTCCGCCAAGCCACTTGTATGCTTCTCCCATACCTTTTAGGGTCCAGGCCCTAGAATTTAAGCTATTGCTCACTCTTTTCTCGGTCTAAAAGACTTGACAATTCCGTCTATAACGCCTCTCACGCCTCTTTCCTCCGCAAGCTTTAGGACCAGCTCCCAGTCAATCTTCAGGAGGATTACAGTTATTATTATCATGGCTATCAGTGCCGCTGCCACGGCTATTGGGCTTCCTTCCTCTCCCAGGAAGATTCTTGCGTAGTCGAAGTATATTTTTCCGCTGTATGCTACAATCCATGATAGGACTATTTTCCCGAGTGCGTTTGCTATCATGAATCTCGTTATGCTGAAGTTTGCTAACCCTATTGGGACATAGATTACGTCGTCTGGGAGCGGCGTTAATGCGAAGAGGAATACCGCCAGCATCCCGTATCTTCTTATCAGCTTACCCAACGCCGTCATCCTCCTCCTCTTCTCCTCTCCCAGAAGCCTTCTACCAGCCCTCCCCAACCCATATGAGGTTAGTTTCCCTAATGCGCCGCCTATCCCGGCTGCCACCCCGAGTATGAATGGGTCGAGCTGCTCGGCCATGAGGACCACTGGTATCAGGTAGGGGACGGGGAGGAACGGTATGAGGCTTCCCAGAACCGATATCATGAATGCTCCGATGTATCCATATATCTGGAGTGCCTGGAATAGCTCCGTGAAGATGTCTCCAGCCATCCTCGACGCCTCTGCTAACAGCCAGCTAATTAATGTGTTTCGGCGGCCTTCCTAACCTGAGACACCACATCCTCGCCGTATCCATGCTGCTTGAGGCCTTTTAGCATGGCTGAGAGATACTCCTTGGAGGGTTTAACCCACCGGCTTCTCACGTTGAGGGGTATGTGGGTGAATGCCTTGACTACCCCTATCCCCTCCACCTCTACCTCCACGCTCATCCTGGCCGAGGTGGATGGAACGCCCTCGAACCTGTCAATCATGGCCAGCTGCTCCTCCCTAATCCTATACACTACGCCCTTAACCCTCCCCTCCTCATCCTCCGCCAGGTTGGCCACCCCTCCCCTCCAGCTGCCCGAGTAAGCGTTGAAGACCAGCCTATAGCCCCTCAGCTCCGCCCTCCTCTCCTCCGCCCAGCCGCCTATACACCTCTTCATCAACCCCTTCTCCATGGACCATCCATAGGAGAAATACCAGACCTCACCCATCCAGCCGGCCCCACTTTCAGACCCCCCTCCCATAGTATATACCCATGTCTGAAGGAGTAGATGGGGATGAGGTATCGGTGGTGGAGGGGTAGGATGCGGGTCCTCCCCAAGCCATGCTCAGTAGCAATACGCAGCTTCCTCTACCAGGGATTCAGGGGGCTCACGGCAAACCCCTACAACGGCTGCGGCCACAGATGCGTATACTGCTACGCAACCTTCGAATGGTTCCCAAACTTTTACGATGAACTCCACGTGAAACATAACTTTCCCCAAGTGTTGGCGAGGCAGCTGATTGAGAACCGTGTTGGGCAACCCGTCTTCCTCTCCTCGGCCACAGACCCCTACCAGCCCCACGAACAATCCTTCAAGATAACTAGGAAGACGGTCGAGCTCCTCCAGAGGCACGGCATCCCATACTATATTTTCACGAAATCCGCAGGAGTGGTTAGGGACCTTGAACTACATGCATCATATAATGGAAGCATGGTAGTCTGGTCCCTCACAACAATTAACGAGAAGGTCAAGAGACTTATAGAGCCTTACACGTCGCCGGCTAGGAGCGTCCTTAAGGTAATGAGGGAGTTCGCCGAGGCGGGCGTCCCCGTGGGAGCCAACATAGACCCTGTAATCCCTGGTTTAACCGACTTGGACGGCTGGGTCGAGGAGGTTGTGGATGCGGTGGCCGAGAGCGGTGGAAGCTTCGTCTCCGTGGGCGCCCTCAGACTCAGAGACGATATATGGGCAAGGATGAACAACCTCTTACAGAGCAGGGGGATGAGCGACATAGCAGACATGCTCAAGAAACTCTACAAAATAGATGGAAGCCTAGGATACAGAGAACCACCCCACGCATACGAGGAACAGCTCATCCAAAGGGTTGCGAGAAGAGCCAGGCGTGCAGGCCTAACATTCGGAATCCCGCTACCAACCATGAACAAGCCGAGAAACACTCTCATACAAACGCAGCTATCATCATACTTAGAGGAAAGTTTTATGAGTAGCGAAGCCATAATATAAAACATGAATAAAGAGAGTCGGAGAAAGCTGACCCGCAGAGAGTTTCTTGGAGTAACCAAGGCGGCGGCCGTTGGAGGAGTTATCGCAGCCGGAGTTGTCGGAGCCGCTGCTGGATACTTTGCAGGCACCGGGGCCGCACCAGCAAAAACCGTCACAAGGACCACTACGGTTACTCAGGCCGGGGCTCCCACGACGATAACTAAGACGGTTGAGGTTCCGGCCGCCGAGAAGCTTAAGGTTGGTTATGTGTATGTTGGGCCTGTTGGAGACTTCGGCTGGACTTACGCTCATGACCAGGGTAGGCAGTGGGCCGACCAGAGGTTCAAGAACGTTGAGAGCAAGTATGTCGAGTCGGTTCCCGAGGCGGAGGTCGGCGGAGCACTTGAGAGCCTCATAGCTGAGGGAGCGAAACTAATCTTTACAACAAGCTTCGGATACATGGACGCCACGGCAGAGTTCGCCGAGAAGAACCCCGACGTATACTTCGTCCACATCTCGGGATACAGGAGCGGAGCGGCTGGGAATGCCCCGGAGAACATGAGCGCAGCCTTCGCAGAGTTCTATCAGCTCTACTACCTCAACGGGCTGGCAGCCGGAGCAGTAACAGAGACAGGGGTGGTTGGATACGTCGCCGCCCACCCGATACCAGAGGTGGTTAGACACATCAACGCATTCGCACTAGGAGCAAACTACGCATACAAGAAGAGGACCGGGAAGAACATTAAGTGCTATGTGGACTGGCTCTTCTCATGGTTCGACCCAGGGAAGACCAGGACCGCCGCCCAGGCCCTCGTGGAGGAGAAGAACGCAGATGTCCTGGCCTTCACGGAGGACTCGCCAACCACCCTCCAGGTGGCCCAAGAGTATTGGGAGAAGGGGAAGCGGGTCTGGAGCCTCAGCCACTACAGCGACATGACCCAATACGGCCCCGACGCCCACCTAACAGGCCAGATAGTGAACTGGGGGCCAATCTACCTAGACTTCTACAAGATGGTTGCAACCGGGACTTGGCAGTCGGTCGATATCTGGACACGGATTGGCGACTACCTGCCCTGGAGGTGGAGGCTGCCCGTGGAGAAGAGCACGGCCGGGAAGCCTGAGGGAACGGTGTATCTAGCCCCCCTGAACCCCGCTATACCGAGTGAGTGGCAGGAGGAGATTAAGAGACGGTATGAGGAGATGAAGGAGCTTCTCTTCGAGCCCTTCAGCCCCGAGGGCAACCTAGGTGAGCCGATAAGGGACCAGGACGGAGAGGTAAGGATAGGGCCTGGCGAGAGAGCCGACCACGACATGCTCTGGAGCATGGACTGGCACGTAGAATACGTCGAGACACCGCTGCCCAGGTAGACCTAAACCTTAACATATTTTTTATCTCCCTAAACACATTTTCTATACGGGTTGGGTAAGGAATGAGTGAGTCCCCCCTCGTCTTGATGAAGGACATAGTCAAGAGGTTTCCAGGCGTCCTGGCCAACGACCACGTAACATTCGAGCTGAGGAGGGGTGAGGTCCACGCACTGCTGGGTGAGAATGGGGCTGGGAAGACAACCCTGATGAATATTCTCTACGGGCTCTACAAGCCTGACTCGGGGGAAATCTACGTCAAGGGCAGGAAGGCCAACATACGCTCTCCAAGGGACGCCATCAGACTCGGCATAGGGATGGTTCACCAGCACTTCAGGCTCATACCGACCCACACGGTAACAGAGAACATAATCCTGGGGCTGAAGGAGGCCGGCTTCGTAATCAATTATAAGAAGATGAATGAGGAGATTAAGAGGCTTGCGGAGTCCTATGGGTGGAAGATTAACCCCGATGCGAGGATGTGGCAGCTCTCGGCGGGGGAGAAGCAGCAGGTAGAAATACTCAAAGCCCTTTACAGGAAGGCTGAGATACTCATCCTAGACGAGCCAACATCGGTGCTAACACCCCAGGAGACGAGAGCCCTATTCAGAGCAGTTAGGAGGATGGCGGAGGAGGGTAAGGGGGTCATATTCATCACCCATAAGCTCGAGGAGGTTATGGAGGTAAGCGACAGGGTAACGGTCATGAGGAAGGGAAGGGTCGTCGTAACCAAGAACACGAGGGACACCAATCCACAGGAGCTCGCAAACTACATGGTAGGCCGACCCGTAATCTTCGAGATAGAGAAGAAGGAACTCCAGCCAGGAGACCCCGTAGCAGTAATCAAAGACCTATACGCAATGAGCGACAAGGGCGTCCTGGCCTTAAAGGGTGTAAACCTTGAGGTAAGGAGGAACGAGATACTCGGGCTCGCCGGCGTTACCGGGAATGGTCAGGTCGAGTTGGTCGAGGTAATCACGGGTCTCAGGAAGGCAGTCAAGGGCAGGGTAATCATAGACGGCAAAGACGTTACCAACAGGAGTCCGAGGGAGATTATGGAGCTTGGGGTGGCCTACATACCTCCAGAGACCCTGAGATGGGGTGTGGTCCCGAGCCTAAGGGTCGTGGACAACCTCTTCCTCAAAGCATACAGGTATCCGCCCTTCTCCAAGAGCGCAGTAATAGATTGGAAGAAGGTGTATGAGAAGGCCGAGGAATTAATCAGGGAGTTCGAGATAATTACTCCCAGCCCCTTCGTCAAGACCCGAACCCTCTCGGGGGGAAACATCCAGAGACTCATACTGGCACGTGAGCTGTCGGGCATTATCGGCGGAGGCGTTCCCAAGCTGATTGTAGCAGCCTACCCCACCAAGGGCCTTGACGTGGGTGCCACGGAGTTCGTCCTCAAGACGTTGGTTAAGTATCGTGATATGGGCTCGGGCGTTCTGCTGGTCTCGGAGGACTTGGAGGAGATTCTAAGGGTGAGCGACAGGGTCGCCGTCATATTCGATGGGAAGATAATGGGGGTCTTCAAGTCATCCGAAGCCGACATAGAGGAGATAGGGTTATTGATGGCTGGTGTTAAGGAGAAGGCGAAGGCAGGGTGAGGGTGAATGGCCCTCCTACCTATAAGGTTTGAGAGAAGACTAACCTACACGAGAACCGCAGCCATACTCACAACAATACTCGCAATACTCCTAGCCTTCGGGGCCGTCGCCATCCTCTTCATAATACTTGGGCTGGACGTGGCGGCAGCCTTCCAGACCATACTCAACGTCTTCATAACCCCTAGACTATTCTTCCAAGCAGTTGTCAGAGGCGTCCCAATAACCCTGGCAGCACTAGGGTTAGCCATAGCGTTTAGGATGAACTTCTGGAACATAGGAGCCGAGGGGCAAATCTACATGGGTGCATTCGCATCAACGGGGATAGTCCTAGCCCACATATACTACGGGTTCCTGCCCGAGGTCCTGGTCCTGCCCACCATGTTTCTCACGGCGTTCTTGGCTGGCGGTGCTTGGTGCCTCCTGCCCGCCGTCCTTAAGGCGAAGCTGAACGTGAACGAGATACTTACAACCCTCATGATGAACTTCATAGCGATACTCTGGGTGGCATACCTTATCTACGGCCCGTGGAGAGACCCGGAGGGATTCGGGTTCCCCCTAAGTATACCCTTCCCGGACTACGCAAAATTCCTCTTCATAGCTGGAAACCAGGCATACACTGGCTTCACCATAACCCTAATCGTCGCAGCCCTCATCTACCTCCTCTTCAGGTATGGTAAGCTCGGGTTCGAGCTGACGGTGATTGGGCAGAGCCTCGATGCGGCCAGATACGCCGGGATAAACATAGCCAAGGCAATCGTCCTGGGGGCGTTCCTGTCAGGCGGGCTCGCAGGAATAGGGGGGCTAAGCATCCTAAGCGGAATAATCGGGAGGCTTAGGCCCGACCTCTCCCCGGGATACGGATACACAGCCATAATCGTCTCCTTCCTGGCCGCCCTAAACCCGTGGCTAATAGTCCCGGCCGGAATCTTCTTCGGAGGTCTCTTCACCGCCGGTGAGGCTCTTCAGGCGACCCTAAAGATACCTGGAGCGGCGGTTGAGATGTTCCAGTCCATAATCTTCATCTTCATAATCTTCGGAGAGTTCCTGAAACGGTATAGAATCGTGGTCGGGGGTGGTGGAAGTGGTGGTTGAGTGGCTTGAGTCGGTGCTAGCCGGAGCGGTCCAGATGGGGACGGTCTATCTCTTGGCATCCCTAGGTGAGATCTACGCCGAGAGGTCGGGTATCCTGAACCTGGGGCTGGAGGGAATAATGATTATGGGTGCGGCGCTCTCCTTCCTCTTCACCATCGCCTACGGACACCTAACCGCCCTGATTCTGGTGGTCATCGTCGGCATGCTCCTAAGCCTTATACTAGCCGTCATGGCCGTCTCCCTGAGGCTCAACCAGGTTGTCGTCGGCCTCGCCCTAACCTTATTCGGCATAGGTATGAGCGGGTTCCTAACCCATCCAACGATTAGGGGAAGCGTCCTCCTCCACCTCAACCCAGACCTCCCAGAGACCGCTTTAATAATCCAGGAGGCCCCCAAGCTCCCCGAGATACCCATACCAGGCCTCGCAGACATACCCCTGATAGGCCCCGTCCTCTTCAAGCACAACATACTCGTCTACCTCGCCCTCATCCTCTCCTTCGCCATGTGGTTCATACTCTTCAAGACTAGGATAGGGCTTAGCCTCAGGTCCGTTGGAGAGAACCCGGCCATGGCCGACGCCCTGGGGGTGAACGTGGCCCTCGTCAGGTATCTCGCCACCCTAGTCGGCGGAGCCTTAGGAGCCTTGGCCGGAGCATACCTCTTCATAGGGTTCCAGCCCTTCTGGGTGGAGGGCATGACCGCTGGCCGTGGGTTCATCGCATTGGCCCTCGTGATACTCGCTACATGGAACCCGCTTAGAGCTATACTCGGCTCACTGCTCTTCGGAGGCGTCGAGGTAATCCAGTTCAGGCTCCAGCTAATCGGACTGGGAGCACAGGCACCCCAGTTCGTCCTCATGTTACCCTACATAGTGACAATAGTGGCCCTCTCCCTCCTCTCATTCGAGAGTGTAAAGAAGAGGATAGGTGTACCGGCGGCCCTCGGGATACCCTACTCCAGGGAGGAGGTCTAGAGCTGGGACACGCCCCTCTTCAGGAATCTCCCCCTACCCTTCCTGGCCACAGGCTCGCCGTCCTCCACGATTACCTCGCCCCTCGAGACCGTGTAGACCGGGTATCCCCTAACCTTCATTCCCTCATAGATTGAGTGGTCGAGGTTGCTGTGCAGGGTGTCCCTTCCTAGGACGACCTCCTTCTCCGGGTCGATTATGGTGAGGTCTGCGTCGGAGCCCGGGGCTATGACTCCCTTTCGTGGGTATAGGCCGTAGAGCTTTGCTGGGTTGAGGGCGACCAGCTCCACCATCCTCTCCAAGCTTATCCTACCCCTCCTAACCCCCTCGGAGAAGAGTATCGGGATAATGTTCTCGGTTCCCTGGACGCCTCCAGGAGCCTTCCTGAAGTCGTCCCTGCCCGCCAGCTTCTCAGACCAATTGAAGGGTGCATGGTCGCTTCCCACGACATCTATGCTCCCGTCCATAAGCCCCTCCCACAACGCCTCACGGTCCCTCGCACCCTTAATGGGCGGAGACATGATATACTTGAGGCCATCCTCCCTCAGGTAGACCTCGTCGGTGAAGACCAGGTAGTGGGGGCAGGTCTCCACGAATATCTCGCCTCCCATAAGCCTGACCATCCTGGCCGCATCGAGACCCATGCCCGAGGAGAGGTGGACCACCAGTATCCTCACACCCTTCTCCAACCCATAGAGGCCAAGCCTCTGAACCGACTCGGCCTCAGCAACGGGAGGCCTACTCAACGCATGGTATATCGGTGCGAGCCTACCCTCCCTCCCAAACCTCTCCAAGTTATCCCTGATAATCCACTCGTTCTCGCAGTGGCCGAGGACCAAGGCCCTGACCCTAGAGGCCTCCTCAAGGAACCTCAGAAGCACACCGTCATCCATCATAAGCCCCCGGGCACTGTAGGCCGTGAAGACCTTGTAGCTCGTCACTCCCTCACGATACAGCTCCCTAAGGGCTGATGGACTCCACCTGCATGCACCTGTTACGCAGACGTGGAGGCCGTAGTCTATGGCTACCAGCGGGTCCGCCTCCTCCCTCCTCCTATGGAATGCCTCGACTATGTCTTGTCCCGGCTCAGGGGTTACGAAGTCTATGATGGTGGTTATTCCCCCGCATGCGGCGGCTATGGTCCCCGTGTAGAAGTCGTCAGCCGTCCTGAACCCGTCCCCATAGGGCATCTGGAAATGAACGTGGCCGTCTATGCCTCCCGGGATAACTATCATCCCACCCGCATCGATTATCCTCTCAGCATCCTCCTCAATGTTCCTGCCGAGTAAAGCAACTCTACCATCCTTAACACCCACATCGCCCTCGAACCAGAACTCGCCTGTAAAGACCCTTCCACCTCTTATAAGAAGGTCGAGCATCCCATCATGGAAACAGTCCCAGAATATATAACTGACTCTACAGGCATAGAAGAGTAATTTTTATGATGGGATGAACAGGTAATAGATATGTCGGAGACATCGATTCCAAGGCTCGGCCTCTACCTACAGGACATGCATGTAAGGGATATGGTCAGGTATTCTCAGATAGCTGAGCAGCATGGATTCGAGTCGGTCTGGGTGGCGGAGTCTAGGCTCGCAAGAGACGCAATCGTCCCCATAGCCGCCATAGCGACCGACACCTGTAGAATCAAGGTCGGAGCAGGAGTAATCAATACTTGGACGAGGAACGCCGCCCTGATAGCCCAGACCTTCGCAACCCTCGACGAGCTATCCTTCGGGAGGGTTATGCTGGGGCTTGGGGCATGGTGGGACCCCCTCGCATGGAAGGTAGGGATTGAGAGGAAGAAACCCCTCAAGTGCATGCGGGAGTATGTGGAGGTGATTAGGAGGCTCTTCAGGATGGAGGAGGTAACCTATGAGGGAGAATACGTGAAGATGCGTGGAGTCAGGCTTGACGTCCTCCACGGAGCGGGGGAGAAGCCGAGGAACATACCCATATACATAGGCGCCACGGGATGGAAGATGCTCGAACTCTCGGGCGAGATAGCCGACGGGGTCCTACTCAACTACCTCGTCTCACCCCAATACAACCAGAAAGCCCTGGAGCACATCCGGAAGGGGGCGGAGAAGGCTGGGAGGAGGCTGGAGGACATAGACAGGCCCCAGCTGATAGCCACGTCCATACATGAGGACGCCGACAAGGCCGTGAAGCTCGCCAAGAAGCATGTAACCATGACCCTGGGCCAGCAGCCCCACATAATGAAGGCCAGCGGCGTGAGCGAGGACCTAATCAAGGAGGTTCAGGAGGTCATGGGCGGATGGCCCGCCAAGCCAGGTGGAATCGAGAAGGCCATGGAGATAGTGCCTGATGAGGTTGTCCACATGATTACTGCCTCGGGGACGCCTGAGGACGTGAAGAAAAAGGTCCTTGAATACATGAGGAATGGATGCACATCCCCACTCCTACTGCCCCTAAGCGGGAACGTCGAGTATCTCGTAAAGTCGATTGCAGAGGTTTGATGACCCATGGCCGAGAGGCTCCTGGTCAAGGGAAGCGTAGTCGTAACCATGGATGATGGAAAGGTGATTCACGACGGAGCCGTGGCCATCGAGGGAAACAGGATAGCGGCGGTTGGGAAGAGCGGGGACGTGGAGAAGAACTTTAAGGCCGACGAGGTAATCGAGGAACCCAAGTCGATAATAATGCCTGGAATAGTCTGCGCCCACACCCATCTCTACGGCATAGCCCTGCGTGGAGCAGCCCTCAACATCAAGCCACCCTCCGACTTCACCCAGATACTCCAGAGAATCTGGTGGCCGCTCGACGAGAGGCTGACCAACGAGGAGGCATACTCTACGGCCCTCGCCGCCTCGATTGAGTTCCTCCTCTCGGGGACAACCACATTCGCAGACACCTACTCCGCCCCCAACGGAATCGAGGGCTCCCTCGACGCAATAGCGAGGGCCGTGAACGAGGTTGGGATAAGGGGTGTGCTTTCCTTTGAGGCGACTGAGAGGAGGAGCAGGGAGGAGGGCTTGAGAGGGCTGAAGGAGAACGAGAGGTTCCTCAAGAAGAAGGATAAGGGCAGGGCCATGGGGATGATAAGCCTCCACGCATCCTTCACCATAACCGACGACCTCATAGCGAAGGCCCTCCAACTCCAGGAGAAGACGGGAGCACCAATAACAATCCACGTCTCCGAGGGACCCGGCGACCTATACCACAACCTCGAGAGATACGGGAAGAGGACTGTTGAGAGGCTCAGGGACACGGGCCTCCTCTCACCCAAGGCAGTCCTAGCACACTGCGTCCACCTAAACGACGAGGAGCTCAAGATACTGGCGGAGACGGGTGCGTGGGTGGCCCACAACCCCATGAGCAACATGCTCAACGCAGTAGGCGTGGCGAGGATACCCGACATGCTCTCCCTAGGCGTGAACGTCGCCCTCGGAAACGATGGATACGTCTTCGACATGTTCGAGAACATTAGGTCGGCCTTCCTGCTGCACAGGGTCGCCCGCAGAGACCCCACGGTAATCCCGCCGAGAAAAGCCCTGGAACTAGCAACCATAGATGCTGCAAGAGCCTACGGCTTAAACGATCTCGGAGCCTTGAAGCCCGGATACAGGGCCGATGTAATAGTTCTGAGACCCCAGATGGCGGCCACACCCTACACGGGGGACATACATGCATGGATAGTTAACGGGGTTAAGGGAGGTGATGTTAGGACCGTGATAGTGGACGGCGAGGTAGTTGTATGGGACAGGAAGCTGACGAAGGTCGATATACGGGAGGCGGAGCAGAGAGTCCTGAAAACCCATGAAAGACTCTGGGAGAGACTAAGGGATATGGGTGAAGCAGTCGAGCCTCTACGCATGCAATAAACATTTTAACACCCATCATTAAGAGGTTGGAAGAGGTGTTACGTCATGTTTCCAAGCCTTCTAAGATTACCTGAACTCGATGTCCTCACGCCTGAAACGGTGTCGGAGGCCGCCAAGATGCTCTTCAGGAGAAGCGATGCAGAGTTCGTGGCAGGTGGAACCGACATCATCGCTAAGATTAAGATGAGGGAGATGAGGCCGGGGGTCCTGATAGACCTCTCGGGGATAAGGGAGCTGGACTACATCAAGGTCCAGAAGAGGATGATTAAGGTGGGCGCCATGACCCCCCTCGCAAAACTCTTCTCGAACAGGTATGTGAGAAAGCATCAAGCATTCAAGGCCCTTGAGGAGAAGTTTGCGCCCCCAATAATAGCAAACATGGCCACCGTGGGCGGAAGCATAGCCACCCGCTCCCTTGTAAGCGACCTACTAGTGGTCCTACTAGCCATGGACAGCAACATACGGCTGCTCGGGAGACGGGGACACCAGACGATGAAGCTCGATAGATTCCTCGCCAGAAAGAACATCAGGGCCCTGATAACCGAGGTCTCACTCCCCGCCCCCTCACCAAACCTGATAACCCTATTCGATAAAATCCACCCCTCAAACTCACGATACCCGCTTGCAAGCATATCACTCTGCCTCAAGGTGGATAAACGTGGGAAAATAACCTATGCAGGCGTGGCGGCCAACTGTGCGAGGAACGGGGAGCCATCCAGGATAACTAGGGTTGAGAGACTAATGCTTGGGAAGAAGCTTACAGAGGATTTGGTTGAGGATGCCGTGAAGAGGCTTCAAACATCGGCCCAGCCCCACGCAGACTTCATGGCCCCAGACTGGTATAGGCTCGAGGCGCTCGCAACACTCTTCAGGAGGATGGGGATGAAGGCGGTTAAGGCCCTAGGGGTGTGAAGAGGCGTGAAGATACGTCTCCAAGTAAATGGGGTTAAGCATGAGGTGGAGCTAGAGGGACATGAACGCCTAATCGACATACTCAGGGAGAAGCTCGGGGTCAAGAGCGTCAAGGAGGGATGCGGGACAGGCGAATGCGGCATGTGCGCAGTCTTGGTGAATGGGACACCCATGCTCTCCTGCCTCATGCTGGCCGTCCAGGCACGGGGAAAGAAGATAACCACTGTCGAGGGATTAGAAGAGGATGGAAAGCTCCATCCACTCCAGAAAGCCTTCATAGAGACGGGGGCCGTCCAGTGCGGCTTCTGCATCCCTGGAGCCATAATCGTTGCCAAGGGGCTTATCGACAGGAAGAGGCGGCCGAGCAGGGATGAGATACGGAGGGCGTTGAGAAGCGTTCTTTGTAGGTGTGGAAGCTACTTAATGTTTGAGGAGGCTGTCCAGATGGTTGTTGAGGGGAGGGTTGAGTGATGGCAGAGGTGGAGAAGCAGGTTGAGAGGCTCCTAAACTCGAAGGACTTCGTTGTAATAGGAAAGGGGATAGCGAGGGTGGACTCTCTTGAAGCCGTTACGGGCAGGCTGGCGTTCACCGGAGACCTCCTCCCCAGCAACGTCCTATACGTGAGGCCCGTGAGGAGCACCGTCCCCCACGCACTAATCAAGGACATAGACTTCTCTGCGGCCAAGAACATCCCGGGAATAGTGGGCATCTATACTTGGAGAGACATACCGGGGATAAATGACGCAGGCTCCCTAATCCCGGATAGGCCGTTCCTGGCCGTGGATAAGGTAAGGCACTACGGGGAGGCCATGGCAATAATAGCTGGAGAGAGGCCCGAGGCCGTGGACGAGGCGATAGGGCTTGTGAGGGTTGAGTATGAGAGGCTTCCAGCCGTCTTCGACCCTGTGGAGGCCATGAAGCCCGACGCACCAAAGGTCCACGACAAGGGAAACATCTGCAGGCACATGAAGATAAGGAAGGGGGATGTGGAGAAGGGGTTCCAGGAGGCCGACGTGATAATAGAGAACACCTACCAGACGGAGTTCATAGATTCGGTTCCCCCCGAACCCGAGATAGGTTTGGCCTCACCTGACCAAGACGGGGGAATAACCTGCATAGGCTCCATGCAGAACCCATTCGACGTGAGATGGAAGGTGGCGGACATACTCGGGCTACCCCAAGAGAAGGTGAGGGTAATCCAGGCAGCCACAGGAGGAGGATTCGGGCCGAAATCCGATGAAACCCCAATAGATGTCTGCGCATACGCAGCCCTAGTCGCCTACAAGACTGGGAGAAGCGCAGTATCAATCATGACGAGGGATGAGGCCATGGTTACGCAGGCCAAGCGCCACAAATTCATCATAAAGAACAAGACGGGCGCCAGGAGCGACGGTAGGCTCGTTGCATGGGAGTCCACCCTGATAGAGGACACGGGAGCCTACATATCGAAAGGCCACCTAGTAATCGTTAGGGCAATATTCCACTGCGCAGGGCCATACGACATACCCAACGTTAAGGCAGACGGATACTGCGTCCTAACAAACAACACCTTCGCAGGCTCGACCAGGGGCTTCGGCGCACCGCAGGCGTTCTTCGCGGCCGAGAGGCAGATGGATGAGCTGGCCAGGAAGCTTGGGATGGACCCCTTCGAACTCAGGTTGAAGAACCTGCTTAGACGTGGGTCGAAGACGATAACGAGCGCCGAGATAGAGGACGACGGCCTCGCCATGTGCGCCGAATGGGTATACAATAACTCGGAGTGGGTGAGGAAGAGGAGGGAGTATGAGGAGTTCAACAGGAAGACTCGTGGACCGATAAGGAAGGGAATAGGTGTGGCGATGATATACCATGGGAACACCCTCGGCCCCGAGGGAGAAGACTTTGCATACGTGGACGTAAGCGTGGACAAGGATGGAAAAGTTTCAGTTAGAACAGGCTTAACAGACTTCGGGACAGGGGCGGCGACAGGGCTACTGATGATCGTCGCCGAGGAACTCGGGGTAACGCTCGACAAGGTTAGGATGGAGAGGCCTGACACGAGCAAGGTCCAGAACCCTGGGCCAACGGTGGCGTCGAGGGTTACTGCGATAGGGGGTAGGGCTGCCCAGGAGGCTGCCTCCAAGATACGTGAGAAGCTGAAGGGCGTGGCGGCCGAGATGCTGGGATGCCCGTCCGAGAGAGTCGTGTTCAGGGAGGGAAGGGTCTACGACTCCGAGAACCCCGAGAACAAGGTGAGCTTCGAGGAGGTGGTCTCCCAGGCATACAGGATAGGCCTCGAGCTCAAGGAGACGGGATACTACATCGCACCTCCAACCAAGTGGGATGAGGAGACAGGCCAGGGCAAACCCTACAACCAATACACCTACGGGGCCGAGGTGGCGGAGGTCGAGGTGGATGTCGAGACAGGGCTCGTAAAGGTAGTCAGGATAACATGCGCCTTCGACGTGGGCAGGATAGTGAACCCGATAGGGCTCAAGGACGTGGTCCACGGCGGAACCATAATGGGGATGGGTCAGGCAATAATGGAGCGCTTCATCCACGAGGACGGCATAGTCCTAACCGACAACTTCTCAACCTACTGGATACCGACAGCCGTGGACTCACCCGAGATAATCTACCACCTAATAGAGAGCCCAGGGCCCGCAGGAGCCTACGGAGCCAAAGCCATGGGGGAGATACCGGTAGTCCCACCTCCAGCAGCAATATCCAACGCCGTGGCCCACGCACTCGGCGTCCCAGTAAAGCAGATACCCTTAACGCCTGACAGGGTCTTAGAGCTTGTTAAGAGGGCTGGTGAGACTTGACCAGCGTATACGCTGAGGCAGGGTTCCTCATACCCATGGATGGCCGCCGTGTAATCCGGGATGGAGCAATCTACTCGGAGGACGGCAGGATAGTTGCCGTGGGCAGACGTGAGGAGGTCAAGGAGCAGGCCCTAAGCCCCGAGCACGTAATCAAGCTCGAGAGAGGCATAATCCTCCCAGGCCTAATCAACACCCACGTCCACCTGGCCCAGGCCCTGATACGTGGAGTTGTTCCAGACGATATAGAGTTGATTGAGTGGCTCCGAGACTGGGTCTGGCCTCTCCAGGGAGTCTACGACGAGGAGGATGGCAGGGCGTCTGCCGAGCTCTGCATCTCGGAGATGCTCCGCACAGGGACAACGACCTTCCTCGAGGTCCATGTCCATAAGAGGTATGGGTTCGACGGGATAGCCGAGGCGGTCAAGAACTCCGGGATACGTGGATTCCTCTCAAAGTCCGTGATGGACCAACCCGGATACGCAACCCAGCAGGGGATAATGCATCCCGGGATGATTGAGGGACCCGAGTCGCTCCAGCACTTCAAGGAGTATCATAGGAGATGGGATGGCGAGGCGGACGGGAGGATACGGGTCTGGATAGGGCTGAGGACCCCTGGAGCATGCAGCGACGACCTCTTCCACGAGAGCGCCAGGCTGGCCAAGGAACTTGACACAGGGATAACCATGCACCTGGCCGAGGTCAGGGCGGACATAGACTACTTCAAATCACGTGGAACAACGCCGACAGGCTTCCTAGAGAGATTCAACCTCCTCGGAAGGAAGAGGGTCTACATCCACTGCGTCTGGCTGAGCAGGGAGGACATGCGGAGGATGGCCGCCACAGGCTCATCGGTCGCCCACTGCCCCTCAAGCAACCTAAAGCTAGGCTCGGGCCTTGCACCTGTGGCGGAGATGAGGGAGGAGGGCGTGAACGTGGCCCTGGGGACCGACGGCGGCCCGAGCAACGACACCTACGACATGATACGGGAGATGAAGCTCGCCTCGATACTCCAGAAAGGCAGGACCCTCAATCCCAAGTCCATGGGAGCCTGGGATGTCCTAGAGATGGCCACTGTGGAGGGAGCCAAGGCCTTGGGGATGGAGCGAGAGGTCGGCGTCCTCAAGCCCGGGATGAAGGCAGACTTCATAACACTCTCACTCGACAGACCCGGCCTCCACCCCATCTCCGACCCAGTCTCCCTAATAGTATATGCTGCAAACGGCCTCGACGTAAGGGACGTAGTCATAGACGGTAGGGTGGTCGTGAGAGAGGGGGTCCTCCAGACGCTCGACGAGGAGGAGGTCATGAAGAGGGCTAGGGAGAGGCTGGAGAAGGTCCTCGAGAAGGATGGAAGGCTGGAGGAGGTCAAATCCAGGTGGCAAAGATAGCGCTGATAATCCTGGCGGCGGGGAAATCAACCCGGTTCCCGGGAAACAAGTTGCTGAGGAAGGTTGATGGCGAGACCATGATAGAGAGGGTTGTCTCACGTGGCCTAAAGTCGAATGCAGACGCAGTCTTCGTGGTCCTCGGCCACAAGCCCGAGGAGATAGAGAGGGTTCTCAGGAGGCTGGCGACCCCCAAGCTCCGAATAGTCTATAACCCTGAGTATGAGAAGGGGTTAAGCTACTCGGTCAAGACGGGCATAAAGGCTGCGGCCGAGTGGGGGGCAGAGGCATTCATGATACTGCCGGCGGACGTGGCATTCATAGAGGTGGGGGACATAGACAAGGTCATAGAGAAATACTTGGAGACAGGCTCCAACATAGTTGTGGCCACCCACAGGGGGCGGCACGGCCACCCAATACTCTTCTCAAGAAGGCTCCTTGGAGAGCTGCTCGAGATACGTGAGGAGACCTATGGGCTGAAGTCGGTGGTCTCGGCTCATAGGAGCGAGATAGCCGAGGTTGAGGGAAGCGAGTTCACGGTAAAAGATATAGACACGGAGGAGGATTTGGCGGAGGTTCTCGAGAAGATTAGAGGATTGAGAGGTGCTTGAGCCCGCCTCCCCTGAGAATTCTTATCAGCTCCGCCACGACCGCAATAGCTATTTCTCCAGGAGTTTCCGCACCTATGTCCAAGCCTATGGGCATGAAGACCCTGCCCCTCAGGTCGTCCTCACTATACCCCATCTCCCTAAGCCTTCGGAGGAACTCGCCGCTCTTCCTCCTACTCCCCAGCACACCTATGTAGCGTGCCTCGGTCTTCAAAGCCTCAGCCAATGCCTCGAAATCTTCCTCAACAACCCCATAAACAATCAGGACGAAGTCATCTCTCCCAGGCCTGAGCCTCGCAACACCCTCCCTAATCCCCGCAACCAGGACCTCCTCGGCCATGGGGAACCTCTCCCTGGTAGCCAGCTTGGAGCTGGGGTCAGCCACGCTTACACGGAAACCCGCCTCGCTTGCCACCCTGGCTATAGCCTCGGATAGATGGCCTGCGCCCAGCAGTATTATCCTCGGTGCGGGTTTTAGGACGTCCACGAAGACCTCCACCTCGCCCCCGCATATAAGCCCGGTCCTCACAGCACCCTCCCCACCCTCCTCCCTAAAGACATACCTCTTAAGAGCAGGTTTACCTGACCTAAGTGCGTCTAACGCATCCTTGACGACGAGTCTCTCGAAGGGCCCTCCACCCAAGGTTCCAACCACCCTCCCATCGCCGAGGACAACCATCTTGGCGCCAACGTTCCGGGGAGCCGAGCCAGACTTCCTAACAACTATGCATAGGGCTGCAGGCTCATTCCTCTTCAGGGACCCTACAATAGCC
>JAHSRM010000075.1 GCA_021650775.1 Candidatus Benthortus lauensis
ACCTCTATGCTCCTTGCGATTATGCTCTTGAAGGGGTTCATGCACCCGGGCTTCATCCCGGCTTCCTGCGCCGCCTTCTGTGCCTTGGATGAGAGCTTGTCGTAGTTTAGGTTGAAGCGGGCGAGGGGGCCTACCATGTATTCTCCCCTCTCCTTTATCCTTGAGTGGAGGGCGTTGGAGTATGGGACCTGCTCCTCCACTATGTGGTCGTCGAACTCGTCGAAGCTGATGTCGAGGCCCTTGTTGGAGACGAGCCTGCCCTCGGTTATGGCATACTCGTCTGGGTGCCTGATGGCCACGAACTCGTAGTCCCTCTCGAACTCGGGGAACTCGAAGCCCAACACCCATCTAACGGTCTCGAGGGCCGCCTCCCTCGCCCACTCCAGCTTGGGTAGGAGGCTTCTAAGCTCCTCCTCGGTTGGGACCCTGTAGAACCCGCCTACCCTGAGGTTTATTGGGTGGACCTCCCTCCCGCCTATCAGGGCCACGACCTCGTTCCCGATCTTCTTGAGCCTGAGACCCCTCTTGACCTCCTCGGGGTGATGCTTGGCCATGTGGAGGGCGCTCTCGTAGCCTAGGAAGTCGGGTGCGTGGAGCATGTAGATGTGGAGGGCGTGGCTCTCAATCCACTCGCCGCAGTAGATTAGCCTCCTGAGGTTCCGTAGCTGCCCGCCAACCCTGACGCCGCAGATACTCTCCATCGCATGGCTCGAACTCATCTGGTATGCTATGGGGCAGATTCCGCAGATTCTGGCTGTTATGTCGGGGGCCTCGGTGAACCTCCTACCCCTCAGGAACGCCTCGAAGAACCTCGGCGGCTCGAATATCTTGAACTTAACGTCGAGGACCTCGCCTTCCCTGACCTTCACGTATAGTGAGCCTTCTCCCTCGACCCTCGCAAGGTAGTCCACCTTGATGGTCCTACTCCCCAAGCCTCTCACCCTCCTTCCTGAACTCCTCCGCATAGGCGTTGAAGCCTCTGAAGGCCCTCACCACATCCTCCCTCGGGACCCCAAGCCTCATCCACCAATCACTCAAGGAACCCGTGTTAGGAGTCTCCTTAGGCCCGAAGCATCCATAACACCCCCTCTGATAGGATGGGCAGATGGCCCCACACCCAGCCTGTGTAACGGGTCCCAGGCATGGAATCCCCTTGGCCACCATGACGCATACGTTTCCCCTCATCTTGCACTCCATACACACGCTGTAGGAGGGTATGTTGGGTTTCCTGCCGTTGAGGAATGCGTTGAGGACCTCTAGGAGCTGATACTTGTTTATTGGGCATCCACGGAGCTCGAAGTCCACTTTGACGTGATGTGATATGGGGGTGGATTTCTCAAGCGTGTCTATGTATTCGGGCTTGGCATAAACTATCGACATGAACTCCCTGACGTTCCTGAAGTTCCTCAGGGCCTGTATCCCGCCTGCCGTGGCGCATGCACCGATTGTTATGAGATACTTGGACATCCTCCTGACCCTCCTTATCCTCTCGACCTCCTCGGGGGTTGAGACGGAGCCCTCGACCAGGGAGATGTCGTATGGCCCCTTAACGACCGCCCTTGAGGCCTCGAGGAAATAGGCTATCTCCACGTGGTCCGCTATCTCGAGTAGCTCGTCCTCCAAGTCGAGCATGCTGAGCTGGCATCCGTCGCAGGATGCGAACTTCCATACAGCTATCTTGGGCTTCCCCACCTCCTACACCTCCCTAACCTGGAAGAAGGGCCTTATCACATCGTATCTAAAGACAGGCCCATCCCTGCAGATGAATTGGGGGCCGAACTGGCAGTGCCCGCAGAAACCTACTGCACACTTCATGTTCCTCTCCATGGAGATGTAGATTCTCTCGTCCGGTATCCCAAGCTTGTTGAGTTCCCTTACAGTGAAACGCATCATTATCTCGGGGCCGCAGACGAGGGCCACCGTGTTGGGGACATCGATCTTTAGGCCTGGGATGAGCGTGGTTACCACCCCAACGTTTCCCTTCCACCCCCCTGTAGCGTGGTCCACCGTGACGTCCAAGTCTATGTCGAACCTGGCCCTCCATCTCTCCAGCTCCTTCTTATAGAGCATGTCCATGGGGGTTCTCGCACCATAGAGTATCGCCACCCTCCCATACCTCTCACGGTTTCTTAGGAGGTGAAGGATGGCAGGCCTCAAGGGGGCCAGACCCAGCCCCCCGGCCACAACCACTACATCGTATCCCTCAGCCTCCTTGAGGGGCCAGCCAGAGCCGAACGGCCCCCTCACCCCTAGCATGCCGCCCCTCTTGACCGAGGTTATGGCCCTGGTAACCGTCCCCACGGCTCTTACGGTGTGCTTTAGTATGGATGGCTCCACAGGGTCCCCGCTTATGGAGATTGGGACCTCTCCTACCCCGTAGACGTATATCATGTTGAATTGACCTGGGGTGAAGTGCTTCTCTCCCCCGTTAAGGGGCTCCATCTCCAGTGTGAATGTATCCCTGGTCTCCCTCCTTACCTTGGAGACTATGAAGGGCTCGGGTAGGAGTGTTCCCTCCAGGGGCTCACTCTCTTGAAGCATGGCCATACACGTCCAGGAGCTGGAGCCTAGCAGACTGAAGCCTCTGGATTATTATCTGGGAGAACCTCTTAAGCAGCTCGTATCCAAACTCCTTATCCTCCTCACACTTCCTCCTAAGGCACTCTGCGTCAAGCGCTATGGCCCGTGTCAGCTCAAGGGCTCTTGCGTCGAAGTGCCATCTATATGGTGGGTAGAGCCAGGACCATCCAAGGACATCGCCTTCCCCTAGGGTCTGGATTATTATCGAGCCACGTTCAGGTGAGTATATCTCGATTGAGACCTTCCCCGACTTGATGAGATAGAACTTATCGGCCCTGCCACCCTCCTTGAAGATATACTCACCCGCATTAAACCTGACATTCGAGGCGCATCCAGCCAACAGCTTAACATATCTTTCCTGCAACCCCTTGAAGAATGAGTGCTCCCTAATTATATCCTCCATTGATTGGACCGACATATTCTCACACCTTCTTTACCGCATTCTCCCTAATAGCCTTCACCTCCTCGGTTATGTCTATCCCGACGGGGCACCAGGTTATGCATCTCCCGCATCCCACGCATCCAATCTCCCCGAACTGGTCTTGCCAGGTCGCAAGCTTGTGGGTTAGCCATTGACGGTATCTGGACTTGGGGGAGGCTCTGACGCTTCCTCCATGTATGTAGGAGAACTGTAGGCTGAAGCATGAGTCCCATACACGCCACCTCTCAGAGGAGCCTCCATCAAGGCTCGTAACCTCCTCCACGGTAGTGCAGAAGCATGTTGGGCAGACGAGCGTGCAGTTCCCGCATGTTAGGCAGCGTTCTGCCACCTCATCCCACCTGGGGTGCTCATAGTTCTGGTAGAGGAGCTCCTTCAATCCCTCGGTCTGGAGGCTTCTACCCATACTCTCGGCGGCCCTGGAGACCCTTTCCTCGGCCTCGGAGACCTCATCTCTCGCCGCAGCCCTATATTCTATCCTCTCCAATATCTCGGAGCCCCTCTCGCTTCCCACCTCGGCTAGGAAGTAGTGCTCGTCTCCTGTGACCTCGGTCAGGGATATGTCGAATCCCTCGTGGGCCTTGGGGCCTGTGCCCATGGAGGCGCAGAAGCATGTTCTCCCCGCCTCCGTGCAGTTTACCGTGATTATCAGGGTGTTGGCCCTCCTACTCATGTATATTGGGTCCTTGTATCTGCCTTGGAGGAACACCTTGTCCTGGATTCTGATTGCGTGGAGCTCGCATGCCCTTACCCCCAGGAATGCGTATCTGGGTGCCTCGTGGCCGTTGTGGGTTATCCTGAATCCCTTGGGGGTCTTCTCGGCCTTCCAGAGGAGTATGCGGGGTGGGTGGAGGAAGCGTTTCCAGGAGTCTGGGCCCAGGTTGTATCCGAATAAAGCCTTATCGCCCCTCCTCCTCAGCCTATACCTCCCAGCTTCCTGCTCATCCCCCCAGCCCTCAGGCAAATCCTCAATAGACCTGACCTCCCCATACACTATGGCTCCATCACCCAGCCTGGGGCCGATGACCGTGTAGCCTTCCTCCCACAGGGTCTTTATGAGCTGCTGGAGGCCCTGGGGCGAGAGAATAACCTTGTCGCCTATATTCAGCTTACCCATATCTCAGGCCTCCGGTAGATAGGGTGGGGTAGGGGTTGCGGTTAGACCCCATCAATCTATTTTTGTCTTCCCGGGTTTTTAAGGTTTGGTCTCCTCTCCCCGCTCCTCTTCTCTGGGCTTCTCCTCGTTGGCGGGCGTAATCCTTACTCCGTCGTCTAGGACCTGGACTATTACTCTTCCTCCCTCCTTTAGGCCGAGTTTCTCCATGGCCTCCTTGGGTAGGGTTACCCTTCTGCCCGACAGGATTCTCTGGGTTCTCCCGTTCCCGTTCTCGGCGTGGTTCTCGGCCTGCCGTCCACCCTCCCTCCTTCTCCTCCTAGTCAGTAGGAGTATTCCCGCACCGACTCCTGCGACCGCCGCCGACTGTGCGTAGAGGATGCTTCTCGCCACGTTCCCCTCGTTTAGGGCCGAGTTATACATCGCCCTCAGCTCCATGTTCTCCGCCTCCTTCTCCGCCAGCTGGGACTCAAGCTCGCTGACCTTGTTCTCCAGGCTTCCGATTGTTGAGAGGGCTGCGTCGTGCTTCTCCCTAAGCCCCTCATACCTGGACTTCAGCTCCCCATACACCTCGTTGAGCTTCCTCAGCTCACCAACCGTCTCCTGATGGTCTCTTAGAAGGGCCTGGTAGTCCTGGCTAAGCTCCCCATAGGTCTTTGAGAGGTCCTCGAACCTCACCCTAAGTGCCTCATACTCGGCTAGGAGGCTCCTATACTCCTCGTTTAGGCTCTGATAGTCCTGCTGGAGGACATTGTATCTCTCTTGGAGGTTTTCATAGCTTCTTGAGAGGGTTTCATGGGCTTGGGCCAGGCTGCCGAGTTGCTCCTGGAGTCTGTCGAGCTGCGTCATGAGGTCGTCTATCTCGTTAAGCAGGTCTGCGATACGGTTCTCGAGGGACCTTATCCTCCTCCTCGCCTCGTCGAGCCTGCTCGCCAGCTCCGCGTAGGTCGGGTCCCTTACAGCCGCCATAAACCACTCGTTGCTAAGCTCCCTCACCTCCGAGTCTATTATGTATCTAGCCTCCACCCTGGCCTCCAGGAAGGGGTCCCTCCTAACCTCGTCTGGAAGACAGACATTTATCGTCCGGGTGTCCACCCATCCGGAGCTTACCGCCAGGTCGTCTACCAGGAGGGCGTTGTAGATTACGTTGCTGGCGCTGTCATAGAAGTAGGTTATCTTGAGCTTGATGTGGTCTATGGTCATGTCGGTGAAGGCGGAGGCCTGGAACCTGACGGTGAAGCAGCTCCTAGCCTTAACCTCGGAGGGGTAATTCAGGGATATCTTGAGGTTGGCGTCCTCCACCAGGGCCGTGTAAGCCCCGTTGGCTAAGGCTCCCCCAATATATGCTGTTATTAGTGCGAGCATCAGGGCCGCTATGGCCAGCCTCCGCATATGTGAGACAGGGTTCGAGGCGTTAATAACATTTATTCTTAGAACATCTGCTACATCTCCGCTACAAATTCTACGCCTGCTCTAGAACCCTTCTTCCCTTCTCTATCAGCTTCCAGACCTTATCTCCTATGTGGTGGAGGTTTGCGGCCACCTTCCCCCTCTCCATAGAGTTGAATGTCTGACGGTCTACCAGGGACCTCGCTATCGCAAGGGCTTTGCGGTGCCTCTCATCCCTTACAACCAGTATCTCATCTCTGCGGAGTTCTCCCTCCACATCCCTCACGCCAGGCCTCATGACATCTGCTCCCCGTGAGATGTAAGGGACTGCTCCCATGTCCACTATTAGGGAGGGGAGGAGGGCCAGGGCCTCGGAGTTATACTCCTCGAGGAGGGCTGGGAACAAGGCGTCTCCGAGCCTTACGACTATCAGGTCTCCGACCTTGTAGATTCTCAGGTCATCCTCCCTCAGCTCGAGGGCCTGCCTGGGCCTCTTCCCGCCCAATGCTTGGCCCCAGGGGGTCTCGAGTATCTCGTTTACCAGCCTCGAGGTCTCCCTCTTGCTCAGGTAGTTGGCCCTCAAGCCTCCCTTAGCCTCCGCAGGATGGTGTAGGCCTCCTCAAGCCCCCTAACCCTCCTCACGTAGTAGTTCTCCCTGAAGCTCCTGTTCCACGGCTGGTCGTATAGGAGGACGAGCTTCCTCGCATGGGCTGCGTCTTCGGCCATGAGGGGTGAGTCGTCGATGAACACGTGGTAGTCTAGGGAGAGCTTGGAGCGTCCATCCCTAATCCAGACATACTCGTCATACTCGATTCCCTGATGCTCAAGCCACCTAATCGCATACTCCTCCGTCTCCCTGGGCCTGGCCGTCACTATATCGACTCTCCCGAGGGTTCTTAGCTTGGAGACCTTCTCGGAGATGTTCTCCTCGGTGGGGGGCAGATACCTCCACCTCCTCCAGGCCTCGTTCATTATCTCCATGAACTCCCTCTCAGTTATCCCGAGATACTTCCACGAACTCCACTCATCGAAGTCCTCCAGCCTTATCTCCCGCCCCGTCCTCTCCCTCCAGAGCCTAACCCACATGCTCATCGTGTTGGCTAGGACCCCGTCCAAGTCGAGGGCTATCCGCATCCGCCTAACCCCTCTAAGCCGGCTCCACTCCAACCGCCTGCCTCCTATTTATCCCCAATCACCTTACCTTTATTAGAATCCCCCTCCCGTGGATACCTCTGGGAAGGGTCATGCCGACCAACGTGAGAATCAAGCTGACGGGCACGGACCTCGAGAAGATAGAGAGGGTGTGCTCCGAGATAAAGGAGATTGCCGTGAAGACCGGGACTAGGATGGCTGGCCCCGTCCCCCTGCCCGTGAGGAGGCTGGTGGTCCCCGTCAGGAAGTCTCCCTGCGGCGAGGGAACCCACACGTGGAGGAAGCATGAGCTTAGAATCCATAGGAGGCTCATAGACCTCCAGATAACGGACCAGAGGGTCATGCGCCAGATAATGCGTATCCAGATTCCCGAGGACGTATCCGTCGAGATGACCGTCAAGTAGAGGATATATTCTAGACTTTTCACTACACCTCTAAGTGATTGGGTATGCATTTCAGGGTAGAGGACCTTATACCCGAGTGGGCCAAGAACTTCTATGGTAAGAGGCTCAGGAACCTCGAGGAGTTGTTCGGCGTCGAGAAGCCGATAATAGGGATGGTCCACCTGATGCCCTTGCCTGGGTCGCCCGCATACGAGGGATGGAGCATGGACGAGGTTGTTGAGTATGCCCTGAGGGATGCGGCCACGCTTGTCGAGAACGGTGTGGACGGCCTGATAGTGGAGAACATGTGGGACCTACCATACTTCGCCCACGACGAGGTCCCACCCGAGGAGGTTGCGGCACACGCAGTTGCGGCCAGGGAGGTGGTCAAGAACGTGAACGTCCCCGTCGGCATCACGCTGATACATAATGGCGGGAGGGCATTGATTGGGATAGCCAAGGCGGCTGGAGCCAAGTTTATCCGGGTCTGCCTCTACACGGGTGCGATAGTGTGGGACACGGGCCAGATAGATAGGGCGAGCGCCCCCGAGCTCATGAGGCTTAGGAAGCTTCTCCACGCATGGGACATAAAGTTCTTCGCAGACGTAAATAAGAAGCATGCAGTCATGTTCCCTGGGATAGACCCGGAGACCCACTCGACCTGGACCGACTTCTACATGGCGGACGCCGTGATAGTTACGGGTAGGATGACGGGCTCGGAGCCTGACGTGGAGCTTGTCAGGAGGGTGAAGAGGACCGTGGGCGACACGCCCGTGATAATTGGGAGCGGCCTGACCCACGAGAACGCCGAGAAGCTGCTTGAGGCCGCCGACGGAGCGATAGTGGGGACCTACTTCAAGGTGGGTGGCATAACCCAGAACCCCGTGGACCCCGAGAGGGTTAGGAGGCTGATGTCGAAAGTTAAGGAGATTAGGGCGAAGACCCGTGGATAAGGGGTTGGATGTAGTCGTTCTAGGGGACATAAACATAGACTTGGTGTTCTTCGTGGAGGAGGCCCCCCAGCCTGGGAGGATGTCGGTGGCGAGGGAGTTCCAAGAACATCATGGAGGCGTTGGAGGAAACATAGCATCGGCCCTCGCAAGACTCGGCGTCAGGGTCGGGTTGATGGGAGCCGTGGGCAGGGA
>JAHSRM010000061.1 GCA_021650775.1 Candidatus Benthortus lauensis
ACCTGAAGCTCCTGATGGAGCGTGGCCTCATAGTCCTCCCAGACTCCACCGACCTCCTAACCTCCCTCAACTCGATAGAGTATGAGGCGACCTGGAGGGGGACATACAGGTTCTCGCATAGGAGGGGCGGCTACGACGACCTGGCATACGCCCTGGCCCTGGCCGTGTGGGGCCTGAGGAGGGGAGGCGAGACCATAGTAGAGCCTCTCCAGGCTTAGCAAAAAATTGGTTCGGATGGATGCCGTGGCCGTAATTGAGGCCGCATTAATCTTCCTTGGAGGGGTCTCCTACGCCTTGGCAGGATACCTGAAGAGTGCTGCGGGCGGCGAGGGGTTTAACCCGAGGAAGATGGCTGCCACGGTCATCCTCTCCGGGATTGTCTCGGCCCTCAACTACTTGACGGGTGCAGCTGAGGGGATGGGGCCTGCCGAAGCATATGCCTCGGGGACCGCTGAGACGGTTCTACTCGAGTATCTCTCCAAGGCTCTCCGCCGACTATACTCCAGCTAAACCCACCCCAAATTTTTTCTCGAGCCTCTCGAGTCTCCCCTTGAGGGCCTCGACCTCTCCCTCAAGCTTCCTAACCTTTCCAACGAGTATGGCTGTGAGGGTGTTCAGGGAGTATCCTCCAGGTGTTCTGAGGTGGGGTGGAAGCTCCTCCGCAAGTATCCCAAGCTCCATCCTATCCTGGGCCGCAGCACCCCCGCTCCTCGTGTAGGTCTTGGGGTAGGGTAGGGGTATGTCCCAGAGGCTTGGGTCGGCAGGCCTGACACCACGCTTCCACCTTGACTGGGACGGGATTGTCAGGTTGGCTGAGACCACGTCCGAGAGATAGTTCCCGGGCTCGCCTATGCTGTAGGAGTTTGGCTGGAGTGGTGTGAGGGAGGTTGGGGTGAAGCGTGCCACAGGCCTATCCACTATTATCTCCACGTATCCGTCGCCCCTCCTGACCCCGAGGCCTCCGCCCACAATCCTCCCGACCTCGAGGCTCGTCTCCAGAATCTTCTCAGCCGCCTCCAGCGGGACCCCGAGCCTCCTCCTCAGAAGCCTCACTAAACCACCCCCAGGGCCAGGACCCTGCCCCTCCCACTCCTCCACTCGAGGCTCCTCCAAGGAACCAGGACATCCTGGAATATGTCCTCCTGGCCTGCGTTCCCCTGGAGCTGCGAGTCAGGGCTATCATCTATCCTGAGGAGGCTGCCGTCCTCGAGGTATTGGACCGAGTGGAGGTATGCGTCGGTGAAGCCGAAGTCCCCTGGGGTTATCCTGGGCTTGCTGTAGAAGTTATACATCAGCCTCCTCTGGATGGTTCCCGACTGCCCTGGCTGGGGCCTTATCCTGACCGTGTATTGCTCCGCCTGGGGTATCGGCGTGTCCCTTGTGAGCGGGCTTACGGCCTGGCCGTTTACCTCGAAGCTGGCCTGGAAGTCGAGCTGGTATTCGAGCCTCTTCTCCGAGACCGTGTTGAGGGTAGGCCAAGTGAAGCTGTCCACGTATTCGTCTGGGAAGTGGAGCCTGAAGGATAGGTCGTAGAGGTCGTGCTTGCTCCACGTCTGTCCCCCGTCGCTACTCGTCAGCTTCACCCCATCAGGGTAGGGGTTCCCTGAGGTCTCCCTCCCCTCCTTCGCCTCATACACCTCCAACCTATTGCCATAATCGGTGTTCACCGCATTAACCTTGAGGCAGACTGCATAGTATCTGTTGGGGGTCAGGGTCTCCGAGCCCTCCCAAGCCGCAGCCCATCCAACGTTGGGGTAGGTGGGGACGCTGGCCCAGTCTAGTTGGCCGAGGGTCTTGAGGAGGGATGTGGGAACCCATGTGGATTGGTCCACGTCCCATAGCTCCACGCTTACCTGAAGGTCGCTCCCAGCCTTCCGCATAAGGAACTCTATCTTGGTCAGGGTGGTCTGGGTTCCAGGCGCCTTGAAGACCTGGCCCACCACCTCATCCTTCTGATAGATTCCATACTGGGGGTTCACACCAACCTCCTGGCTGACCATCAGGTAGCTTAACTGGGCGTTTATCTCCTCCGAGTCGTAGAGCCTGAACCCGAGATACTCCCAGACAAACGGCCTACCCTCAAGCCTGCTATAGATTACCTGCCGGGTCATCTCAAGCCACCTCCCACACCCAGTAAATCATCTCCACGGCTGGTGTCGGTGATGAGGGGGTGGGCCTCCTGAGGGTTAGCTTGAGCCTGAGGGTCTCGGCCCCATACTTCATGAAGAGGTGGTGGTAGTCTACTGCGAGGACCCCTGTCTCCCCGTCTTCTACGAGGAACTCTATGGAGTTTATGTTGCCCAGGTCCGGGTCCCCCCTCCTCATGAAGACCCCCATGCCGATTTCGTTCCACGTCCACGTCCACCTACCCGTCTCGGCTGACGCCTCGAGATAGTTTCCCTCATCGGTCATCAACCTAACCCTAACCGGGTTCCCCGTGTCTGTTAGGGCTGCGAACCTCATGTATCTCATATCCGATATGTTGATGGATAAGTTTCCCCCCAATTTTAGGGTGGAGGGCTGGGAGGGGTTGAGCCTGACGAGTTTGACTGCCTCGGGGTTGTAGATTCCCCGTGTCGTCTCCAGGGACCCGTTATCCGCCTGCCATAGGCTCTTCTCGGTTATCCACTCTCCCCTGGCCCTGGGTATGTAGTCTTGGAGGAAGCTGTGCCAGCTTGATTGCAGGGTCTCGGCCCTTGTTCCATCGGCCCTGAGTATCTCGGCTGTTATGTCTCCCTCGCCCTTGAACCCGCATCTAATCCATCTCTTGAACGCCTTCGGCTCGGGGGTTGCCGAGGACTCGAAGGAGCCTTGGACGACGCCCTCGGCGAGGACCACCCTCCCCCTCCCATCCAAGACCACGCCGCTTGGGTTCTCCATGGTTATCGGCGGAACCTCCCTCACGTAGATTACCCTTGGCTCCCTCATAACCTCCTGGACAGCCTCGCCTTGACGGAAGGCTATGCTCATGCTCTCGAGGGATGACGAGATTCCCCTCACCACGTCCTCCAGGAGCCTCCTCCTTCCGCCGAGCCTGAGCCTCATCCTGTCCCGCCTGAAGTCATACTCGGCCTCGAGCACGTGGAGTAGCTGGGCTACGCCTATCCCGGGTATGCTTACCTGGGCCAGGTCGCCTACCATGACGCCCCTATCAATCCATGACTCGACCTCCAGCTCCCTCGAGCCGTCTCCCTCCTCCAGGAGTATCCTGGCACGTCTCTCGGCCTCGGCCACGTCCATCAGGGATGGGTCGTAGATTATCCTGGGCCTACCCTCGCCCACGTCGGCCAAGACCTCCCCACGATGCCCTATCACCACGACCCTCCCATACTCACCCGAGTAGTCCTCAAGCCTCCTGGAGCCAAGTATGTTCGGCTCCATGGCCACCCCGTCCATCACATCTCCCCCAACCCATGGCCCGCCCTCGAGGACGTGGAGCCTAACCATGTAGAAGTCGTCTATGAGGAGTGTTGCGTCTCCCGTGAAGAAGGCCTCCAGCCCTATCCTCGCAGAGGCTGCTCCTGGGGGTGAGTAGGCCTCCATGACGAGGTTCTCGTAGATGTGGGGGGAGCTGGGTGTCCAGGCCTTCTCGTCGGTCTTCAGGGTGGTTCCCTGGGGGTCGAGCCACCTTACCCTGAGCGTCGCCGAGACCTTGGGTGAGTCTGATTTTAGCCAGCATGAGGCCAGGTATCTCGAGGACTCCTGGACCGTGATGGTCTGGGAGAATCCGCCTGACTCTCCCGCAGCGCCCCTTATCGCCACGCATCCCTCCCCGCTCCTCGCACCCCAATCAACGGCCTCCACGGCCACGGCCCCCTCACCTCAGAACCACCCTAACCCTCCGCCTGTCATCGAGTATGGCCAGGCCCTCGCCCAGCCCCAGCCTCTCAGCCTCCACAATCCTCCACCCATTCTCGAACACATAGTCGCCTGAGACCACGTTCACCGCATGTATGGAGGACCACCTGAGGCCTGGTGAGCCTATGCTCGCCGATGCATCGGACAGCGGCAGGATGTCTCCGCCGACCTTGACCACCCCATCCACCCTATCGACCTCGAGGACCCCGCCGAAGGTTATCCCCCTATCACCTACGGTGAAGTTCTCGGCAAACCTGTTCCAGTCCGCCGAGGTTATCTGGGGTGGGACACGGTAATCGGTTCTGAGGCTCATGGGGGGCTGGAGGCCTGCAAGGAATTTATGGGGAGGCTGGGGTCCATGGGTCTCCCTGGAGCCTCGTGGCCTCGAAGCTCGGGTCTTCCAGGATGTTTCTCCCGAATCTCCTCGGATGGAACTTGACATCCTTCCACGGGTCTATGCTCAGGGCATATCCCGTCGTCTCCGCCACCTGGATTAGCGCCCTGAGGGCGGTTATGTTGTGGAAGTTTGTTTCTGAGAGGAGTCGGGGGGCTGGCTGGACCCCGTTCCCCGTTATCCCGTATTGGGAGGCGAGGGAGATTATGTCGAGGACTATCTCGTGGGCTGGGGTGAGGGGTGGGTAGCTGGCCCTAACCACTATGTTCTCGAGGAGGGTTAGGTGGTCTCGGCAGAGAACCCTGTATTCCTCCCTGCCCGACAGCACCGCCTCGACCTCATGGATTATCCCTGAGAAGAGGGGGGTCCCGTCCATCCACTTCGCAGAGACCTCGGCACCCGTTCTGAGCATGCCCCCAGGGTCTCCCTCAACCGTGAGGCTAAGCTCCTTGACGTATTCCCTCCAGCTGATTCTCAGGGATGCGTCGGAGACCTCCAGCTCCCTCCCCTCGACCTCCACCAGAATCATATCCTAATCCTCCTCGCAATCTCCCTGCTGATTCTCTCAGCCACCTCGCCGGCCTCCTCCACGCCTCCCACCACCATGCCCCTGATATTCACCACGAGGTTTACTTGGGGCGGATGCTCCCGTATCCCTATCCTCCTCAGATGCCTTATCACCGTGGGTGGGAGGACGTATT
The DNA here is from genome assembly GCA_021650775.1 of Candidatus Benthortus lauensis. Lineage (GTDB taxonomy): Archaea > Thermoproteota > Nitrososphaeria_A > Caldarchaeales > Wolframiiraptoraceae > Benthortus > Benthortus lauensis. Next base: position 4,954 of record JAHSRM010000061.1, read on the forward strand.
CGCCCCTGTGGAGGAGGTAGCGGCCTGTCCTGGGAACCCATCCGCCCAGCTGCCTCGAGCCCTCCACCCCTCCTCCACCCGACTCCTCCTCAACCCTCCTCCTCTCGACCACGGTGTATTCAACCGTCATCCCATCAAGCTCCCTGAGGGCGTTGATTAGCTTCCTCACCGAGTCCTCGGCCAGACCCGCAGCCTCGGCGCTCCTCCTAAGCGTCTCAATCATGGAGTCGAGGGTGGCCCTCGTCCTCTCTATCTGGCCCTGTAGCTCCATCTCCCTTATCCTGAGCCTGAGGGACTCCTCCTGCAGCTCCCTCTGCCTCGCCCTCAGCTCGGTTAATGCCTCTACCTCTTGGAGGGTTGCCTGCCCGAGCCTCATCCGCTCCTCTATCATCCTGCTTAGGGCCGCTATGTTCAGCCTTCTCTGGGCCTCCTCGGACTGGAGCTGCTGGATTAGCTGGAGTAGGAGCTGGGCCTCCTCCTGGGTCAGGATGTTCCTCTCCGAGAGGAGTGCGATGAGCTGGGTGAGGGCCTCTACGTCGAGCTGCCTCCCACGTGCCCCGACCTGTATGAAGCTTGCGAGCTGCTGGAGCAGGCCTATCTCCTGCTGGGTGAACTGGGCGGACTCGCCCCTAACACGTATCTCCTCCCTCATCAAGCCTATCGCCGTATTGATTACCTGGTTGGCCTGCTGGAGGAGGCTGAGCTGCTGCCTGAGCTGGTGTAGCTCGACGGCCACCGAGTCGGCCCTGGCCTGGGCCGCATTCTGTATCCTTAGTATTGCGAGCTGGTTCTCCATCATGGCGAGGTTGAGGTCCGATAGCTCGGCCTTGAGGCCTGTTAGCTGGGCTTGGAGGGACTGGAGGCCCTGGACAGCCTGGAGAATCGAGGAGAAGACTCCAGCCACACCCGCATCTATCTCATAGAGCCTCTGGACAAGCTCCTCAGCCGTCATCCTACCCTGGGTGAAGGCCGAGACGAGGGATGAGAAGACGGTCGGCAGGGGTTGGAGGCTGGCTGAGAGGCCTGCCGAGGCCTGGGAGACATCGTTCATCGAGGACGCAGTGGACTCAGCCTCAGCCGAGGCCTGGGAGAATCCCTGGGAGACCGACATGAGCTCCGGTATGACCAGCCCGAGGTATGCCGCTATCTCGGCAGCCTCCCTCCTCGTCACCTCGCCCACCCTGACCCAGTCGAGGATTATCCTCTCGGCCTCCTCCCTGCTCGCCAGCCCCATGGAGACGAGGTTCTCGAGGAAGAGCTTCCTATACTCGACCGTGTCTGAGGCCAGCCTTGCGAAGAGCATGCTGAAGGAGTTCACGATGCCGTAGATGGCCGAGTAGGCTGCCTCCTGGAGCGTTAGCCAGGCTGGGGCGAGCTTCTCGCCTATCGCCGCCTTAAGCCTCTCGACCCTGGCCTCGAGGGCGTCCATCCTGCCCGCAGTAGTCTCCATGACGGTCTGGTAGGTCTCGAGGGCCGTGCCGCTCCTCCTAATGCTCTCCACCATGCCCTCTATGCTCTCCCTCATCTCCATGAAGGTGGTCAAGGCCCTCACAGCCCTCACATCGACCCCTGTCAGGGACTCACGTAAGGTGTCCCACTCCGGCGCCAGGGTCCTCGAGGCCTCGACCACGTCGCCTATCACGTCTATAACGTCTCTCAGCTCCTCGCCCAGCCCACGTATGGGGACGCCCAGCTTGCCCGCAATCTCCCCGAGGTCTAGGAGCATCCTGTTGAGGGCTGTCCCAGCCTCGTCAGCAGAGCCGAGCCTACGCTCCAGTATCACTAGGAGGGCGAGGGTCCCCTCGAGGCTTAGGCCCATGGCCTTGGCGGTCGCACCCACGTTCGCAAGCCCCCTAGCGAAGTCCGATGCGGTCCCTATACCCATCCTGGAGGCGTTCACGAGGGCGTCCACCACCCTCATGGCCTCCGAGCCCGTCAAGCCGAACTGCGCCATAACCTGGACCAGGTTGTCCGCCGCCTCCCCGAACCCCACGCCCTCTATCCTGGCCATGACCAGGGCTGCTCCAAGAGCCTCCACCGCCTCCCGTCCAGACAGACCTGCCTTGACGAGGGAGTCGAGGGCCTCGGCCGCCTCGTTCACCCCTACTGCGAACTGGGTTGAGGCAGAGATTGCTGCGGCCCTGAGGGTTGAGGTTAGCTCCTCTATGGGTTGGCCTGGCTCTGCGGCCAGGGTTGCGAGCCTGGTTATCGAGCGCTCGAACTCTGCGAAGGCCCTCACGCTCTCCTCTGCGAAAGCCCTAACCGAGTCTATGGTCCTGTAGATTAGGTCGGCGGCCAGGAACCCCAAGGCATCCCTCAGTATGCTGCCCATCCGGAGGAGGGTTGAGGAGGCTCTCCCGCCCTCACGCTCTATGGTCTGGGCCAGGCTCCTAACGCTTCCCTCGAGCCTCCTGACCTCCCTGCTCGCCCTATCAACAGCCTCGACCACAACCCTTACCTGATACTCTCCAACAGGCACCCCTAAGCCCTCCTCCTAGCACCCAGGGGCCAGAGCCTATCCCGCCTACCCGAGACCCTGCCGGCTGTCGATTGGGTTGACTGGAGTTCCCTTAGGATGAGTGCGTCGAAGTAGATTGAGGCTGGGGGTGGGACGCCGAGGAGCCTGCTGGGCGGAATCCCGTAGAGTGTGGAGAGGGTCATCACTGTATCCCTGAGGCCTCGGCTCCTCCGTAGAAATTTGCGGCCTTCACCGCCCTGTTTATCTCCTGGGTTACGTGGGCTATGGCCTTGAGGACAAGCTCCACCACGTGCTCCTTCCTCGGGGTTGGGCTGACGCATCTCTCGGTGAAGAGCCGCAGGGCCTCCTCAAGCTCCTTGGAGGTCTCCACCGCCTCCTTCAGGTTCCCTGGAATCCTCCCGAGTGCGGGTGCCATGAAGTTTATCACGGGTATCATGTAGGCTGGGACATCCACGCTATACTCCACGTCGCCCACCCTTATCTTGATGGGCTTCACTAGTATCCCTCCTCATCGTTCCTGAGGAGAATCCTCACCACGTCGTCTCCCTGGGGCTTGACCGCCACGAACTCTATGCTCTGGACAACCATCTCTGAGGAGGAGACCTCGGCAGACCAGGAGTCATAGACTATCCTGGGCAGGCTTATCACGAGCTGGTAGCTGTATCCGGCCTCTATCTCCGGGCCTGTGAAGGTTATCGTTAGGCTCGTCTCCTGGTCTTGGAGGAACCTGTCGAGGTGGCTTCTATCGAGGAACCGTATGTCCATGCTTCCCGAGACCTCCAGCTCCCCAAGCTCATGCCTGGTCAGATACCTGGAGCCTATGACATGGTGCTCGGCGCTCGGGTTGTTGTTTATCTCGAGGCTTAGGGCCTGTAGCTCGGCCGGCGTCCCGCCTACCTGGACCTGTGCGTCGTGGCTTGTCCAGTCCCTCAGCTGGGGGAAGGATGGTGTGGAGGGTGCGGCCTGCTCCTCCTTGACGCCGAGTATGGTTAGGGTTGCCGTGGCGTATTCTCCTGGCGCGACCTCTATGGCCATGGACTCGCCTATCGCCCCCACAATCCTCCTCGCTATGCCGTCGGCTCCAAGCTCGACCGTGTAGGATGGAGGCTGGCCGCCGACCTCAAGAGGCGTGAACGTGTGCTCGTAGACGTTCGGGGCGTTGGTTGGGTCTGGCTGGCCGGTCGATATGTTTCCGAGGGTCATCAGGAGCGGGGCGCCGAGGCTCTTGGGGTTCAGGTAGAACTCCACCTCGCCTCTGGCCACGGCCTTCCCTGGAGCATAGTCGCTGACCCATCTCCCCGCAATAGTCCTCCTCCGTATCACGGGCTTCTCCAAGGAGACATCGAATCTAACGGCGTCGAGGAAGCTCGTGGGAGCCGAGGGCGTGTCTATCGCCGACTGCTTCCCGAACCCGACATACCTTGACATCGCATCACGGCTACTGGCTCAGCCAATTTTTGTAAAGCGTGGGAGGACCCGTGAGGAGACCTCGCCCACCCTCGACAGGATATACTCGGCGGTCCTCCCCATCACCTCCGCAGGCCTCGTCCCAGGATGATGAACACGCCTCGCATAGACGACCTCGCCGTCCACGACGAATCTCAGGGCCTCGGCCCTCCTCGGCCTGATTACGTGAGGCCTTGCCCCATACTCCACGTATGGTGCGTAGGGCGCCGACGCTCCTCCCATGACTATCTCCCTCCTCCCGGGCCTGCCCGAGACCCTTAGGCTCCTCGCCAGCCTCCCACTCCTCCTCGGGATTACCGCAGCCGCATACCTCACTCCAATCTCTGATAGTTCGTCGGCTATCCGGCTGCCTGCCTCTTGTAGCCGGGCGCCTATTCCCGTTAGCTGGGGGCTTGCCTCCATCCGGATGCTTAGCCTCAGGCCTCCACCACCACCTCGACCCTCATGACCCACCTGTGGCCGTATCCCCTCTCGGCTGGAACCTCCTCCCGGTAGAACTCGGCGGATGGCTCAACCCTATCCACCAGGCCTCCGAGCGTCCTGTCCTCCATAAGCTTCCCGTAGAGGCTCCAGTGGATTCGCTTGACCTCGCTGTATGCCTTCTGCGGGTCTGGGTGGATTACGTCTATCACGTATTCGAACCTCCATCGGTGGAGCCTCCTCCTGCCCGTTATGGTCGAGTCCACGCTCTCCCCGTTCCTTACCCAGACGAAGACCCTCGGTGAGTGGAATGACTCGGTCTCTGCGACGGAGACCTGCCTGACACCTGGGACGCCCTCGGCTATGGTCTTCAGCCTCTCCTCAACCGTGTTGAACAGCTCCTCCACGCTCACCTCCTCCGCCTCCTCCGAACCATCCCACGCAGCTCAAGATACATCCTGGCGAGCCTCTCGAGCTTGGAGCGGATTACCAGGAGCTCTATTAGGTAGAGGGCGAGGAGTATGGAGTAGAGTATCGTTAGGACCGTTGTCTCGTTAATCGTTACCTGGACCATGGTCTCCGTGTAGGAATGAGACGAATTTCTGTCCCCTCCTTATCTCGGCCGCCAGGATGCCTGCGACCAGGTATCCGACCTCTCCTCCGCCTACCTCCAGGAGCGTCTTGGCGACCTTGACCGCCTCGCTGAACCCCCTTGCCTCGAACTCCTCCAGCCTGTATTCCCTGGAGCCCCGTGGCCTCCAGAAGAAGGCATACCTCATAGCCTCACCCATTCCTCACAGCCACCTCCATCCTCCTCTCCTCCTCGTGAAGCATCTCCAAGACCTCCCTGAGGGTGTGGCCGCATGACAGCCTGACATCCCAGAGGCTTAGCCTTGCGTCCCCGTGTATGGGGCAGAGGCCTCCGACCTCGGCCTCGAGTCTCTGAACCTGCCCTATCATCTCCATCACCGTTAGCTTCCTCATGGTCTCGGCCAACCTATCCACATCCCCTCCAGCCGGCCTCACAACGCTTCCACGCCTCCCCTCCCCGTCCTCCGCCTCCTCCACATCCTCAAGGAGCAGAAGCCTCTCATACGCCTCGTCGAAGGTCCTCAGCTCCCTCAACCTGGGCCAGAACCTGCTCCTATACATCCTGAGGCACTTGGAGACATGCTCCTGGCTTAGGCCGAAGAGCTGGGCCGTGTCGCTCTGGGTCCAAGGCTTCCTCCTATTATTCGTGACGAATAATCTGCCGGCCATCTTCTCGAGGGATGCGTGGGCCCTGGCCACAGCCTCCACCACCTCATTCCACCGAAGCTCCTTCCTATGCGTGTTCTCGACGGCCTGTATCACCTCGGCCAGCCCACGGGGGACGACCTGGACCGCCACATGCTTGACCCCGGCCTTCCTAAGGGCCTCAAGCCTCCGATACCCTGCCACGAGATTCAAATCCTCGTCAACGACGATGGGGGAAACCCAGCCCAACAAAGTGATGGAACGCGTAAGGGACGCTAAATCACCCACATCCCTCCTAATCCTCCCACCGCCGACCCTGATGCTGTCGATATTCACCACCTTAAACATGGCCATCCTCAGCCGGCAGGCAACTGAATATCAGCCGAGATAAGCTATGAGAGAGGGGGAGGGGGTTCTGAAAGTGCTTGCGGTATTATCATCGAAATACCATCGTATTACATTCACTCCATTCTAGAATTTTCGAATTTTTCCGAAAATGTTATACATGATTTGTAGTGGTTTGTAGTAAATGGGCTGGGGCGGGGGATTAAGAGGTCTTCTAGCTCTGGTTCTCATGGGGCTGCTTGCGGTCTCCCTAGTATCCAATCTGGCGTTGGGTGGAGCAAGCTTCACCCTGCCAGCCGAGGTCGAGCTCTTCCAGACACTATACCCAATAAGGTTCCCAAGCATAGACGTCGGCTTCAGGGGAAGCGTGTATTTTCTGCCCACTCTGAAGGAGGGCGCGGAGCTCTGGAAGGACTACGGCCTCGTGGGCGTAAACGACATGCTGATAACCCGCAGATACCTCGACTACCCATATATAGCGTGGACAGGAAGCTACAGGCTCGTAAACGATGACTCATCTAGGCCTTTCACCTCTCCTTTATGGGCAATATACGGTCACCTAGCCTTGACGAGCTGGGAAGGAGGCGATGTAGATAACTTCGTGTTCCACACAGAACATAATGACAGATTCTCCACATTAGTATATGATGACCCGGTAGCAGGCAAGACGGTCTATCGGGACATAAATATTCTGACGGGGTTAGTGATTAATTCTGTTGAGAGGCTGGAGAGAAGCCGAAACACGGATACCGAGGCATGGGTTCTCCTCGGCTCGATAACGCAGGAGGCGAGAGACATACTGGGCCTACATTTTCCAACCGTGTGCTATGTAGGGTTGACTTGGTCAACCTATAGACCTGGGATAGTTTACGAGGAGGTTATAAGGGAGGTGAAGCCAGGCTCGGGGATTAACTGTCTCCAGTTGTTTGATGGTGTGGCGGCTGATGTTAATGGGGATGGTTATGATGAGGTGGTGGCTGTGGGGATGGGGGAACGTGATGGAAGACTGGTCTCCCTAGTCCTAATCCTTGAAGTATCGGGCGTTGATGTGAAGATTCTGGACTACAATATTCTCCTAAATGAAGCAATCTGGAAGGATTGTGGAACCCTATGGTTGCTGACAGTTGATTTAGTCAGTCTGACAAAAGTTCTAAACTTCGTTACTGCAGGTGCATGCTTCCGTGTGTTCAAGGCTATGTCTTATGTTGATATTCTCTTAGAGGTCTTTAGCATTACTCCAGGAAACCCTCCTACCATAAACAAGTATACCAACCCAGGGTCATACAGCATATTTAGTATAGATACTGAAGGCAATATGACGCTTCCATACAACTCTCTAGTTACGGATAGTATTATGTTTGGAGAGGATGTGTTTCTTTCGGCTACCGCTGTTCTGGACAACGATAGGTCGGGTGGGGCGTTAATTCAGGTTAGGTCGGATTTCTCCAACGCTCCATCCGAGGCTTACGTTAATGCTGTCCAGCTCCAGTATATTGATGGGGTTGATTTCTGGTCTTTGGCTCTTTATCCGCATGCTGGCGGGGATAGGATTCTCCTGGCTGGGAGGTGGAGCAAGAATCATACAAACCTGATAGCGGGGCTTAGGCTTGATGGGAGTGACCCCGTCTACCAGAACTATCCGCCCTATCCCAGGAACAGTGTCCTTCAAGGCAATACGAGGTCTTTGGGGATATTTGAGGTGGGTGTGGAGGACGTGGATTTGGACGGCGAGCTTGAGATAGTGGCGGCGGGCCTGGTGGAGAGGAACAGCAAGATTACGGACGCAGATATTCTTGATAAGATTGGAGGCGGGCCTGTTCTCCTCCCTTTCCTCATGGTCATCGGGAGAACATCCATAACGACCACCTCAACGTCGGTGGAGACGACCACTGAGACGACGACCAAGACTAGGGTTGAGACCTCCACACTATTCAAGCGGACTACAAAGACCAAGACCATCTCTTATGTGACGACCGAGACCAGGTTGGAGAGGGTTACGGAGACCTTGAGGACCACGTTCACCGAGCATGTAACCGAGACCATGACGGAGAAGACGACGGTTGTGGAGAAGGTTGCGAGGGAGGTGCTGACCACCAGGACGACCTATGAGACGAGGACGAGGGTTACGGAGGCCACGACCACGATACCGACCACCGTGACCCGGACCACCACCCTCACGGAGACACCCATACTCGTCCCCGAGCCAGCCCCAGCCGCCCCGGGAATCCTGGAGAAGCCGCCGCTAGACCTCATCTGGATTATCCCGGCCTTCGCCCTCGGCCTCCTCCTACCCCTCCCAATCCTCCTCAGACGTGGCCCAAGGGTCAGGATAATCTACTCGGAGCCAAGCGGACTCCACGAGAGGGCACGTGAGATAGCCTCCAACCTCCTCTGGATGGCCGAGACCCATCAGCTCCCCAAGCTAACCACAAGGATTCAGCCGAGCAAGAAGGAGGGCATACTCGAGGTCTTCGTGGGCAGAAAGAAGGTATACTCGACCACGGATGGATGGGGCGTGGACCCCCTCATGCTGAGCCAGGAGATACTCCGATTCCTGCGGAAGTGATTTAACCTGCGTTGAGTAATGCTCCGGCATGGAGTCGTCGGCACGTGAGCCAAGGGCTGGAGAGGAGTTCTACCACGTGAGGGTTAGGCCTGGAGGCGTCGCAGGATACGTGCTTATGCCAGGGGACCCCGAGAGGGTTCCCAAGATAGCTGGTTTCTGGGACGAGGCCGAGGAGGTCTCCTTCCACAGGGAGTATAGGCTCTGGAACGGGAAGATAGGGGGCAAGCCAATCTCGGCATGCTCAACAGGCATAGGGGCGCCCTCAACAGCCATAGCAGTAGAGGAGCTAGCGAGAGCCGGGGCCCACACCTTCATAAGGGTGGGGAGCACGGGGGCCATCCAGCCTGGGATAGAGATAGGGGACCTAATCATCTCCAC
>JAHSRM010000019.1 GCA_021650775.1 Candidatus Benthortus lauensis
GACCTGGCGGCTCTGTGCAGGGAGGCGGCCATGAAGTCCATCAGGAGGATACTCCCAAGCATAGACTTCAGCGAGGAGAAGATCTCGCCCGAGATACTTGATAACCTGGTCGTGACGATGAAGGACTTCCTCGACGCATTCAAGGAGATTACGCCCACGGCCCTCAGGGAGGTTGAGATAGAGGTTCCAAGCGTCAGGTGGGAGGATGTCGGCGGACTCAACGACATAAAGCAGAAGCTAATCGAGGCCGTTGAATGGCCCCTCAAGTATCCGGAGAAGTTCGAGAAGTTCGGCATCAAGCCTCCCAAAGGAATCCTGCTATACGGGCCTCCAGGATGCGGGAAGACCCTCCTAGCGAAAGCCATAGCGACCGAGAGCGAGGCGAACTTCATCTCCGTCAAGGGACCCGAGATATTCAACAAGTGGGTCGGTGAGTCCGAGAAGGCGATAAGGGAGATATTCAGGAAGGCGAGGCAGGCGTCGCCCTGCATAGTCTTCTTCGACGAGATAGAGTCCGTCATCCCGAGGAAGGATGCCGTGGACGACTCCTCAGGCGTGACAAACAGGGTTGCGAGCCAACTGCTGGCCGAGATAGATGGAATCGAGGACCTCTCCGACGTGATAGTGATTGGTGCAACCAACCGGCCCGACATAATCGACCCAGCCGCCCTGAGACCCGGCAGATTCGACAGGCTAATCTACGTCCCGCCCCCGGACGAGAAGGCGAGGCTCCAGATACTCAAGATATACACCAAGAAGATGCCCCTGGCCCCGGAGGTCGATTTGAAGGAGATTGCAGCCAGAACCGAGATGTATTCTGGAGCAGATCTGGCGGCTCTGTGCAGGGAGGCGGCCCTAGCAGCCCTCAGGAGGAACATTGACTCGGAGTATGTTACTAGGAGGGACTTCGAGGAGGCGTTCAAGCTGGTTAAGCCGAGCCTCTCACCCCAGATGCTCAAGGAGTATGAGAAGATGGGAGAGGTGCTGAGATACACTGAGAAGCCCCTGACCATGATTGGGTGACCTTGCCTTGGGCCGTAGGATGGTTAAGCTCGGCGGGGAGATCTATAGCAGGATTATAGAGACCCTTGAGAGGATGGGTGGGAAGGCGTTGGAGCAGAACCTCCTCGAGGAGCTTAAGAAGAAGAGGGATGTGGAGCTAAGTCTACCAGAGCTGAGGCATATACTGATGAAGCTGGAGATACATGATAAGGTCAGGGTCCTGAGCCTGGATGAGGAGAGAAAGGTGGTGGAGCTGGTTAAGCGTAGGTCCTAGAGCCAGGCATCGAGGCTCGTTACACCCTTCTGCCTCTTGTAGGCCGCCCTAAGCTCCCCCAAGGCCTTCTCAACCCTCTCCTCAGAGAAGTCGTGCTCGCCGCATAGCATATCCTTCACACCATCGTAGTCAGGCTCCCTCCACTCAACTACATACTCGTCGGTAACCTTGGGCTTAAGGAAGGCCTCACGAACCTCCTCGGGAGACTTCTCCAAGCTCTTGCCCAGATGTCTTAAGGCGGCCTCGGCGCTCCCATACTGCTTGACGAGCTTCAGGGCTGTCTTCGGCCCAACCCCCTTCACGCCCTCGCAGTAATCCGTCCCCACGAGGATGGCTATGTCTATGAGCTGCTCCCTAGTTATTCCAAGCTCCTCTAGGAGCCTGTCCAAGTAGATTACCTCTGGAACCACCTCGACATACTCCCTCCTACCCGGAAGCTTCCTCCGACCCACAATCGAGAGGTTTCTCACGAGCCTCGGCGAGCCGAAGAGAAGCGAGTCCATATCCTGGCTTGCGGACGCATATGCATCGCCCTTAGAGGCAAGGTGGGCGGCCTGGGCCTCACCCTCACTCGGAGCCTGGACCACGGGTATACCCATCAGCTGGAGAAGCCTCTTGGAGCTCTCTACTATGTATTGGTTTAGTGTCGCGGCTTGCTGCGCGTATTTCCTGGCCTCCTCCAGCCTCCCCTCTCTAAGCGCCCGTTCATAGAGTTCCGCGGCCTCGCTCCTACGCTCCTCCCTCCTCTCAACCGTCTCCCTCTTAAGCTCCGGGGGTCTGCCATCATAGACGTAGATGGGCTTGAGCCCGGCCTTAAGGAAGTTAATCGTCCTGAAGAACATGCCGCTGAGGTGGCTGGTAATCCTACCCCTGTGGTCCATTAGGGGCCTACCGTCAGGCCCACGGATAACCGTGATGAACTGGTAGAGGATGTTGTATGCGTCGAATGCTATGGCCTTGCCGGTCAGGTCCTCGAGCCTAATCCTCTCAACAGCCCTCTCGGGGATTATGTCCCCAAGCTTAACCCCCATGAGACCCTCACCCGAGACATCGCCTAAGAAGTAGATAAAGCTACCCTCCCACATGGATAGAGTTTTATCCCCCAGAGTGAATCTTCCAAGGTGGTTCGGCTTGGACTACCTACTGGATGAGGAGAAGAGACTGTATAGGAAGGGTGTCAGGGAGTTTCTGGAGCGTGAGCTTGAGCCGCACTCCGAGAGGATTGACAGGGAGGGACGTATCCCGAGGGAGGTGGTGAGGAGGCTCGGCGAATACGGGCTGCTCGGAATCACGTTATCGGAGGAGTATGGGGGAGCTGGCGTGGACTATCTTACGGCAGCCTTGGTAGCAGAGGAGATAGGTAGGGCCGACATAAGCCTGGCAACCGCAGTCTATTACCTGCTCCAGGCGAGTTGGGGCAAGATTCTGGAGAAGTTTGGGAGAAGGGAGGTTAGGGACGAGTTTCTCCCAAGGATAGTTAGGGGTGAGTGGTTCATAGGGATAGCCTCGACAGAGCCGCATGGAGGCTCGGATGTAGCTAACCTGAGGACCATGGTCTCGTTCACGGGCGATAGGTTCAGGGTCAGGGGAGAGAAGATGTTTATCAGCGGTGTGAGGGAGGCAGGGGAGATGGGCGGGGGCTTCATAACCATAATGAGGCATGAGCCAGGCGGAGGGCATAGGGGATTAACCGCCGCCGTAACGACCCTGGATAAGGAGGGCGTGGAGACAGGGCTGATAGAGAATATGGGCAGGACAGGAATATCGACCGGATACATCAGGTATAATGACGCTGAATACCCAATCCAATACCTTCTCGGAAACCCTGGAGACGGGTTCTACATAGCCATGGAGGGATTCAACCTGGCCCGACCCCTGGTGGCCGCAGCATGTATAGGAGCGGCGGAGAAAGCCCTGGAACTCGGTATAAGGTTCCTCAAGGAGAGGACGGCCTTTGGAAGACCTCTGGCGAAGTTCGAGGCCCTCCAATTCGAGGCCGTCGAGGACCACGTAAGATTGGGTATGGCCCGGGACCTGGTGTATAAGGCTGCGTGGATGCTTGACGAGCACTATGGGAAGGGGAAGTTTAGTGTGGGTGAGGTGAACAAGTATGCTGCTGCGGCCAAGTGGGTGGCGGCCGAGACCGCCTACCAGGTCTTCACCCACGTTATGATGTGGCATGGGGCTCTGGGCTATTCGAGGGAGCTTCCCTTGGAGAGGGGGCTTAGGGGTGTTATGTCGTATCTGGTGGGGGCGGAGGGTGCGATAAACGTGATGAAGCTTATCGTTGGGAGGGAGCTGTTCGGCAGGGAATACATGCCTACCAAGAGTTGAGGATGGCTATGATGCGACCTCCATGTCTATCGCCCACGTGTATGTTCTGGGAGCGGTCTCCATCACCCTCCTTACACCGAGGAGCCTGAGGTCCCTCCGAGCCTTCTCGGCAATCCTCCCAATCTCCTTAAACGCCTCCTCCGAGTCCACGCCATTCCAATAGAGATGGATTACCGTCCCAGCCCTACTCCTCCTCAAGGCTATCGGGAGATACTTGAGCGAGTCCCTTGGAAGATCCATTATGATTCTGTCGAACGTCTCGTCCAGCCTCTTGAGGATGTCGCCCACGTTCCCCCAGATTGCCTTGACCCTGCCCTCCACCCTGTTCAGCCTTATGTTCTCTACTAGGTATCTGTAGGCCTCCGGGTTGAGTTCTATCGCTAGAACCTCCACGTCCGGCTGGAGCCTGGCTATCAGTATGCTGAATGGCCCGACTCCTGCGAACATGTCCAGCACCTTCTCGCCTGGTTTGACCATCCTCGCCACCCTGAGTCTCTCGCCGCTCATCCTTGGGTTGAAGAACATCTTGGCCAGGTCCAGCTTGTAGGTGCATCCATGCTCCCTGTGGGTTGTCTCGGTGGCCCCTGAGCCCGCTATGACCCTCAGCTCCCTTACACGGAATACCCCCCTCGTCCCCCCCTTGGCGAGAACGGTCCTGACCCTTGGGTGAAGCCTCATGAGAGCCTCGCCCACAGCCCTCTCATAGCCCCTAAGCTCCCTCGGAAGCTCTATCACCGCAACCTCCCCGACCACATCATACGAGGAGGGAACCTTCCCGAGAAGCTCCATGGGAATCACTCCCTCCAAGGCCTCCCTGAGGGTCCTGGGGCCCGCCGCCCGCTCCTCGAACTCCTCCTCCAAGACCTCGCCCAACCCCTCCCCACCGGTCACCGGGAAATAGACGTATCCATCCCTCTCGAAGGGCTTGTAGCGTGGGTCTAGTAGCCCCTCCCTGGCCAGCCTCCGCCTAACCTCCTCGGCATCATCCCTCCGAACCCTCACGCAAGGCCTCCTAACCAAGCCCGGTTATCCTTGGTAGAGGTTTTCTATTAGGGTGCCGCCTATATCCGGGGGATGGGGGCGAGGGAGGCTCTGGAGAGGGCCGTGGAGGAGTATAACAGGTATAGGAGGCCTGAGGCCGTTGCCAGGCTTCTAAGGGTCGAGGGAGACGAGGCCCTCCTAGAGTTCACGGGAAGCTTCTGCGAGACCTGCGGCGTGTATGACTGGCTGGAGGACTTCGTCTATGAGGTGAGGGGCCTTAACCTGGGCTTGGACGCCGAGATAGAGGCCTGCCGTAGGCTCTCAGACGACGCCTTCCTGGTCAAGATTAGGCTGAGGCAGGCCTAGGGGCCTTCAGTTGGTTTATTAGATGGCTCCGGGAAGGGGTGGGCGTTAGAGAGTGGGTTAGGGTTGAAGGAGGCCCCTGTTCTCCCAGACCTGTCGGCAATCCAGCTCAAGGCAGCCGCATACCTAGTCAGGGCTGGGAAGGTCTCGGGCAAGGTCCTGATACACCGCCGCCTCCTCGAGGAGATCGAGTCCCAGGCCTCTGGAGGTGATGTGGTGGCGGTCGAGGGGCTGAACGAGCTTAGGAGCGCATGCGGGGAGAGGGGGCTGGAGCTGGAGTATGTGGGCGAGGCCGGGGAGGGGAAGGCCTCGAGGCTCATGATACTCGAGGACGCCTCCAGGAGGGGTGCCAAGATACTTACCTGCGACCCCGTGACAGCCAGGATGGCCGAGTCCATGGGAATCGAGCTAATCTATGAGCTTCCTCCACCCCCATTCACCATAAAGGAGCTCTTCGGAGACGATGTGATGAGTGTCCACCTGAAGGAGGGGCTTCCACCGAGGGTTAAGAGGGGTGTCCCAGGTAGGTGGAGGTTCGAGGACGTCAGGGAGGAGCCGCTTAGGAGGGAGGAGATAGAGCTTGTGATAGCCCACCTCATGAGGGAGGCATACGAGAGCTTCGGCTCAGACGCCTTCCTAGAGATAGATGAACCGGGTGTGAGGATATTCCAGTTAAGGCAGTATAGGGTGGTGGTCACCAGGCCCCCCTTCTCCGACGGATTCGAGCTTACGGTCGTGAGGCCCATAGTTAAGCGGAGCCTAAGGGACTACTATCTCCCAGGAGAGGTCCTGGATAGGCTTGAGACCCAGGCCGAGGGAATCCTGATAGCGGGGCCGCCTGGGATGGGTAAATCGACCTTCGCCCAAGCCTTGGCTGAGCACTACAAGGAGCTGAACAAGGTGGTCAAGACGATTGAGAGCCCGAGGGACCTCTCGGTCTCAGCCGACATAACCCAATACTCCAAGTCGGCTGCCAAGGGAAGCGAGCTACACGACGTCCTACTCCTAAGCCGCCCAGACTACACCATCTTCGACGAGATACGTGGACCCGAGGACTTCGACCTATTCATAGACCTGAGGCTCGCAGGCATAGGGATGGTCGGGGTAATCCATGCAACGACCCCGATAGACGCTATACAGAGGATAGCCAACAAGGTGGATGTAGGAGTCCTCCCATCGATAATAGACACGGTGATCTTCATGGATAAGGGCGAGGTCTCGGAGATCTATGTCCTCGAGATGACGGTCAAGGTTCCTGCGGGGCTGAGGAGGGCGGACCTGGCCAGGCCCACAGTCATAGTCAGGGACTTCATGTCAGGTGAGCCAAGATACGAGCTATACGTCTTCGGGGAGAGAACCTTCGTCGTCCCAGTCAAGAAGGAGGAGGCAGAGGCAAGGGTCCCAGAGAGGAAGATAGCCCAGCTCCTCCAGAAACACATACCCGACTTCAGCATAGAGGCGGAGGGAAACCTCGTCAGAATCTTCATACCAGAACGCTACTACCGAACCTACATCAAGAAAGTCCAGAACAAGCTCCTAAAACTCGCCAGAAGATACAGCCTAAACCTCCAAGCCTTCCCAAGATAAAGAGAAAAATAGACCGAAGCCCCTCCTTTTTACGGCGATGATGTATTCCGCCTTCTGATTGGTGATGAGCGGTGAATACCGCTGAGCTAACATCCTTATTTTATGTGGGTGTCTTGGAGGGTTGATGGATTTTGGGGGGTGGCTGGGTAGGAGGACCCTGATTGTGGGTGAGGCTGGGTCTGGTAAGACGAGGGTTCTGGCATCCTTCCTCGACTACCTGTTGGAGAGGGTTCCCTCCAGGGAGATAACGGTCATCGACATGGCTCCCAGGCGTGTCAAGGGGGTGGGAGGCCTCCTGGAAGACTACACGCCAAGCGTCTGGAGGGTGAGGTATCTGCGTCCATGGAAGATTACTCCCCCACGGCTCACGGGCAGAACATCCGAGGAAGTTAAGAGGTATGCGTGGGAGAACAGGGAGGCCCTCGAACCCCTCCTAGAAGAGTATCTATCCAAGCCGACCCCAACCCTACTAATCAACGACATAACAATATACCTCCACGCAGGAAGCACCGAAAGAATCAAGCAGATGATTACACACGCCAGCACCTTCGCAGCCACCGCCTACAAGGGTATTAGGCTACAGGATGACAAAGGCTCCAGCATATCCCGCAGGGAAAGGGAGGAGCTGGAGAGGCTTGTAGAGCTTATGGACCAGGTGGTCGAGGTCTAACATCCGCCTTATTTCAGGGTCTTTAGGAGCTGCTCTATCTTTGTGATTACCTCCATGGGGTTTCTTCCGAGGACCACGGCCATAGGCTCCTTCCCCCAGTCTCCCGTATGGTATATCAGGTCAGGAACCTTTCCCTCGTTCCTCTTTATGGCTGCCTCGGTTCCCCAAGGTATGGTGGCCCCCTCCCTTGACTTCACCTCAGGCGGCTCCTCCCTCCTATCATAGCTACTCACACTCCATCCAAGCCTCCTAGCGGCCTCCACCACATCCTCCCCATACCGTATGTTCATGGCGGACCTCATATCGGGGTCAAACCTCATGGCTGTTAGGACTGCTTTGGCTACGTGGCGTGAGGCTCCGAACCATGGGCATGAGGAGGCCCTGGCCCTATCATCCAGCCTAACTATCCTCCCTGGAACACCCGCAACATGCTCCAGCCCCGAGGCACCCTCTATCGCATATACCAGGTTGGACTGGGACTCTGGTATGAGGTTGACTAATCCCTCCAGCCCCTCAACCCTCCTCAAGGCATCTCTCATCACCTCCAAGACCCTAAGCTTCCTAGACTCCTCGACAACCCTGCCCGTGGGATTAACAGGTCCATGCCCTTTCCCTAGGGGGAGGCCATACCTTATGGCGTCGTAGACGAACTGCTTGGCGACCTCCACAGCCTCGGGTATCCCCTTACCCTTGGCCAGCTCGGCCGCTATGGCAGATGCGAAGGTGCATCCAGTCCCGTGGGTGTTCCTCGAATCGATTCTCGGGGAGACATACTCCCTGAACTCGCCGTCCATGTAGAGGACATCGACCACCCTCTCGCCCTCAAGGTGACCTCCCTTAACCACCACAGCCCTGGGGCCGAGCGAGGCTATGGCCTCCGCAGCCCTCCTCTGGCCCTCCAAGTCCCTGACCCTAACACCTGACAAAGCCTCTGCCTCCCGTGCATTAGGGGTAACCACCGTGGCCATGGGTAGGAGCCTCTCCATCAGGGTCTTCCTGGCATCCTCCCTAAGGAGGGGTGCACCGCTCTTAGCCACCATAACCGGGTCCACCACCAAGGGCGCCTCAACACCCTCAAGCTCCTCGGCCACGGCCTCGATGATCTCCGACGTGTGGAGCATCCCGGTCTTAACCGCATCCACCCCAATATCCCCTACAACCACCCGAATCTGCTCCCTAACCAACTCCACGGGAACATCATGAACCATCGTAACCCCCACAGTATTCTGGGCAGTAATCGCTGTAACAGCACTCATCCCATGAACCCCAAGGGCCGCAAAAGCCTTCAAGTCAGCCTGAATCCCCGCACCACCCCCAGAATCCGAGCCAGCCACAGTCAAAGCCCTAGCAACCATCAACAAAACCCCAAAGAAAACACCCTAAAAACCCCTACCCACGGCAACCACCAAAAATAAGTTTAAATAGAAGCGAACATCCCTTAAATACGAATCCCCGGAAAGGGGCTTGAACCAACCCACCAGAAAAAGAATGCCCAGAAAGGGCCTAAAACCTACAAAAACAATACCGAATCTCAAAGAGAGAGTTGAAAGCCAAGCTGAGTAACGTGGAGTGAACCCTATTTCCCGAAACTCTATTGAATCTCAAAGAGAGAGTTGAAAGACTTGGATTATTCTCACGCACATGAACTTGAATACGCCTAAGAGAATCTCAAAGAGAGAGTTGAAAGTCGCAGGAATATTGATAACTCCTTTAATCGCCGAAACCGTTGAATGAATCTCAAAGAGAGAGTTGAAAGATGCTTATTATTTCCGCGAGCCACTTGTTTTCTGGTGGGAGAATCTCAAAGAGAGAGTTGAAAGGAAACTTTATCCGCTACTTGAACCTCGTTTACGGGGAGCCATGAATCTCAAAGAGAGAGTTGAAAGTCCATAGTTTTTCGTAGAGGCCTACTCCTGCTGCTGCTACTGAATCTCAAAGAGAGAGTTGAAAGTCACCAACCAGCTTAACATAATTATACAGCGTCTTAGGCTTGAGAATCTCAAAGAGAGAGTTGAAAGATGTCTACCTTTATTGGGAGCTTCCACGTCCCGTGCTGAATCTCAAAGAGAGAGTTGAAAGTTATCCTCGATTAAAAGATTGGCTCCGAGAATCCGTACGCCTGAATCTCAAAGAGAGAGTTGAAAGTCATTCAAGGCGGAGCGATAGATTTTCACATATAGGTCTTGAATCTCAAAGAGAGAGTTGAAAGTTTACTGAAATATTCCACTCTAACAAAAGTGGAAATTGCCAGACACTTACGAATCTCAAAGAGAGAGTTGAAAGACGAATCCGGCGTATGGGGCCTTGGCCTCGGCCACTATCTTGAATCTCAAAGAGAGAGTTGAAAGAGTAAACAGTGTCAACCCGAATCCTCGTCACCGTCAAGGTCCGAATCTCAAAGAGAGAGTTGAAAGCAGTATATCCACGAGTTCCCTCCATGATGATATGAATGACTGAATCTCAAAGAGAGAGTTGAAAGTTATCTCTACATCGACGCTGTATGTCTTGGTTGGGCTGAGAGCGAATCTCAAAGAGAGAGTTGAAAGCAAACCAAAAAAATTATGGGAAGTTATGGAGGCCACCTCCTGAATCTCAAAGAGAGAGAGAGTTGAAAGATATCCTTATTAGGGATGAGATATATGTTTCTTAGATATGGAGATATATCCATTGGTTATAAAGGCTGTAACACCTATACATGTGGGTGCTGGCGAGGCTGTAGCGGAAGTTGACCAGCCCATCATAAGGGATTCTCTAGGAATACCCTTTATACAGGCTTCAGGTTTAAAAGGCGCTATTAAGGCTGTGTTACCAGATAATTTAAAGAAATTGCTGGGATCTGATCCTGAGAACCCGGTTAAGGAGCCATCTAAAGTTAAAATATATGATGCATATCCAATACTAGTCCCAGCTAGGAGCTTGAGAGGTTTATACTGCTATGTCTCTTCACCCCACCTCTTAAAATGGTTTCTAAATCTAAGGAGCTTCTTATCAATCAGTAATAAGGATGGCTATGATTTTAGTGATGTCTTAAATCAAGTGGAGGAAGGCTCTGCATTGTTAATACATAAGGATATGTTTGACTTAGGAAGTATAAGCGGTAATTTTGAGGGTAAAGTAATGTTTAATGAGGAGTTCTTTACAATTAAGGAGGGTAACATCGACAAATTAAGGAACTTTCTTACTGATGTGATTGGAATGAGCGATGAGGTGGATAGGGTGGCTATCATAAGTGACGATAAGATTGTGGGGATAGTTAATAAGAGTCTTATTAGGATTACCAGGGTGAGGCTGGAAAAAGAAGCGAAGAGAGTTGAATCTGGCGGCCTATGGACAGAGGAATATATTCCTAAAGATACATACTTCCTCTCATATGTAGGATGCTATTTAGACGATCATAATAATGTGAAGGATATGCTTAACGAGTTGAATGGCAAGCTTCTTTTCGTGGGTGGTTTGGAGACTATAGGTAGGGGGCTAGTCCATCTTAAGATTTTTGGTTGGGGTAGGGGTGGTAGGCATGGAGGTTAAGGAGAAGGATATCCTTTCTGCTATTGAAAATTACGAGAGTATTATTAGCCTAATCAATGTAGGTGGGTCTGGAGGGACTTCAGATAATAGAAGGAATGCTTTTCTAAGGTCGTTGAGGACTAGGGCTAGGAGCGGGCCTGGCGATATCATGACGAATGGCTTATCTACACAGCTCCTATTCCTCCTATCCAAGTCTGGGAAGTCAGAGAGTAATGTATATGTTAAGCTTGTAGAAGCCTTAAAGGTTGGAAGTATTGAGGAGAAGATAATTGGTGATTCGCTTGGATATGCAGCCTATCTATACCTAGTTCTAAAGAGGTGTGTGGAGCTAGGCTTTATAGGTGAGACTGACCTTGGAAAGCCTATTTCGGCTATAAAGAAGCTTGTGGATAAAGAGCATATCGTGACACCTATTATTATTGGGTATTTAAATGAGATTAAGAAGCTGGCATCAGCGACTATTGATGAGAAGGGAAACTATATCCTAAAATCATGATCTAGGGGTGATTAGATGGATTGGACCGATATCATAGATAAAATTGGTGGTGACATAATTGCAGAGATAGACTTTAGAGTTGACATGATGGTTTTAGGTGGATATCATGGGTATATGGCTAACCCAACAATAGATTATGTTGAGAGGCTTACAGGAAAGCAGATAAAGGCTTTATGGAGATGGTGGACCAGGACAATAGTCTCAAGGGTTTATGGAGGACGAATTAACTATTCTTTAATAGAGAAAGATAAATTATCCAAACTTGGATTGGGTGGTGGTGAAAACCAGGACCCCTCATCATACTCTATAGTAATTGAAGCTAAAGATGATTATTCCATTAAGAATGTGTTGCATAGCTCAGATCTTAGAAGGATTCCTGTGTCCCACTTGCCTAATACCATTAGGTTTATGAATAAGGTCAGACTCAAGATGGGCAACAAAATCAGGGCCGATAAAACTAGTACTAGATATGCGATAACTATTCAGGGTATAAATAGGAACGAAATGAGAGAATTGATCTTATCAGGCTTAGGGTCCGTATTAGATGAAATGAAGTTTAAATTGTATTTATTAAGGAATGGAGGTGGAGGAGATGATGATTTCTCATTATCATCCCTATTCCTATCCCTAATCTTGGGTAGTGTGGGTTGGGCTTCTAATAGGGGATTTGGCTCATTGACACCCATAAAAATAGATGTTAAATCTTACAATGTTTCTGAAGAGATAAAAAATATTTGTAGTTATCTCACTAATCCACCTAGAAATGATGAATTTAAAAATAAGATATATGATCTTATAGAAAAGAATATTGAATACGTTTCTCGTATTCTAAATAAGCCTGTAGCTGCTATCCGGAATATTCCAAAGGTACCTACGATAGGTAGGAGAAATGAGAACTTTTTTAGGTTGGATATTTACAATGGATTTAGCGATGCGTGGTCTACTCTGGAGAAAATAGGTGAATGTTGTTTAAAAGCTACATGGAAGAAGTTGAATGGGAAAGGTATTAGGTATCCTGGTGGAAGATGGCATACATGGATACTTGGGTTACCTAGAAAAGCTAGTATAGGAGGAAATGTGACTGGATACATAGGTGTAGATAGAAGACAATCTAGCATATTAATGAAGATGCTCAGATATAATAACAAAATATCTGTCTTAGTAGTGGGTATTCTCTCTGAAGATTGGAATATAGGTGAGATAAAACACTGTAGCGTTAGCAGGAGACGGGGCAGACGATGCATCCCCATCTCTAATATTAGTGGTGGAAGTAATTTGACGCAAGTATTTAACGAGGCTTGGAAAAAGATTGGTAAATGCTTTAGGGTTGGGAGTTGAGATATGAGTCAGGATATGGAGAATCTAAAGAGATTGATTAAGCGTTTCATTAGTAGGTGGGCAAGAGATGATAGTATAAATGTTTCATCGTTTATGGTGTCTTTACCGAGTCTATTGAAGGATGAAGCCGGAAATGATGTGATTGAAGAAATATTTAAGTATATGACTTATCATGATAAAGCTGATGAGTTTAGGTCTTATCTTAAAAGAATGTTTATTGACATGTTTATGAATAGGTCTAGCATGTGGGTTAAGCCTATAGATCTATATAATATATCTTCCTCTCTCCTAGGTAATTGGAAGATTTATGATATTGAAATTGAGTCTCTAGAGAAGGTTACTGTCCATTCTGGGTGGGGTGTGTTTAATGTTGTTTTTGAGATTGGTCTAGCCTTTGATACTATACGTAATCTTCCATATATGCCATCGTCGACTATTAAGGGCGCTATTAGAAGCGCATATAGAAGGTTGAAGGGGAAGGACGAATTTAGAGACCTTCCTGATGAGAATATTATGTTTGGATCTACTGGTAGAATTGGGTCTTTAGCATTTACGGATGCATATCCAATAGACGGTAAGCAGATACTCTATCCCGATATAATTACTCCGCATTATAGACCTGAGACAGAGTCAGAGTTGGATGTTTCTCCATCGCCTCTTCCACACCTTGTTATAGGTAAGGGTGTTAGATTTAAATTCCTCCTATTCATAAAGCCGGAATATGAGAAGTATCTCGATGAGATAGATGACATTGAGAATGTTGACATTGAATCTCTAAAGCCTCTTACTAAGGTTTTGCTATATGGTTTTGCAAGGGGTGTGGGTGGAAGGACATCCTATGGATATTCACGCTTCATCATAAAATCCATAAAAGCTCTAAGAGGTGGTGGAGATGGGGGTTCCGGATGAGTATTACCTTGCTAAGCTTTGGGCTCTATTCCATGACCCACCCGATAAGACGATATCTATAAAGGATCATAGGGATAGAGCTAAGGAGTACTTCAAGCCATTGCTTAAATGTATTGGGATGTCGGGGGATACAGTATTTAATGGTGGGATAAAGAGGCTAGTTGATGATGCTGATAGGTTCGCATCCTCAATCGATAGATTTATAACCCATATAGTATTAGCTGGAGGTGACTATAGTAAGTACCCCGTTGAGTTGGGTATGCTTAAGAACATATATAATCCCAAGTATGTAGTTCGGTATGACTCCATACCCTCCCTTCTATTTGTAAAAAGGCGGGTGCATGATGCTATTAATAAGCTATGTAAATCTCTGACCTACCTAGACGAGCTTCTAGGTAAGCATGATCCAAGATACATATATCATCTAACCTATGCGCTATATGAACCCCTCATTATAAATGAGGGTGTGCCATCACTTCCAGCCGATACAAGGGTTCCAACTCATACTGTCATGGATCATAACTCAGCGGTTGCACAGTCTATAAATATGTTATTTGGTAGAAAGTATGGGAAGGGTAAATATTCAGGCTATCTAGTCTACATATCCATACCAGGAGTACATAGGTACATTAGTAAGTCGAGGAAGATGGGTGACCTATGGATCTCAAGCTATCTACTATCAGCACTTGCATGGTATCTAGTCGAAGAATTAGTTATGGATCTTGGCCCCGACATACTGATACTTCCTACATCTAGGTTCAACCCATTCTACATACATACACTTTACTCCATAATCACTAAGGGTCATCCAGATGATGAGATAAGGAACATCAAGGAGATATTTAGAGAGTGTTTCAACATAAATATTGAAGTTAAGAGGGAGGATGATAGGATAGAGAGGGAGGAAATATTAATTTATGAGCCAGGTGAACCGCCTCTACAAGCCATAATGCCCGCCAATATATCACTGATAATACCATATATTGAGGAGTATCTTGAGAGGAGGTTTGGAAAGAGAAATCCTAATAGTGATGATATCAAGAAATATTTTGAGGATAGGCTAGAGAGGTTTTGGACCGATTTATGGGACTCAGTTAGAAGTGAGGCCAAGAAAAGGGATGATATGCTTTACATATATAAAGTGATATTGGAACGTGGGGACGATCTTCAGAAGAATTATTTTAATAGGTTTAGAGAGAGACCTCCCTTTAACCTTAGAATAGTCGTTCTTAATATCGAGGAGATGTATGAGAAGTATAGGGTGGAAGGTTTTAAGGAGTATGTTGGTGAAAAGGAGTACGATGAGAAGTATTATGATAACCTGTTTTACGACTATCTCTTCAATAGGCTTGGGCTCCTCATGAATAAGCTGAAGCATGTTAGATTGGATGGCTATGCGAATATTGATGTTGAGAAATATACTGAGGAAGCTTATGAAAGGGGCTTGTCATTGACAATATCTATTGACAATAAGGAGGTGGAGGAGAGATATAAACACTGCAGTTTATGTGCGGCTCTACCTTCAGTAGTCTGGCTCCCCAATGACTATAATAGAGATAAGATATGGAGGTTAGCAGAGGAATTCAGTATTAGGATTAACAATGAGGATGAGATGAACAGATTTATCAGTAATCTGAATGCGTTGATCAAGCCTGGGGAGTCACTCTGCCCATACTGTCTGATCAAGCGTACACTGTCTAGATATGTAAATCCATTAATCAAGCTTATATTCGGGATTGAGCTTAAGAAGGGATATAAGATTCCCTCACATACCGAGGTAACCACTATAGAATTTAAACTCTCACTCCTCAATTCCTTAGAAAATAGTGACAAAATGGATGTTTTCTTAGATAATTTAAAGTCAGATGTATTAGATAAGCAGGTTGAAATCTTTGGGAGGAATATATATCTGGAGACTATCTTCAAGCTAAACAGTATATCTATTGATGTATTGAAAAATGTATTTCCGGCGCTGTCAGAAAAATATGATAAGATCTATAAGAGCTTCTATAGAAAGGTTAACTTAGATCCATTGAAAACGATTATTGAAGGTGATGGAGAGGCCGTCTTCCATGAGAGGTATATAGTTGAGAATGAGGGTAGAAGGGTTGGTATTTGGAGGGCTATTTTGGATGTTCTGAAGGATGTAGGCGTATCTGCCGAGGGAATAAAACCTATATATTTATATTATGCATGTATAAAGGTCGATGGCGATAATGTTGGTAAGCTTCTCTCAGGTAAGGTGGATGTATTTTCGAATATTGGGATCATGGATTATGTTGAGGGATTGGCTGAAGGTGAGATAGCCGATATCATAAGGAGTATATTAAGAGGTCAGATTAAACATCATTTGGGTGATGTATTAAATTATATGATATCTAATAATCGGATAATAGTTACACCCTCATTCCATAGCTCAATCTCTAAGTCTATAATGTTGTCGGCTGCTAACGATATGAGGATTGTTAGGGATAACTATGGATTTGTTATATATGCTGGTGGTGATGATCTACTGGCTATAACTCCCGTAAGTAGATCTTTACTAATATCCTCATTAGTTAGGAGTAGGTTTTCTGGTTATGATTCTAGGCATGTAGGTTTCCTTGAAATGGGTAATAACTATTTCCAGCCTATGTTTGTTACTGGAGGAAGGTCTATCGCCCTTATCTACAGCCACTACCTAACACCACTAAAACCTATTATTGAGGGGGCTGAGACAAGTCTGGAGAATTATTCTAAGAGGATGAAGCTGATGCTAAATCAGGATTGCTATAGGGGTTCTGACTCACCTGAAGAGTTACATCCTGAACTGTCTAAGGACTCGACAACGGTAATCTATAGGGCTAGGTCGGGCCAGCAGCTTCTATCCATGATACCCAATAAACTCTTTGTAGAGGACGAGAATGGCTCTAGGCTTAGAATCATATTGGATAAGGTCGCAGACTTTATAAGGGATGCTTATGATAGGATGGATTCTGAAAGACCTATTATATCAGCCTCTCATCTAAATAGGTTTGTGAGTGATGTCGGCAGGCTAGGTATATACCTAGATAAGTGTAAGCATGAATATCTTAGATCTATAATAACTAATGAATATTTAGGTCAGAATGGTAGAGGGGAGTTCGTTAGACATTTTGGCATCGACAGAGGTAGACTGTATCTACTTAGATTCTATAAATATGTTGTTAAGGATGCCTATGGACGAACTATATTAGATGGATACCCACTACTGGAGATCTTTAAAGTTCTTAAGATATTCAAGTCGTCTATGAGGAGTGGGTAAAAGATGCCTGTGATATCTTTTCTTATAGATCCTGTAGAGTCTCAAGTCTTCAGGAAACCAGGTGAGTTTAATCCCGATGCTAGATTCCTATTTGGTGTAAGCACGTCATATCCACTACCGCTACCCACTACCGTTATAGGTTTGCTTGGTTGGGTTGTAGGCGATAAGCCATCCTCTACTGGCTGGGTTGAGGAGTTTAGAGATGTGTTTAGCGCCTTTAAGAACTTCACTTTTAGAGGATCTTATCTTTTATGTAGATATGGGAATAAATATGTACCATATGTCTGGTATTCAGATCATGAATACTATGAGGGCTTTGCACCTCTTATAAGGAGAGATAGAGACGATGTTACACTACTTATGAAGCTTAGCGGGCTCTGTAAAGAGGAAGCTCTTAGCGTTGTGGATGTAAGGAGTATTAAGTCTGTGGGTGTGCATTTGGAGAGGGGGTATACTGGTATGGATAAGGTGGGTATCGAGGGATACTTATATTTCCAGGAGTATATAGACTATAGATCCCTATTTGGAGAGATGGGTGCGGATGCTGGCTATATAGCTATGGATATGAAGTTTGAGGATGGGGATGTAAAGAGGATTGAAGAAGGGTTTGGTGATGGAATCGTTAGATATATGGGTGGTGAGACTAGAAGTGTAGTAGTAAAATATGGTGATAAGACTTTGGATCAGATATTAGCTGGTTCCGAGGAGTTTGAAGGAGAGTTTTCCAAGGGTAATGACGTTATATTGTATCTAGCGTCGCCAGCAATAATTAGACCATCAGATGACATAATAAAAAGTCTGGATGATGCTATGAAAGTGGTTTCTGATATGTTTAAAGATTTGGACTATGTTGATAGTGTTGATATAAAGAGTAGCCATACTAATGTGTATATTGATATCATGGGTGTGGGCTATCATAAATATAGGGGTAGGAAGCCTGTCTATAGAGTCATAGGTCCAGGATCTAAGGTTCATGTTAAATTGGCTAGGGATGTGGGTCTTGAAGAGATCTACTGGAAGGGTGTAGGCTATGCAAGTGAGCTAGGGTTTGGTACACTAATACCTATAAAAATTAGGGAGAATGAGTAACACTGGCCTATGAAGCTGAGATAAAAATTTTAGTGCTATTTTTCTCACTAAATCTTCATTGTTTTGCAGCTGATAAATGTATTATGTCAATGAATCTCAAAGAGGGAATTGAAAGGTTTTCTGTAGTATGTCTTCTAGGTTTGGTCTTCCTGTTTCTTTTAGTTCGTATCTTACTTTTGTGTAGGGTTTGTTTATTTTGATTAGTTTTGCTAGGTTTATTGGTGTTCCTAGGATTATTGTGTCGCATTCTGCGTTATTTATTGTTTCCTCTAGTTCTCTTATCTGTCTTTTTCCGTATCCCATGGCTGGGAGTACGGGTCCTATGTGCTTGTATTTTTGGTAGGTTTCCTTGATTGAGCCGACTGCGTAGGGTCTTGGGTCTATTATCTCTTTTGCTCCGTGTTCTTTTGCGGCTATGAATCCTAGGGAGAAGCTCATTCCTCCGTGGGTTACTGTTGGCCCGTCCTCGACTACTAGGACTCTTTTGCCCCTGATTAGCTCCGGGTTTGTTACGTGGATTCTTGAGGTTGCCCTGATTATTAGGGCTTTGCTGTTGAGTCTGCGGATGTTCTCCTCTATCTTCCTTACGTTGCTGGGTTCGGCGTCCTCTATCTTTGTGATTACTACTGCGTCGGCCATCCTGACGTTTACCTCGCCTGGGAATGCATCTGCCTCCTGGCCTGGTCTGAGTGCGTCTGCCACTGTTATCATGAGGGTTGGCTTGTAGAAGGGCATGTCGTTGTTCCCGCCGTCCCATATTATTACGTCTGCGTCCTTGGATGCTGCCTCGAGGACCTTGGCGTAGTCTATGCCTGCGTAGACCTTGTTCCCCATCTCTAGGTGGGGCTCGTATTCCTCCCTCTCCTCTATCGTGCACTCGTATCTGTCTAGGTCTTCCAGGGACTTGAACTCCTGGACCACGTGTTTGAGGGAGCCATAGGGCATGGGATGTCTTACCACGTTGAACCTTACGCCGTGTTGCCTGAGTATCTGGGCGACCCTCCTGGCCACCATGCTCTTCCCTGCGCCTGTCCTGACGGCGGTTACGGCGATTACGGGTATGGGTGGTTTGAGCATGGTTGAGTTAGGTCCGAGTAGCATGAAGTCTGCTCCTGCGGCTAGGACGGCTGAGGCCTTGTGCATGACCTCCTCGTGGGTTAGGTCGCTGTAGGCTAGGACGACTAGGTCCACCCCCTTCTCCCTTATGAGCTCGGGCAGCATGTCCTCCGGGTAGATGGGTATCCCCTCCGGGTATCTTGGGCCCGCTAGCTCGGGTGGGTAGACCCTGCCCTCTATTCCGGGTATCTGGGCGGCCGTGAAGGCCACCACCTCGTATTCTGGGCTGTCCCTGAAGTAGACGTTGAAGTTGTGGAAGTCCCTTCCAGCCGCACCCATTATGATTACCTTCCTGGGCATCTCTGCTCACCTATAAGCGGGTTATAATCATGGTTATATTGGCAAGGGGAGCCAGGTCCTCCGGGTATGATGGAGGTAGGCGTGGCTAAAAGGGTTGCCTTCCTAGCCCTCTTCACCGCCCTGGGAGTGATGATAGCGCCATTCTTCTGGTTCCAGTTCCTGGCCACCAAGGCTTTCCCGGGCCAGCACCTGGTCAATGGGCTTGCGGGCGTGATTATTGGGCCGTGGTGGGCGGGGCTTGCGGCGGTCTTCATAGGAGTTATAAGGAATATGCTGGGCATAGGGACCGTCTACGCCTTCCCCGGGGGGATTCCTGGGGCTATAGTGGTGGGGCTGGCATACAAGCTTACCAGAAGGTCTAGGAACAGGCTCATCCGATACTCGGCCGCCCTCCTCGAGCCTGTAGGGACCGTGATTATAGGCGGGACGCTCTCGCTCTTCCTGGTCGCACCCTTGATGGGGCATACGAGGCTAACCGACCCCCTGGCCGAGATGGGCCTAGCCTTCCTCCCCATATTCTGGGCTGGGTGGGCTGCCAGCTCTGTTCCCGGGGCGGTGATAAGCTATGTGGTGCTCCTGGCCCTCGATAGGATGGGCGTCATGCCGCATATAGAGGTGGTTGAGAGGGTTCAGCGGTCGGCCCAGACATAGGCGTCGCTCGTGTAGAAGTTTGCTAGGACGCCGAACCCTATTGAGAGGAAGTATGAGGGTAGGGACGGGAGGCCGAGGACATCCACTAGGATGAACAGTGAGCCCAGGGTGGTTAGGAGTCCTAGGAGCCTGGAGAGATGGAAGGCGCCGGCCCTAATCAGTATGTGCATTCCGCCCCTCCTCTCCCTGAAGGTCCAGAGATGGTTCAGGATGAAGTTATTCACTATGGAGACCTCGGTGGCTATGGCCCCTGCAACTAGGTGATGGGTCGCCAGATACTCTGTAAGTATCCAGAAGAGGCCCATATTGACTATGACGCCAACCCCCCCAACCACGTTGAATTTCAGGAAAGTCTTGGATAGAATCCTGCCCTTAACCCATGAGATAATCCTCGAGATAATCCCCATGACGCATCATTACTTGGCTAGCTTCTTGAGCTTGGCCAGGTTTGTCGAGAAGTCTCCCTTGGAGTCCACGGGCGTCTCCAGTATGAATGGTAGGTCTCTTAGGGCTGGGTGGTGGAGGAGCTCCCTGAACCCCTTCGACCCTATCTTACCCAACCCTATGTGCTCATGCCTGTCTATGTGGCTTCCAAGCCCGCCCTTGGAGTCATTTGCGTGAACCACCTTGAGCTTGTCGAGGCCGATTATGTTGTCGAAGTCCTCGAGGGTCGTGTAGACCGCCTCACGTGTCCTCAGGTCATAGCCTGCTGCGAATGCGTGGCATGTGTCGAAGCATATCCCGACCCTGTCCTCATACTCTATGTGGTTCAGGATTCTCCGTATGTCCTCGAACCTGGAGCCAACGCTGTTCTTCTGCCCAGCCATGTTCTCCAGCAATATGACTACATCGTTCTCCACCTTGGAGAGGGCCGTGTTCACGGCCTCGGCCACACGCTTTATCCCCACATCGAGCCCCTTCCCCAGGTGGCTCCCTATATGGACCACAAGGTATCTTAGCCCCAGCCTGCCGGCCCTATCCACCTCCTCGATAAGTGAGGCGAGGGACTTCTTGAAGGAGTCGGAGACAGGGGAGGCTATGTTCGGGAGATACGGCATATGGGCCACGGCAACCTCGAAACCATGCATCTCCATCTTCCTCCTGAATGCATCCGCCTCCTGGGGCTTGAGGGGCTTAGCCTTCCAGCCCCTGGGATTCCTTGTGAATATCTGGAAGGTCGTGCACCCTAGCTCCACGGCCCTATCAACGGCCTTATCAAGCGAGCCGGATATCGAGACATGGGCGCCCAGCAGCATCGGTCTCGGCGTCTCTCATTAGGGTTCCACGCTTTAAATCTTTAACCCCCGTGGGCTGCCCCGGGTAATCGTGGAGTTATTCCGTGAGAAGCCTGTATAGGTTCTCGGGGCTTGTAGTCGGCTCCTCGCATCTATAGTTCCTGCAGACGTAGGCCGTAGGCCTCCCATCCCTCATCCCCATCTCCCTGGCATAGGGGATTAGCTCGGTTACCTCGTGGCCAGGCTCAGGTATCAGGGCCACAACCTTGTTGGGGTGGTAAACCCTTCTGACGGCTCCTAGCATCTCCCGTGTCCCCGGATCCCCTGGTTCTCCTACAATTATTATCTCGTATGTTGGCCCCAGTGCGTAGTCGAGGGCCGAGGCTAGGTGGACTAGTCCCTCAGGGGTCCTCCACATGGGTTCGGAGAATGCCTTGAGGGTCTTCTCAGCCATCTCCATATACTTGGGTTCGCCTGTGAGGTGGTGCAGCCCGATTAGTAGGTGGGTTGCCACGGAGTTTCCAGAGGGGTAGGCGGAGTCGTATGCATCCCTCCTCCTGACCAGGACCTCCTCATGCTCCCTAGACGTGAAGTAGAATCCCCCGCTCTCAGGGTCCCAGAAGAGCTCAATCATCTTCTCCGCAAGCCTTATGGACCATCTGAGGTAATGGGGCTTGAAGGAGGCCTGATAGAGTTCCAAGAGACCCCACCCCATAAATGCGTAGTCGTCCAGGAACCCTGGTATCGAGGCCTCCCCATCCCTGAACCTGTGGAGCAGCCCGCCGTCATCCACCATGTTGCCAAGGATGAACCCCGCAGCCTTCTCAGCCGCCTCAAGCATCTCCGCCATACCTAGGGCCTGATACGCCTTCGAGAGGGCTCCTATCGTCAGCCCATTCCAGTCTGCCAGAATCTTGTCATCCTTGCTCGGCCTAACCCTGTTCTCCCTAGCCTCGAATAGTATGTCCCTAATCTCCCTGAGTTTTCTCCGAAGCTCCTCGATTGTTAGCCCGAGTTCTCGGGCGAGCTCGTCCAGGGGCCTCTTCACGTGGAGTATGTTTTTCCCCGAGAGTCTGCCGGTTGATTCCTCGACGAAGTTTCCCTCCTCCTTTAGGCCATAGACCTTTACGGCTATCTCGTATAGCCCTCTTCCCAAGATGTCCCTCACCTCCTCCAGCCTCCAGAGATAGTATCTCCCCTCCTCTCCCTCGCTCTCCGCATCCTCGGCCGAGTAGAACCCTCCCCCAGGCGCCATCATGTCCCTAGCCAGGTATTCGAATATCTCGGAGGCTGTCTCACGGTAGAGTTGGCTGCCTGTCGCCTGATAGGCCTCCGTGTATGCTATTAGGGCTGCTGCCTGGTCGTAGAGCATCTTCTCGAAGTGGGGGAGAATCCAGTATGCATCGGTTGAGTATCTGTGAAGCCCGTATCCCAGGTGGTCGTATATCCCACCCATCCTAATCGCCGTAAGCATCTTCTCAGCCATCATCAGGGCGGCCTTCTCCCCATGCCTCTTCCAATACCTTAGAAGGAAGGAGACCCTGTGAAGCGACGGGAACTTGGGGGCGGAGCCGAATCCACCGTTCCTCCAGTCGAATGCCTGGAAGAGCGACTCATACACACGGTCCAACAGGTCTTCCCCGAGCTCGTAGGTCTTCTCAGGTTTTCTTGCGGTAATCTTGGAGAGGAGGGACGCCACCTGGTCGGCTGACCTCAGGAGCTCCTTCCTCCTCTTCCTCCACATCTCTCCAACAGTCTGGATTAGCTCCCTCATACCCATCATCCCCATCCTGCTCTCCTTCGGAATGTAGGTGGCTGCGAAGAACGGCTTCTTGTCCGGAGTCATGATTACGTTGAGGGGCCATCCACCGCTCCCGGTCATCATCTGGCAGACCAGCATGTATGTGGAGTCTATGTCGGGCCTCTCCTCCCTATCCACCTTGACGCACACAAACGTCTCATTCATCATCCTAGCTATCTCGGGGTCCTCGAAGGACTCCCTCTCCATCACATGGCACCAGTGGCAGGTGGAGTAGCCTATTGAGAGGAAGATTGGCTTGTCCTCCCTCCTCGCCTTCTCGAAAGCCTCCTCACACCACGGATACCAGTCCACCGGGTTGTAGGCATGCTGGAGCAGATAAGGGCTCTTCTCCCTTATCAACCTGTTCGGCTTCCTATTCATCAGGGGAGCCTCCGCATCCAGGCCATCAACTCATGAAATAAAGATTTAGAGCCAACTCAATGGCTTGGTTTAGGTCAGGGAGGATTATTAGATGGTTTGGGAGGTATCTTGGTGTGTATAGGGTTGAGAGGGACTATTTGGGGGAGGTTGAGGTCCCGTGGGATGCCTACTGGGGTGCGTGGACCCAAAGGGGTTTGAGGCTCTATAAGGCTGCTCCAGCCTATCCCGAGGTCTTCATAAAGTCCTACGTGATGGTCAAGATGGCTGCGGCGTTAGCAAACATGGAGCTGGGAGTCCTGGATAGGGAGAGGGGGGAGGCCATAGTCAAGGCATGCGGGGAGATACTTGGGGGGAAGCTGCTCGACCAGTTTCCGACAAGTCAGATAAACTCCGGGGCAGGAACCATCATGAACATGAACGTGAATGAGGTTATAGCTAATAGGGCCTTGGAGATTATGGGGAGGAGGCGTGGAGAATACTCGGTAATCCATCCGAACGACCACGTGAATATGAGTCAATCGACTAACGATACCTTCCCAACGGCTCTAAGGGTTGCCTGCCTATTGATGTGGAGGCGTGTTAAGCCCCTTTTCATGGACGCTGCAACCACCTTTCAAGACCTATCGAAGAATTATCGCGATGTAGTCAGGATAGGTAAGACCCACTACCGGAATGCTGTCCCAACAACGTTCGGCAGATTGTTCCGCTCCTACGCCGAGATAATTAGGCGTGGCCTAGAGCACATCGATGAAGCGGCCGAGAGGCTCGAGGAGGTTCCCCTAGGTGGAACGGCGGTGGGAGCTGGGACAAATGCCCCTAGAGGGTTCAGGGAGAAGGCCGTGAAGAACCTATCCGAGATATCGGGTCTGAGGCTTAGGGCCATGGAGCCTCCGGAGATAGGTCTCCAGAGCCTGGGAGACTATGAACGATTCTCCAACGCAATCTCTACGTTGGCCTCAGACCTAATTAAGATAAACAACGACATCATGTTTATGTCGTTTATTGGGGAGCTGGAGCTGAAGCCCCTACATGGAGGCTCTTCAATAATGCCGGGTAAAATCAATCCATCAATCTTCGAGCACGCAAACATGGTGCTTATTCAGGTTCAAGGCTATTCGTCAGCAATCAGGATGGCGTCCCCTCTAGGACACATGGACCTAAACGTCTACATGCCGCTTATTGCACGATGCTTGATGGAGTCTTTAATTATGCTTGAGAAGATGCTTCCACCGTATATTGGGGATGGTTTAGGAGGTTTAAGGCCGGGGAAGCCGGGGTCGGTTTTTAGGAACCCTGCAACAGCGACCTTGCTGAGCGGTAGGTTTGGATACGATAAGGCTGCGGAGATATATTCTTTGGTGGAGTCGGGTCTCGATATACGTGATGCTGCCTCGAGGATTCTAGGGATAAGCAGGGAGGAGGTGGAGAATATAATTAGGGAAGAGTTGGGTAAGCTTACTCCTCGATGATTAGCACTCCCCTCATACCTAACTCCGCATGCCCGGGCACGGAGCATATATAGTCGAATCTCCCGGGGGACCTGGCTATGAAGGATACTGTGCCGCTCTCACCCGGCGGAATCCAGCCCATCTCCTCTGTTATTAGCCCGGGTATAAAGAAGTCGTGCGGCACTGTTCCCTCGTTTATGAATGTTATCACCACCTTATCGCCCACCTTAACCCTAATCTCCGGGTTGGTTCCGTTAAACGCCCACTCCGCACCTATCATAGTTATATGAACCTCCCTTGTGAAAGTCTCTTCCTCGCCAGCCTGTAGGGTTCCCTGGATTATCGGGACGCCTATGCCTCCTATCGCCACCAATACAACCAGGCCTATCGTGAGGGAGTGTTTCTTAGACCATCTGTCAGAGCCTCTAAGGATGCTTGCCGGAAGAAGTATCAGCCCGATTACTAGGAGCAGTAGCGCGAACCCCCTCATCTCCACAAAGGTCTCGGCTATACCTGAGAATATCGAGAGCCATACACCGCCTATCCCCATCAAAATTAAGAGAACGCTGGGCAGGAAAAGCTCGTTATCCATCACTTGGACACCCCCTGAGATGACGCAAATCTAAGCAGGTGGAGGAGGAATCCGAATATCATTAGTGATGCGCCAATCTCTATCAATGCTAATTGCTGCTGACCTGCGGTGTATGCTTGGAGGGCTAGCCCTGCTATTACTAGCTGGAGAATTATTAGGATTATGGCTCCAAGTGTGGCGGCCTTGTCGCTGACCCTAATCTTGAATGTCTGCGGCGTCTCCCTAGGCCTCTTCTTTCTCTTCTCCTTGACCCATTCGGAGGCAGCCAACGTTAGGGCAAACGCCGCCAGAGTAACTGCTATGAGTGTCCCGTAATATGGTAGCGGGTCTATCTCCAGCCTCTCCGCAAGCTCTATTGTGGGATCGGGGTTCACGTAGAATCCCCAGACCGTTGTGACTATTATCTGGCCTAATGCGGCCACGCCTATCCCGCTGACCCAGGGCCTCTCGCTCCAGTGGACGGCCTTCTTCCTGTCTATGAATGGGATTGCTAGGAAGAGGAGTATGAAGAGGGTGGGGGCCAGCACGCCTGCAACGAACTTGTCTATGCCGGTTCTAATGAAGGCGTAGAGGCTTGTAAGATACCACTCTGGAACGGTTATCCCCGGCGGCACCTCTGGGGTAAACTTTGCTCCAAGATCCACCGGGAAGATTCCTGCAGTAACTATTATTCCTCCGGCTATCACGGATATCATGGGTAGGTCTAGGATTAGGTTTCGCGGGAAGTGGAGGAGCATGAGGATTCCCATTAGGACTGGGATTAGGAAGACGTGAAACACGTAAAATCTTATCACTATGTCGCTGAACCCCGAGCCCATTAACAGTTGGGCTAATGTGGGGCCTATGAAGGGTATCGAGTTTGTTAGGGATGCTCCTATGTTTATTGCGAGGACCGCCCTCTCATTCAGTATTAGGTCGTATCCCGTGTATGCCTCAATCACTGTAAGGACTCCGAGGAGGACGCCTGTAATCCAGATGACCTCGTTCCTCAGCTTGTATTTTCCTGCGAAGAATTGGTAGAACATGTGGTAGAGTGCGAGGAAGACCATGGCGTTGGAGGCGTGGTAGTGGATGTTCCTTAGGATGAAGCCGAACTCTATATCGTCGTTTATTGCCTTGACGCTGTCGTAGGCGGATGTTAGGCTGGGCTTGTAGTAGAACATTAGGAGGACGCCTGTAATCCCCAGGATTATGAAGGTTATGAAGGTGAGCATCCCGAGGAACCCGTGGGGGTTAAGGAACCTCTTAGGCTGGAAGAACCGGATGCCCATGAATATCGTCCGCTCTAGCCTCGAGAGGGTCCACTCATAGGCCTCGACAATCCTGCTTTTCTTAGCTTCCTGCTGCTTCTTTGCCATACCCTATTACCCCCACAACCCCAACCGCATAGATATCTCCATTCTCATCTACCTCCAACTTAACCTCTGGGAGGGTTTTGTTAGGCTGGGCGGCCGCAGGACCCTTAAACGCAACCCCGGTCTCAGGGTCGTATATGCTTCCATGGCAGGGGCACTCGATCTGCAATCTCTCGGGCTTGTAGTCTACCAGGCACCATAGGTGGACGCAGACCATGCTGTATGCCTTTAGGGTTCCGTCGGGGAGCTTGATTAGAAGGAACTTCCTGAATGGGTCCTTATCCTTCTCGGGGTCTCCGGTAATGGGATATGTGAAGACGAGCCTATTGTTGGGAGGGAGGTCGTTTATGTTGGCTATCTTCTGCCTAATCGACCCGGCTGAGCCCCTTGACCTGAGGTAGCGGACTATCTCGGAAAATGGGGAGATGGCGAGCAGGCCCGAGACTGCGGCGAGAATCGTCTGGATAAATGAGCGTCTGCTCTTCCTCTCCTCCGTCATTCCGGGTTCAAGTGAGCCGAGAGGCTAGCGATTATATAAGGATTTAACCAAACATGCATGGAGGGGGTTTTGAGGGGAATTTCATCTTCTTGATGCTTGCCTAAACCAGGGCTCCTCCTTGGGGAGGAGACTCTTCAAGAACTCCCTAGCCTTCTCACCGTCTTCCGTTACTAATAGTATTCTTGCTTCTTCGAGTGAGGTGGTTGAGCCGCATCTGAAGCATCGGTATGCCTTGTTGGCCGTGGTTATCTGGAGTTTCCCACAGTTCGGGCACTTGACCACCTTGTATCTCATATCACTCTTCTCAGGGATTCCAGTATCCTGTGGGGTGGAAGCCCCTGCTCGACTCCGAATGCTATGGCCGTCAGGTTATATATCTCCTCCTCCCTAAGCCTGATTAAACCATATATCACCGATAGCTTGAATATGTCTTGGAGGAAGGTTTTGCGGCTAACCTCCATCGAGTATTCCCTGAACCTCTCCTCCAGATGTAGTGCGAGTTCATGGAAGGACTGGGTGGGGGCCGCCGTGATCAGCCTTCTGTAGGGCGTCTCCCTCAAAGCCTCTAGGACTGCCTGCGGTGTCTCGGCCTCCAGCATCCGGGAGACCAGCTCCCCGGTAATCTCCACGCCCTCCTCAAGGATTAGTCTCCTGGCCTCGGCTGCGGTAAGCTCCCACGACTTAGACCTAACGATGGCAGACGCTATGTAGCCGTCTATCTCTGCTGCCATGGCCTTTCTGAGGGGCTTCCTCTCGGCCCTAGGTGTGTTCTTTAGACCCTGTAGGAGCTCCCTGTAGAATGCTCCGTCCAGAACAGTGTCGAAGACCAGCAGGTCCTCCTCCCTCTCGTATAGCTTCACGGACTCCTCGGCGTATCTTCCCAGAGGCGTGTTGGCCAGGGACTCGGCCGCCGACTCCAGGGTCGCCTCGGCCAGAGCCCGTATTATTATGTCTCTTAGCCTGAGGTGCTCCTCGGCTCTAAGCGTCATGGCCCTCATAATCTCGTCCTGGGTCCTCCCAAGTGCCTTCCCCTTCAAGACGTGCTTTAGGTTCCTGTATAGGTGTCGGCGGAAGTATTGCTCGAGGGCTCCGGGCCTATCGGCCTCCCTTATGAGCCTATACTCGTCGTCTATCGTGCATGACCTGACGAGTTTCTCGAACTCGAGGGAGTCCAGCCTCTCCCCCTCCTCCCTTATGCATGCACCGTATCGGGTCGGCCTCAGCCTCTCCAGTATCTCGGGGATTGTTCTGGAGGAGGCCAGTTCCTCGTAGACTCTATGGGGTAGTAGGAAGCCCTTTAGGGCGTATGCCTTTGAGACCGAGTATAGTTTCCCAGCCCTGCTCAACACATGTTCACCGTCTTCCTAGGAGTATTCCCATGATTAGCTCGACGGCCTCATCCCTCCTGGCGTTCATCCTCTCCCTCATCTCCTCCGCCCTCCTCCTCGCCTCATCTAGGAGCCTCTCAGCCTCCTCCTCCGCCTCCCTCCTAACAGCCTCCAGCCTACCCTCAACCTCCTCCCTCACCATGCGGAGGACCTCATCCCCAATCCTAGAGCACTCGGACTCAGCCCTCTCCACAAGCCTCCTCCTAACCTCCTCGGCGAAGCCAACAAGAGCATCAAACTCCTCCTCAAGCCTCCTAAGCCTCTCCACAGCACCCGACAAATCCAGGCCAGCCAACCCAGAACCCCAGCCACACCACACAGAAATAAAATAAAAACCCATCCCCCAAAACCCCTAAAAACACCCGAGACAAACACAGAGACGAGAAGCCCGGTCGTCTAGCGGCCAAACAAGCCTGGTCAGAACGGGCTACGGATCCCGGGCTTTGGATCCTTGGCCGCAGGAGGAGAGACCCGGGGACCTGGGTTCGAATCCCAGCCGGGCTACATCTTCTTCCCTTTTCTCTTGCTAAAGGGTTTATGGGACGGTTTACTTGAATGGTTTGGGGTTCTTGGGGGTGGATGTGGTTAAGGATTATGTTGATGAGATGTATGGTTGGGTTCCATCCGAGTATAGGTCTAGGGTTGTTATTCCCAGGTCTCCCCTGATCTTGGAGGCTCTTAGCGTGGCGAGGGATAAGGATTCGAGTCAGATAGCGTTCCGGAAGGCTTTGGTCAGGATTGGCAGGTTCCTGGCATACGAGGTCTCCAAGGAGCTTCCTGTGGAGGAGTATTGGGTTGAGACGCCGCTGGGGAGGGCTAGGGGGTTCAGGGTCGCCAGTGACATAGTTATAGTGGAGGTTCTGAGGGCTGCGATACCCTTCGTCGAGGGGATGCTCAAGGTCCTCAAGGACGCCGGGGTGGGGATAGTGAGCGCAAGCAGGGGGCCTGCCCCAGAGTTCAGGATAGAGGTGAACTACGCCAAGATTCCATCGATAGATGACAGGATAGTGATAATAGCGGACCCCATGCTCGCCACAGGGAACACCCTCCTAGAGGTAACCGAAAGGGTTCTAAGAGAGGGCAGGCCGAGTAGAATGATATTCGCCACCGTTGTGGCATGCCCGCCCGGGATAAGGAAGGTCCTTGGAAGATACGGGGAGGCCAGGCTCTACACCGCTGCGGTGGACCCCGAGCTAAACCAGAAGGGATACATAGTCCCGGGGCTAGGTGATGCGGGGGACCGGTGCTTCGGCCCAGACCACCCCCACCCAATAAGATAGCGTTTTAGGAAAACCGTTAATACGAATCGCCTCTCCGATGCGGCGGCATGAGGCCAGGGTTCCGTTCAGGCCTGATAGCTGGAGCCCTGGCTCTATTGGTTAGCTTTCTCGCCAGGGTCTTCCTCGGCTGGGTCTACTTACCCGAGCTGGGCGCCCAGACATTCTACTCGATTATCCCCGGGTGGCTGGAGTCCACGCTTATACAGGCTATGGGGGAGCTGGGGAAATACTCGGCCGTTCTGGGAGCCACGCTCGTCAACCTAGCCCTATTCGGGTTCATAGGACTTGTCTCGGAGCATCTGGCCGGCAGGCCTACTTGGTGGAGGGCCCTGGCGATGACCGGTCTCTCATACTTGGTCTTGGCGGGAGTCCAGCTCATCCTCATCGGGTTCAACCAGATATATCGGGGAGGGGTCCTGGCACCCTCGCTCCACCTCCTCCTCCCAGCCTCAGCCTACGCATTGACCCTCACATGGCTGACGAGGCCTACCATAGTCTCCTGCCCCACTCCAACCACCCGCCCAAAAATACTCCACCGTAGGAGGCTGTTAATCAAGTCGGCTGCGGCTGGGGCGGTAGCCACGGCACTACTCCTCTACGGGCTGGACCTACTATTCAAGAACAGGGAGGCCGGGGGACTCGGCGGAGGGAGGGTCGAGGCATCGGGTGATATCTTCTCAAGCAGCACGCTGAGGCCGCTCATAGAGAACGAGGTTACCCCCACCGACCTCTTCTACAGGGTGGACATAAACTTCCTCACACCCAAGGTCGATGCATCCACATGGAGTCTTAGGATTCATGGGCTGGTGAAGAGGGAGCTCAGCCTCAGCTACCCTGAGATAATATCCCTCCCAGCCGTTGAGGAGTATGCCACCCTCGAATGCGTGAGCAACACGGTGGACGGAGACCTAATCAGCACCGCCAAGTGGCGGGGGGTCAGGCTCAAGACGCTGCTGGAGATGGCCGGCCTTGAGGAGGGAGCCGACTACATAGTCTTCAGATGCAGGGATGGATACGATGTGGGGATACCTCTTGAGAGGGGGCTGATGGACGCATGCATACTGGCATACGAGATGAATGGCGAGCCGCTTCCACCCGAGCATGGGTTCCCGCTGAGAGCCATAGTCCCAGGACTCTACGGCATGATGAACGCTAAATGGATAGAGGAGATAGAGGTTGTGGGCAAGGAGTATAAAGGGTTCTGGCAGAGGAAGGGCTGGACCAATAAGGCAGAATACAAGACTCGCTCCATGATAGTCATCCCAGGCGACGCACCCGTCAGGAGGAGGTTCAGGGGGCTGGGCGAGGCCACGAGGGAGATACCGAGGGACAAGACAATCATAGCTGGCATAGCCTTCGCAGGCGATAGGGGGATAGAGAAGGTCGAGGTAAGCGTGGACGGTGGAAAGACCTGGGAGAAGGCGAGCATAAAGGACCCCCTCTCCAACCTTACATGGGTAATCTGGGCGGCGGAATGGACCCCAACCCAAACCGGCCCCCACAAGATAATCGTGAGGGCAACCGACGGCAAGGGGAGAGTCCAGGAGGCCAGGGTAACCCCACCCTTCCCCGAGGGAGCGACAGGGTATCACGTCCTGGAGATAAAGGTAATCGAGAAATAGCCCCCACATCCTATAAGCCTGCGTGGGCCAGGTATTCGCCGAGGCAGAGGGTTCGAGGGAGGCCGAGAAAATAAGGGAGAACACCACGGAGGATATAGTGGTAAGACACGGGGTGATAACGCCGGATAGGATAATCCTGCACAACTACCCCATAAGCAGTCCAACCACGCTATTCAACCCAAGCATAATCTACAACCCCGAGGAAGAATCCCTTACAATCTATGCACGCATAATATTCGGATACTACATGTATGTGAGCAGCATAGTAGAGTTCAGCATCCCGTTATCGGACTTGACGAGCAAGACCATAAACACCCACAAATACACAGGGAACATAGTCGTCTATCCCTCGGTTAAGCATGATGTGTGGGGGGCCGAGGACCCGAGGGTTTACAGGTTTAACGATGCCTTGGCCATGACCTATGTTGGGAGGACCATTAACTACTTTAACCCTGCCATAAGGAGGAACAGGACCATACCCATAACCGCATTCTACGACGAGTCCCGTAAGACTTGGTCCAAGAGATTCGTCTTCAGCCTCTCTAAGGAGTTCGGCGAGGTAATAAGCAACAAGGACGCATTCCTCCACGAGTCTCCCGACGGCTCACTCTACCTCCTACATAGACCCCACATGGCCGACGAAACCTACCACCTGCTCGCCAGCACCCTCAACGACAGGGTCAGGATTAGGTTAGGAGGGCTGGAGGAGGTCGTGGTAGATAATGGAGTGGAGGTTCTGAGGCCCACGGGGTTTGAGGGGAAGCTAGGCTGGGCCGCACCCCTACTCAAGAGGAAGGATAGACTGATAACCCTGATACATGCCACAGACAAGGACGACGTAGTCTACCGTGTGTTCGCAGCCGAGATAACACTCAGGAGAGACGAGGTAGCCGTCGAGGCCGTTACGCCCCGATACATAATGGAGCCCAGCACGCCCTACGAGATTATGGGTGAGAGGCCCATGGTGGTGTTCCCCTGCGGGGCCGCAAAGATAACGGATGACCTATACGCTGTGTCTTACGGTGCCTCTGATTACATGGTTGGGGTGGGGACACTGTCCCTCAACCGCCTCCTCTCAGAACTCGATAAAGGGAGAATCTATTAGGAGAAGGTATCTCCTGCCTCCCACGTGATAAGATTTAGCCTAAAGTTTCATGAGACCTTACGTATCCCTAGGATTAGGGCCGCTATCTCAA
This sequence comes from Candidatus Benthortus lauensis, assembly GCA_021650775.1. GTDB lineage: Archaea > Thermoproteota > Nitrososphaeria_A > Caldarchaeales > Wolframiiraptoraceae > Benthortus > Benthortus lauensis. The sequence continues at coordinate 32,719 of JAHSRM010000019.1, forward strand.
ACCCTATACTTACCTGGATTATCAGGTGCGTTAGGTTTAGCTGGTATAGGTAGGAGTAGATTAATGCGCCGAGGACCATGGAGGCGTGGAAGGACGTGGAGAATAATCCGTATCCGAATGCTCTTGACCTGTATGGGAGGTAGTCTGCCACCGCAGCCCTCATAACGGTCTCGGCCGAGCTCATGGAGAGGCCCCATAGGATTGCGGCGGCGTATAGCCCCGTTCTACCTCCGTGGAGGAAGAGTAGAGGGGTGATGGGCAGGGTTGTTAGAGGCTGGATTAGGAGGGTCTTCCTGCCCACCCTATCGTAGATGGCTCCCAGGGGTATGGCGAGCAGAGCATCCGACATCATGGCGACGAGGTAGATGAGCGGGACCTCTGCTGGAACCAGGACACGTAGGCCGACCTGGGTCTGGAGATAGTGGGAGACTATGGCCCAGTGGATAAGCCCAACGCCTGTTAGCGATGCGAATGCGAGGAAGCCCCTGAACCCCCCGCTTATCCTCGGCCTCTCACCAATCCTAAGCGAGGCCCTCGGGGTTGGGTAGAGCCTGTATGCCAGGAGGAGGATTATGGGGGATAGTATCCCTGGAGCTATGAGTGATGCGAAGGCGGCCCTGTAGGACTCTATCACCTGCTCTCCGCCCATGAATATAACCGAGGAGACCATGAGGGGTCCGAGTATAGCTCCTACTTGGTCGAGGAGTTCGTGGAGACCGAATCCCTTGCCCTTCCCAATATCCTCCGATACCTCCGAGAGGACCGTGTCCCTTACAGGCGCCCTGACACCCTTCCCGAACCTCTCAACATAGTATAGCAAGATGACTTGGGGCCATTCCCCGGCCATGGATAGGAGGGGTAGCGATAGCACCGAGGAGTATCCGAGTATGAGGATTGACCAGTAGAGCCTCGGAGACGGGTGCCTGTGAGCCACGTATCCCCCAACCATCCTAGAGAAGACGGCCACCATCTCCCCAGCCGCCAGAACGCCTAGAACCAGGGCAGGTGCGCCTAGGAGGTTCAGGTATGCTCCGCTAACAGACCTTGCCCCCTCATAGACCATGTCGGCGAAGAGTGAGACGAGCCCCAGGGCCAGGATGACGCCCAGCAGCCTCCACCGCAATTCTTTCATCAAGGGGTAGCGTGGATGTGTTATTAAGGGATTGGCTAGGTGAATGAGATTACGGCCAATACTAGGGCTACCAGGGGCGGGATTAGGTCCCCCATCTTTAGGTCTATGTTCCTCCAGCTCCGCCTCTTATGGGGGTTGAACCTCCTCGCCTCCAAGGCCACCTGCATGTCCTCAGCCTTCCTGGCCGCCAGCTGGATTAGTATGTGGGAGATTAGGGGGAGGCGTGGAACCACGTGGAGCGGCGTCTTGAGGAGACCTCTTGACCTAAGTGATTGTAGTATTTCCTGGAGGTCTCTCAGCATTCCTTGGAGCATATTGTATGCCAGGGCCATCGTGTAGGCGATGATAACCGGGAGACCTATCCTCCCCAAGGTGTCGGCGAACTCCCATGGGTCGGACGAGTAGGCGTAGAGTATCGAGCCCGAGACCGCGGCCTCCACCCTAAACAGGACTAGAAGCAGCACCTCTATTCTCCCGGAGCCGGCCACCAGGTATGCGAATAATCCGAGGCCTAGGGCCATGGGTAGGAAGGCTGCGAGGAACCCGAGGACACGCCTTACCCCCGAGACCTTGGACGCCATGATGCTGGATGCCGTGAATATTATGGCTGTATCTATCCAGTCATGTATCATGGTTATCGTGCTTATGAGTATGAGTAGGTATGCTGTGGAGGCTATGGGGTGGATTAGGCTCGCCCTACTCCACGAGACCTCTCCTCGGCTCACCCTCATAGACTATCTTACCCCCTCTCAGGACCATGCATCTATCGGCGAACGCCTCGGTGAAGCGTTCATCATGGGTTGCTATGAGTATGGCCGAGCCCTCCTCCGCAGCCTTCACGAGAGCCTCACCAACCCTCTCGGTAAACCTTCTGTCAAGCCCGTGAGTCGGCTCATCCACGGCCAGCAACCTGGGTCTCAGGGCCAGGCCTAAGGCTATCGCAGCGAGACGCTTCTCACCCAGGCTCAGACTATACGTCGGCTTATCCAGAAGATACTCCGCCCCCAGGGGCCTAACCGCCTCCTCGGGTAGGTTCGAGATTTCCAAGTCCTCCCTCGGCGTCCTCCCAACCAGCTGGAGGATGGGGTTCTGGTGGATGTATGCCGCTATGCCTGGGGATGGTCTCCCGCCATCTAGTAGTATTGTCCCTGAGCTGGGTTTGAGGAGGCCTGAGACGAGTTTCAGGAGGGTCGATTTACCCGCACCATTCCTCCCCATAACCGCAACCATCTCCGAGCCCCTGACGGAGAACGATACACCTCTGAGGACATCCCCGCCGCCAGGATACCTGAATGATAGGCCCCGGACCCTCAGGACCTCTCCTCCACCCGCCCGCCTACTCCTCCCAGCCTCCAGCCCGCCGTCCCATAGGCTCTCCTCAGGACCGAGGCTGACCACCTTGTCCGGTGTTAGGCCCTCGGGCCTCTTCTCATAGGATGCTATGATGACGCCGATTCCCCCCTGCCTCAGCTCTTCTATCAGGCTTGTTATCTGGCGTCTTGTAGGCGGGTCTATTGTCGCCAGGATGTTGTCTAGGAGGAGGATTCCCGGCTGGAGGGCTAGTGCGGAGGCCAGGGCTAGGCGATACTTCATCCCTATGCTTAGGCTCCCGACCCTCCACCACATCCTATCTCCCAGCCCCACCGCCTCTATGGCCGATGAGGCACGTCTCCACACCTCTTGCCGTGGGAGGCCGAGGTTCTCTGGGCCGAAGGCAGCCTCGTCTATCACCCTTGAGGTGAGTAGGTAGCCCTCAACCTCGTCTGGAACATATGCGGAGGTTGTCTCGGAACGGAGTTCTCCCTCGTGGGGTATGAGGCCGTCTACTGCGAGGAGGATGCTCGTCTTCCCTGAGCCGCTTCCGCCTGCGAGGACCGCCAGCTCTCCCTCACGTAGCTCCAGCTCTATCTCGGGGCTCCTCCACCCCTCCCTCCTAGCCCTGAACCTCCTTAGCCTGAGCAACGGGCCAGCCACGTAGACCCCCTGCTTCCACAACCCTATCAACCACGGCCTTTACCAGCAACCCGCCTAAGACCACGCCGCTAATAAGCATGGAGGCGATTATCGCAAGGTGGAGCTCGGGCGGGTATCCTGGGTCCCTGCACGCTGGGTAGAATGGTGAGACCAGGCAGTCGAAGGGGTAGGATGCGATTACGGGGAGCGCTCCTGCGAGGGCCATGGTCCCCCACCCCCATCTCCTGTATCTCCCGAGGGCGAAGGCAAGCTCGCTCATTATCCCCTGGGCTGGGCCATAGTAGTAGAGTAGGATGCTGTAAGGGCTTACGAGAAGTAGCTCAACTATCGCAGCCACAGTCTCGCCTATGAATGCGGCCCCCCTCCTCCTCAGCACGTAGGCTGGAAGCGTCCCACCGATATACCACATGCCATAGATTAGCCCGATGCCAATGTGGCCTCCGGCCAGGAAGGCGAGGGGTGCGACCAGGTGGCTCCATGCGGCGAAGATGACTCCCGAGACGACCGAGAAGGCTGCCAGACCCGTGATAACCCTTACGGTGCCTATCGACGCCATCTCCTCCAGGTGCCTGGGCCTGCAGTGTCAATATAACCCCTTCCATAAGCGGGTTATTCTGGGAAGCTATATAAGGTGGGTGCGGTGGGTGGAGACAGCGGGGGCCAGAGTTGGCTAGGATGCATGCTAGGAAGAGGGGGAAGTCAGGGTCTAAGAGGCCGATTAGCAAGGTTCCCCCCTCGTGGCTCAAGCTGACGCCTGAGGAGGTCGAGGGACTCGTGGTCAAGTATGCCAAGGAGGGCTATCCACCGAGCATGATAGGGGTAATCCTCAGGGACAAGCACGGGGTCCCCCTCGTCAAGCAAGTCACGGGCAAGAGCATCAAGCAGATACTGAAGGAGAACGGCCTCCTGCCCCAGATACCCGAGGACCTGGCGAACCTAATCGAGAGGGCTAGGAGGATGAGGGCCCACCTGGAGAAGCATAAGAGCGACCGCTATAACCGCCACCGCCTCCAGCTGGTCGAGGCCAAGATACACCGCCTAGTCAAATACTACAAGAGGGTGGGGGAGCTGCCGCCGGACTGGAAGCCAACCCTCGTCTACGAATACAGATAGCTCGGTAATCTTATTAACCCCTCACAACGAATCTCATACGTGGTTTACGAAATAATCTTCGGGACAACCGCCCTATTCGTCCAGATTATCGGAGGGTTCTTCCTCCTTAGGGCCTACTCTCTGGCCAAAGCACGTGGAATCAACCTGAGGTTTCTGCTCCCCCTCCTGCTCGGCCCCACAGGCGAGAGAGGTGTTCTTAAAGTCAGGGTTCACACATTCGAGCTGATAGTTGCGGCGGGAGTATTCTTCACGCTGGCCGTCTTGTTTGATTTTCTTGAGCAGGTCTCACCAATACCACCCCTCATAGCCTTGGTATTCATGTTTTTCACGGCTCTCTCCATGGCCGTGGCCATGTATGAGGTCCAGAGGGTTGTGGCGAGCATACCTAAGGAGGAAGCCTAGATTCAATAGCTCCCTTTCAATCGATGCTGGTTGGGGGCCTTGGGATTGGACATAAGATACCAGGCATTCATAGAGGAGGCCGGGGAGGCGGCCGAGAGGATTAGGGAGCTTATCTCGGAGGGCAGGTTCTTCTCGGTCTTCTGCCATAATGACGCCGATGGGCTGTCCTCGGGTGCGATAGCCTCGGTCATGCTCCTCAGGGAGGGGGCGAGGTTCTCCACCAGGGCCGTTAGAGGGATAGAGGAGATACTGGACTCCCTCCCCAAGCTCCCCGAAGACTCCGCCATCATAATAACCGACATGGGAAGCGGGTATCTGAGTGAGTTGAGGGGCGCTGTCGGCGGAAGACCCCTCATAATACTCGACCATCATGAACCTGTCGGAGAACCGGATGAATCATGGATACACGTGAATCCCCATAATCATGGAATCGAGGGGGCAAACGAGGTAAGCGGGGCAGGTGTAACCTACTTCGTGGCAAGGGCCCTCAACGAGTCGAATAGGAGCTACTCACCCATAGCTGTGGTCGGCGCCTTGGGGGACCTCCAAGACAAGTCGGATGGACGCTCCCTCCACGGATTGAATAGCCTGATTGTCGAGGATGCGGTTAAGCTGGGCCTCCTAGAGGTCTCCGACGACCTCCTACTCTACGGGAGGAGCTACCGCCCCCTCCACATAGCCCTCGCAAGCACCACAAGCCCATTCATCCCCGGCATATCCGGGAGCGAGTCCAGGGCCGTGGGCTTCCTCTCCAGCCTCGGGATAAAGTTCAAGGAGGATGATAGGTGGAGGGTGTTGGCGGAGCTCAGCGAGGAGGAGAAGAAGCAGCTATACAACGGGTTGATGAAGTATCTCGCCTCCCTCGGCCTCCCACCAAGCATAGCCAAGGAGCTGGTCGGGAAGGTCTATGAGCTGAGGATGGAGGAGAAGTGGACCTACCTGAGGGATGCAAGGGAGTTCGCCTCACTTCTCAACGCATGCGGCAAGACGGGTAAGGAGTGGCTTGGAATCTCGGTGGCCATGGGAGCACGTGGGGAGACTCTCGAGGAGGCTCAGAGAACCCTCGAGGAGTATAGGGTGAGGCTGGCCCAGGCCATGGACTACGTCATGAGGGAGGAGAACCGCCAGGAGCTGAGGCACATAGTCGCCATAGACGGCGGAGACGTGATAGATGAGCGGATGATAAGCTCCGTGGCCTCGATAATCTCCTCATCAAACCTCCTAGGGGAGGACAAACCCCTCATAGCCATGGCCTCTGGGGACGACATGGTGAAGGTCTCTGCCAGGGCGAGCAAGAAGCTAGTGGAGATGGGCCTGGACCTGGGGGAGGTCATGAGTAGGGCGGCTCAAGCGGTGGGAGGCAGGGGAGGGGGGCACAACATAGCGGCTGGAGCCGAGATACCCAAGGCCAAGAAGGCCCTCTTCCTACTTGAGGTGGATAGGATTGTCGGAGAGGAGCTCGGAGGTAAGGTCTGAGGCTGATTTAATCCTCTCCTTCGGCGACGTGGGGGAGGCCGAGATAGCGGAGAAGTCCGTCAAGCCCGATAACCTCCCGTTACCACGGGGCCTGAGGATAGAGATGGAGCGGAGCGGTGAGACTGTCAAGGTCCATATAGAGTGTGAGAGAACCCTGGCCTCCCTGCTCACGACCATAGACGACCTACTCGCCATGATGCTCCTGGCCCTCAGGGTCTCCCGAGAAATTTAAGACCACAGAGGCTATACCTCTCAACCTCACCCCAATCCAAGGGGCTGGGGAACCTGAGACCACATGGACACCTCTCAGGCCTGCCGAGGTTCCTCCAGATTACATCCAGCATCTTCTCCGGAATCCTGAGCCCTATCTCCCAGGTTATCCTGCAGGCCTCCTTTACGGGGACCCCCAGCCTGGTTAGAGCCGACTCCATGACCCCGTGCCTCCAGAGTATGCTAGCCACGGTCTCCCTCCCCCTGTCCGTCAGCCTTACGCCAGCCCGCTCGGAGACCACGAGCCTCTTCCTCTCCAGCTTCCTCACCATAAGGCTAACAGTGGATTTGGAGACGTTTAGGGTTCTCATAATCTCCATGTTCCTCGCATACCCCTTATCACGTGAGTTTAGGAAGATTGATAGGAGGTAGTCGGCCTCCCTCTTGTTAAGCTCCTCAACCACGCTCATACATCAACATCCCTATAATCACCGAGACCGATACCACCCCGACGCCGCCGCTCGGAGGAACACCCAGAACCCTTGCCAGGAAGTATCCTAGGAGAATCACGGCCAGGGAGGAAGAATAAGCCACCACGGTATGACCCCTACCAATCCTAAGAGCCAGGGCGCCTGGAACGGCTAGGACGACGTGGGTGACCAGGACTCCTATGGTTGATGAGAGGACGGCCGAGGCAGCCGAGACAAGCGAGTAGAACAGGTATCTATAGAATCTGACGTTCAGCCCAAGGGACCTCGCACCCTCCTCGTCGAATGCAATGTATCTGAATTCTTTCATGGTGAGGTGTATGGTGGGGGCCACTATTATCAGGGCTATCGCCGCCATCGTTATGTCCCACTCGGTAGCTATCGCCGAGACCCCCATGACGTATCCCCATGCGGTTGATATGGCTGTGCTTGAGACATGGCTAGCCAGATAGCTGAAGACTATAGTTATGGTTGTTGCCGTCGCAACCGAGAGAGCCGTGGCCACATCCTCCGACATCCCCTTCTCGACAAGCTCCGCAGTAAGTATCGAGAACCCCACGGCCGTGAGCGCAGCTATCAGGGGAATGGGTAGACCTAGCCTTAGAACCGTGTTTAGGTAGACTCCCAGTATCGCTCCCCCGAGTATTGAGTGGAGGAGGGTTAAAGCGAACATCACGCTCCTCGACATAACTATCGGGAGGCTTATCGAGCCCACTATTCCTCCGCTGAGGGCCGCCAGTAGGTATGCTAAGGCGAGGAGCTCAACCATGGTCCTCACCTATGATGACTCCTGCGGGAAGCTCTGTGGCACCTGGGTAAGCCTTCCTGAGAATATCTATCCTGAGGACGTCCTCGGCCTTCCCGAATGCGTAGACCCTCTTGTTCAGGAGGATTATCGTGGGCTGGAAGGCTATGCAGGGGCTTATCTCGTGGGCGACCATCAGTATATCCACCCCCATCTCCGTGTGAAGCCTGTTCAGGAGCTCAGCTATCTCACACTTTATGTCGAAGTCGAGCATGGAGAAGGGCTCGTCGAGTAGGAGTATCCTGGGCTTCCTGATTAGGGCTCTGGCTATCAGGGCTCTCTGCCTCTGGCCTCCGCTAAGCTCCCTGAAGGGCTTCCTCCCCATGCCTCTCAGCCCAACCATCTCTAATGTTTCCTCCACACGGCTCCTAACCCTCGGGGTGAGTATCCTAGGCGGACCTACCTTAGCTAGGACCCCCATGGCCACCACCTCCTCCACAGTTATCGGGACGTGGAGATTCACGTTGATTACCTGGGGAACGTATCCAGCTATTTGGAGAACCTTTCCGGGAGACCTCGCCGGGTCGATTCCATAGATGTTTATCCTCCCCGAGCTGGGCCTGACCATCCCCATGATTGCCCTCAGGAGGGTTGTCTTCCCGGCGCCATTCGGCCCCATAACAACCGTGAAGAAGGGTGAGCTTAGCTTGAAGGAAACCCTGTCCAAGGCCATCTGCCCATTAAAGATGACCGAGACCTCTTCTGCCTCCACACCCTCACCCAACCTTCCTCAACCTCCTGTAGAAGAGGATGAGCAGTATGATGAGTATCGTGTTTGCCGTTAGGGAGACTGCGAGCAAGCTGGTTCCCGAGAACCCTCCAGCCCTAGTCCTTGGAGACACGTCGATTAGCTTTAGCGCTGTCGTTAGGGTGATTAGGTGGGGTTTATCGGCCAGCCTCAGGATGGGGACGACAACGTATCGCATATCCTCCCTATCCAATAATTGGAGGAGGCTCCGATGCCTCTCGGCGGCAAGGTCGCTTACAACCAGAATGTATCCCTCCTCGGCGTATCCGAGAAGCCTCCCAACATCCGACTCAGACGGCTCCACATCAGGCTCGGGAAGCATAATCCACTCGACCTCGACCCCCAGGTCCCTCATAACGTAATGGAGTATGGGTGTCAGCAGGATTACC
>JAHSRM010000092.1 GCA_021650775.1 Candidatus Benthortus lauensis
CAACCAAAATCAAGCTAACGATAAGCTGCGCATGCATCAATCTCGCCAATGTTTTCACCTTATTTCTGGCGGGAAACCTCATCACAAACCCTGAGACAAGAAGGTATAGTATTAGGGCCACCGAGACATACTCCACGGGTCCAGCCGCCTCGCTCAGGTTCAAGGCATGCCAGAACGCAAACGCCGCAAGGATTAGGTTTACGGCTATATGTATGTTTAGCAGAAGGGTGCCCGAGACACGTATTGCAGCGTTTCTCCTAAGCCTATTGACTGGAACATATATGGCGTTGAAGAGGAGGGCTCCGTAGAATGCTATGACCCCCGAGGCTTCGGCGAACTCTCCTCCCTCGGCCTCCCCTTCCTCTTCCTCCTCATTCTCTTCATACCCGTCTTCATCACCATTAGCCACAACATAATCAGCCATCATAACTAATGAAAAGAGGAGCAAAGCTGTTAGCAGGATTGTCAGCGCCTTGCTCACGGCCTGCGCCAGACTATAGTCCGTTATTTATGGATTGATTGTTGGATAAGAAATAAACCATGTCTTTTGTCTATGGTTTTGCGCTTAGTTTCTCCTCTGTTTTGTGTTTTATTCTTGAGAGCATTGTCTCGAGTCCCCATAGCTTTGAGAATGCTTCTCCTGCTCTTTGGTCGAATACGCTTCTCGAGGTGTAGGTTATGAGTTCGGGTGAGTATAGTGGTTTCTCGGCTCTTCTCCCCACTACTTTTGCCGAGCCTTTGTAGAGTTTTATCCTTACCTCTCCGTTTACGTTTTGCTGGGTTTGGTTGATGAATGCGTGGAGGGCGTCCATGAGGGGGTCCTTCCAGAGCCCGCTGTATACCATGTTTGCCCAGAGCCTCTCGACCTCGGCCTTGAAGTCCAGCAGCCTTCTGCCTAGAACCATCTTCTCCAGGTCTCGGTGGGCCATGATGAGGAGGAGGGCGGCAGGCGCCTCATACACCTCCCTGGACTTTAGGCCCACAATCCTATCCTCTATGTGGTCTATCACCCCGAACCCGTGTCTTCCACCTATTCTGTTCAGCTCCCCGATTATCTCGCCCAAGCTCTTCTCCTCGCCGTTGAGCGACGTGGGGACCCCCTCCCTGAACCCTATGGTCACCTCCTCAGGCTCGTCTGGTGCATCCTCTAATGGTGCTACGTATTTGAAGGCCTCTCTCGGCGGCTCGGCCCACGGGTCCTCCAGCTCTCCAGCCTCTATGCTCCTCCCCCAGAGGTTCTCGTCTATGCTGAACCTGCTCTCCTTGACCTTGATTGGAAGCCCCTTCTCCAAGGCATACTCTATCTCCTTGTCCCTGCTCATGTTCCATTCACGGACGGGTGCGATAATCTTTAACCCAGGTGCCACGGCCTGGAAGGTTACATCAAACCTGACCTGGTCGTTTCCCTTGCCCGTGCATCCATGGGCCACGGCGTCCGCATCCTCCCTGAGAGCTATCTTTGCGACCTCCTCAGCTATTAGGGGTCTGCTTAGGGCCGAGGAGAGGGGGTAGGCTCCCTCGTATAGTCCGTTAGCCTTGATGCACATGGAGACGTATTCCTTGAGGAAGCGTTCCTTCCCGTCTATGAAGTAGTGTTTGGAGGCCCCGCTCCCGAGAGCCCTCTCCCTAATCTCCTCGAAGTCCTCCCCCTGCCCCACATCAACCGTGACCGTGATGACCTCCGCACCATAACGCTCCTGAAGCCACTTGGTAGCCACGGTGGTGTCGAGGCCGCCGCTATATGCCAGGACCACCCTCATACCATCACCCAGGGCCTAGAGATAACCCTAAACACTTCTTAAAAAGGATGCCCCTAAACCCTTCCCACTGTATATAAGCCATGGTTAAGAAGCTTTAGGATACCTCCAGCTCCTGTAAGGCTTTTTTGCGGACCTTCTCGACCATCTCGTCGTCTATTCCCATGGGCTGGAGGAGGTGGTCCAGCTTGGGCGGCTTCTTGTCGGCCAGCTTGGCGGCGAACTTGGCTATTAGGGGGAGGTATCGGGCGTAGACGTTGAGCCTCCTGATTACGGTCTCCTTCTTCTCGATGCGTCCAAGGTATAGTTTGAGGGCTCTGGCCGCCTCCCTTATCGCTGCGAGGAGCTCCCGCTCTATCTCGGGTCTATCCGCCACCGCCTCCTTGCCCACGGTCTTGTAGGGTATCTTGGGCGAGCAGATGTGGGTCACGATTGCGAGGGGTGCTATCTTCGGGACCTTGTAGGTGCTCCAGTCTATCCTCTCGTTCACCACCTTCCAGACCACATCGGCCCTCTCATCATAGAGTAGGGGTATCTTGTTTGCGAACCTGTAGATGTGGATGGACTCGCTTGGAGGTATGGCTCCACCATAAGCTAGCCCCACCTCGACGACGAAGGGAAACCCGGAGTAGGAGCTGGGAGGCCTCTGGACAACCTTGAGGAAATCAGGCTTAAGCATATGCTTGATTCCTATCTCGAGCAGGTCCTTGCCTATGGGGCTTACGGAGGATGGGTCTGGCGCCCTGAACCTCCCATACTTCTTTATCGCATCGACGAGGGCTGTTACCTGCTGGTGGGTCAGCTTCTTGGGCGATATGTCGGCTGGTATCCCCGCTATCTCTAAGACGTCTCTAGCGGTCTTCTCCCCAACCTTCTGGAAGTTATTGGTCAGGAAAGCCACCATGTTCCTCTCCCTACTCGCCGCAAGCATCCTGGACATGGTCTCCACATCGACTCCGACTGGATGGGGCAGGGACTCGATGGGGGGCTCGGGGGTCTTCTTCGCAACCCTTGGGAAGTAGTAGAGCCTTCCACGTGGGTCTATGAACATGAGGGTTGCGTGGGGGTTGGCCATCGCAGTATGCTTGAAGTAGTCTATTATCTTGGCCTTACTGTTGGTGTAATCTGCCTCCAAGTAGAACTCTATTATTGTTCCACGCCATCCATCCCTATTCTCCAATACCTCCCGCTCGAATATCTTAGGCTTATTCTCCACTATGTCTATCATGAGGACATACTTGTGTATCTTTTTTCCGCCTGTGCTTGAGATTACGGTTGAGGGTTTGTTGGTTGTTATCTGGCCGTAGAGTAGGGCCATGGTTCCTCCCAGCCCGAATGTTCCCCTGCTCTGCCGATACCCATACTTGCTCCCATAGAAGACGGTTGCGAATGCCTTGGGTATGTGCTTGTCCTCCACGCCTATCCCGTTGTCCTCCACCTTGAGCTTATACACGCATACGTCTCCGCTTACCTTCTTGACCTCGCTCAGCTGGACAACGACTTGGGGGAGGATTCTCCCAATCTCGCATGCGTCGAGAGAGTTTTCCACCAATTCACGTATGCTCATGTAGAGTGAGCGTGAAGGGTTGCTGAACCCCGCTATGTCTCTGTTTCGGTAGAAGAAGTCGGCTGGGGAAATCTGCTCAAACTTCACCTCAACCATTCCTGCCATCCTCCGAGAACCTATTGACTCGACTCCATGCTATCGGGAATCCCCCTACATTTATACCCTTCCACAATCTTGACGTATTCTTAGAACCTGCTCGGCCTAAGACCTCCAAGCTTCCTTCTCCTAGCATACGAGTCAAGCATCCTGTAGACGGATGAGTGGGGTGCTCCCTCTATTATTGATATTACCGCCTCCTCAGCCGCCTTAACATCCTCCTCCTCACCTATTATTGCCACAGTGTCACCGTATATCGAGAGGTATGTGTGGGTTGTCTCCTCGATTATCTTCCTTGTTCTTCCCTCCCTTCCTATGAGCCTAGCCCTAACCCTGATAAGGTTATTTCTGTTCTTCTTAACGTAGTCTGTTATGTCGATTATGCTTAGGATTATCCCGTCCTCGAAGAGTTTGAATGCTCTCTCGGGTGAGAACCCTCTCCCTATCGCCCTGACTATGTCCCTGGCCTTGAAGAGCGCCACGGGGTCTCCTCCCTCCTCCACGGGCTTGGCGAGCTCTATCACCACGCTCCCCATATTGCTGTCTATCTTGAGCCTGACGCCCAGAGTCTCCTCGATCTTCTTCTTAACCGAGCCTCCAGGGCCTATCAGGACCCCGACCCGCTCCCTCGGTATATTGACTGCGAAGAATGACATCCAGTCACCTCCTCGTTAAGGTGGGATGATTGGCGGATGCCCTGTTATTCTCTCGAACGCCTCCTCCGGCTCCTCCACTTCAACTCCATGCTTCCTAAAATACCTGGAGATGTTCTTAAGGTCTCTTAGTAGGAGTTTGTCGGCTATCGGCTGCTCCACGTGGACGGCTTGGGACAGGTCTATCAAGACTATCCTATCGTCTGGGAGGATGAATATATTGTATTCGCTTAGGTCTCCATGGACGAGCCTTGCCTTCCTGTAAAGTTTTTCAACGGCGTCCATGACCTGCTCATAGACCTTGACGTAGGTCTCCTCGCTTAGCTCCACCTCGATGAGGGTTGGGTAACGTTTCCCATCCTCGCCTATGAACTCCATTCCAAGGATGTTGTTCCTGACGAAGTAGGGCTTGGGAACAGGGATACCTGACTCGTATGCCGTCTCAAGGTTCTTGTATTCCCTCCTGGCCCATAGGTAGATGAAGTCCCTGAAGTCCTTGGGGGTCTTCTTGAAACGTGGGTCATCGACGACATACATGAGCCTATTCCTCCTGAACTCTGCGCTCACCACCAGGTATATCTTCACCGCCATGTCCCTGTCCTCCGAGTCTTTGGCCAAGTATATCCTAGACTCCTTCCCTGCGCTGACCACTCCATAAAAGTCTCTTATCAGCCTCTTGTTCATGAGGTCGTAGAGGGTCATGAGGGTCTGCTGGTCGAAGACCTCCTCCAGCACCTCGTCTAGCTCGGAGCGCTTCCTCAGATACCTCTGCTCCCTCTCGTATCGATACTCCCTCTGCCTAAGCTTCTTCTCAACCTTGTCTTCCATCCGGGTCTTAGGGTGTTATCTCGCCTTAAAAGGATGTATCAGTCGGCTATCTTGGCCTTCAGGAAGTCGGGGAGGACGCCTTTCTCAGCCAGCTTGAGGGCCTGGCCCTTGGTGAACCTCCACCAGACATCTCCACGGGTGTCCCTCTGGAAGTCCCATGGACTAACCAGGACCAAGTCTCCCTCCTTAATCCAGATCCTACGCTTTAGCTGGCCCCTAATCCTGCAGAGCCTGGTCTTCCCGTCGCTGCACTCCACCAAGACCCTATCGTAGCCATACATCTTGACGACCACGCCGTAGACGTCGCCTGGCCCAGGCTCCTGAAGCTGCTCAAGCTCATCGGGCTCCGAGACAATCTTCCTCTTTCCCATTCCAGGCTGATAGGATGAACCGGTAGCTAAAAAGGTTGCCGGAGGTAAGATTAAAATGTGCTTGACCAGGGTTTCAGGCATGGGTTCAGAGCCCCTAATCTATATCGATGGAAGGTTTGTCCCCAAGTCGGAGGCACGGGTCTCCGTCTATGACCACGGGTTCCTCTATGGGGATGGGGTGTTCGAGGGGATTAGGGCGTATAATGGCGTGGTCTTCAAGTTGAGGGAGCATATCGAGAGGCTCTACGACTCCGCCAGGGCCATAATGCTCGAGATACCCATGAGCAAGGAGGAGATGATTAGGGCGGTTATAGAGACCCTGAAGAGGAATAACCTGAAGAACTCATACATTAGGCTGATAGTCACTAGGGGTGTGGGGGACCTTGGCCTAGACCCCCGCAAGTGCCCTAAGCCGAGCGTCATAATAATCGCCGAGCATCTCGAGCCTATTCTCGGGAAGAGGGGCGTCTCCCTAATCTTCTCCTCGGTTAGGAGGGACAGGGTGGATGCCACGAGCCATCAAATCAAGTCGATGAACTACTTGAACAGCA
>JAHSRM010000062.1 GCA_021650775.1 Candidatus Benthortus lauensis
CACTCCATGACCACCACCTTCCTTACAAGGCTTCCATGAACCTTCGCCCTATGGGTCTCAGCCACCCTAAATCCATGACTTTGGGCCAAGGCCTCCACATCATACTCCTCGGGAGAGGCCATCACAACCCTACCCCCATCGGCCAGCATGCTCCCCGCAACAGGCAGGAACTCCTCAATAAGGGTTAGGAAGGACCTCTCCGGGACCACCGTGGAGCGGCCGTAGGGTGGGTCGGTTACGATTGCGTCGAAGGCCTTGCCCCTGAATATGGCTCTCCTTGCGTCCCCAACAATCATGTGCTCCCGTCCCGGGCAGTAGTGCTTCAGGTTCCTGAGGCCTCCACGTGCAATCCATTCCTTAATCTCCACCCCGTAGGTCTCGTATCCTAGGAGGATGGCCTCAATCATTATTCCACCTGTCCCTGCGAAGGGGTCGAGTATCCTGCCGCCAATCCTGGCCCTTGCGAGATTAACCATGCATCTGGAGAAGTCGGGCTGCATGGCCGAGGGCAGCGTGAAGGGCCTTCTCCCAGCGATCCTGTCCCTGAAGAAGTGCTTGGGCTTCGACGCCACTAGGAGTCCTACGTAGGTTTTCTCGGGGTGGGAGATGAAGATTATTGTGTGGCTTGGGTTCCTGAGATTGACCCTTAGTCCAGGGATATTCCTGAGGACCAGCTCTCCTATCTCCTCCTCCACCCTAACCTTATCGATTGAGGCTCCCTGAACACGCTTCCCCCTCACCGCTATGGTCGAGTTCTCTGGGAGCAGCTGGGCGAGTAGGTCAAGGTTTACCGACTCGATGACCCGTTTCTCCTCTGTAGGCGACTCGCCTAGAAGCCTGGCTGAGAGCTTTGTGTATGCCGTCCTCTCCACAGCGGTCTTTGCCGATGTCTCATCCGTCTCCGCCACTACTATCCTGCCGAGGGCCTCGGTGACCACGTGGCCTGGGTCTAGGAGCGTGAGGGTTGATTGGAGCTCCGCCTTGGGTAGGGTCTCATAGATTCCTGAGAGGAGGAATATGTAGGCCTCACTCATCTTGTAATTGCCTCTGAGAGGACCCCGGCGACCGTGAACTCGGCATACTCGTTGGGTATCGTGTCGGAGGCTATTATGCGCTCGGCTCCGGCGCCCATTATCTTGTCCTCCGCTCCCCTTACCAGCAGGGCGTGTATGCATGAGGCGTAGACCTTCTCGACCCCCATCTGCTTCAGGGCCCTGACAACCTCGGCCATGGTTCCACCCGTGCTGATTATGTCGTCCACCACCACCGCCGTCTTGGCCGAGACCCTCCCCATGCTCACCTCCACCTTCCCCGTCACCCTGTCTCTCCTGGACTCTGCCGCCGCATAGTCGGAGCCTAGGACCCTTGCAACCGCCTCAGCCATCTCCGAGCCCTTCTTCCCAACCGAGACTATGAGGGGCTTCTCCATCCCGAGTTCTAGGAGGTGTGCGGCCAGGGCTCCCTCGGCCCTCACGTTAATCAGGGGTATGGGGGACTCCGAGGCTATCCAGGGGGAGTGGATGTTCACCGTGTAGACCTTGTCGTATCCCGACTGCTTGATTAGGTGGAGGATTGTCAGGATGCTTACGGCCTCTCCCTCGAGGAAGCGTTTGTCCTGCCTCGCATAGGCAAGGTAGGGTGAGACCAGGGAGACCGTCCTGGCCCCCAGCTCCTTGGCGTTCCTCCCTATGAGGAAGGCTTGGATTAGGTGGCGGTCCTGGGGCGGGTGGGTTCCCTGTATGACCACCACGTCCTCGCCCTCCACGCTCCCGGGGAACCTGACGTAGCTCTCGCCGTCTGGGAAGAGCTTGTGCTCCACCTCCAGAACCTTGACGCCCAGAAGATTGGACATCTTGCGGGCCATCTCACGGCCTGCTGGTCCAGCAAGCAGCAACATCGTTACCCCGAGTCTTCATCTGAGGATAAATATGTTTATGGGTGTCTTGGTTTAATAGGAGGCGGCTTTGGGTGGCGTGGGATGAGTTATCTCGGGGATTTCTATCGGAGGGTTAGGGCCTTGGTCTCTGATAGGCCGAGCAACTTTGGGTGGCTTGACGATGATGTGGCTGGGTCGGGGAGGCCCGTGACCCCTGAGCAGGTCAGGTGGATTAGGGAGAGGGGGATAGACGTGATAATCTCGCTAACCGAGGAGCCTCTGCCGAGGGAATGGCTGGAGGAGGCCGGGATAAGATACCACCACGAACCCATACCCGACCACTCGGTCCCAAGCCCAGAGAAGGTCGAGAGAATAGTCGGGAAGATTCTGGCCGAGATAAGGGAGGGGAGGAAGGTCCTGGTCCACTGCGCCGCAGGGCTGGGCAGAACAGGAACCATACTAGCCTCATACCTAGTAGCACGCAAGGGACTAACACCGGAGGAGGCGATAAACCTAGTCAGGCAGAGGAGGCCAGGCTCAATAGAACCAGCCCAAGAATGGTCCGTGAAAGAATACTACAAACACACCAATAAAGACTAATTAACTCGTCACACAGAGCCTAAAGTGAAGGCATGTCTTGAATCCTGAAAAACTATATGGTGTTTAAAGCTATCTTTGTTATCGTGTTTAGCGCTCTCTTCCTAGCCTTTACAGCTTCCTCCTTTCTGCTGATTACATCATAGTATTTGTTGTCGCTTATGTATATGAGTGCGAATGCCTTTATCCCAAGCTTTCTAGCGTAGTAAATATAGGATGCAAGCTCCATTTCGACGCCCAGTATATCGTCCCTATCTTCAAACATTTTTCTTAAATGTTTGATTTCATGTAATACGCAAGGCACGGACATTATCTTGCCTTTAGTATAATTTATCCCCATTTCATTCATCTTCTTGGCTAAGAAATCCACGATTTCACGGCTACATTTAATGCTCTCCACCTCTGTGTTATCGATGATTACTGGCCCGCTTCTTTCAATAACCTCTATGGGGAGTATTATGGTTCCGATTGGAAGATATTTTCCGCCAGCCGACCCTATGAAGAACGTATTCCTAACTCCTCCATCACGTAATATGTGGAGTGCTTCCATCATGAAGGCTCCTCCATATACGTTGAAGAGTATTAGATATTCACGGCCATTCTTTTGGGCGTAGACGTATCTTACCCAGTAGCCCTTGACCCTACCCCATTTATCGAAGTGTCTCCATACAATCTTCTTTCTGGATGGTAGATAGGCGCCAGCATATATAATGCATCTAGCTGGAAGTTTATCCCTACCAAATATCAATTTACTGTATCTCCCCATTTAAACCACCAAGCGAATATTAGATAACAAGGTTAGATTTTAATATCCTTTGCATGATGATTCTTCTCTTGACATATTGTGTTGGGATGAGGAATCATTTAAGCGAGCCTAGTTTATTGTTGGAGTTGTTTGAGTATTTTCTCGGCTAGTTTCTCTCCTATTCCTGTTATCTTGATTAGTTCTTGTTTGGTTGCTTTTCTTAGTTTCTCTGGGGTGGTGTATCCTGCTCGGTGGAGTTGCCTGGCCCTGACTCTCCCTATTCCGTGGAGTTTTACGAGGGGTAGTAGCTCTTCCCTGACTCCGTGTCTTAGTCTCTCGCTGAGGGTTTGGAGGGGTTTGACGAGTTCTCCGTGGCCTGTTATGAGGGCTATCTGGGAGGCTGCGTATGCTATCCAGCTTGCCCGCTCCCTCAGGGCCGCCATGTCCCCTGGCTCGACCCCGAACCTATCGTATAGCTCGGACTCCTGCGCCTCCTCTATCCAGGCCTCGAGGACCAGGGCCTTCCTCACCGCCTCCATGTAGTCCTCATACTCCTCGTCCCCAGGCTCGGGTGGAAGCCTCATGAGTCCTCCTCTTACCTCCAGCTCCTTCTCGAGTGTCAGGGGGCTGAGCTTCTTCATGGGTATGCTTGGGATGTCCGGGGTCATGGAGATGGCGTGTAGGAGGCCGAAGACGCTGACATCTCCCTCCCTCTCCCCGAATAGCTGGGTTAGGGTCAAGGCGGTTAGGGGGTCTATGTAGAGTTGGGCGACACGCCTCCCAAGCCTCGTGGCCTCAATCCGCCCATCCCTCTCCGAGATTAGCTCCGCCCCCCTGAGGAAGCCCAGGGCCTCCCACACAAGCCCCTCGATGACGTGGCCGCCGTAAACGTGGGCGAGAAACGTTCCCTCGAAGAACCCCATTATCTCGCTCAGCGTATGGGCCTCGCCCATAGCCACAAGGGCCAGGACATGGAACCTTAGATGCCTCTCGGAGGCAAGCTTGGAGGAGACCCTCTCAGGCTCACCCCTAACATACTTATCCATGATGTATTCCTTCTCATCCCTCCTCCTCGCTATGGCCAGCGCATACCCAACCTCATCGTAGCCAGGCCTCCCAGCCCTACCACAGAACTGCTTATACTCTAGGATGGGGATTGGGAGATAGCCCCTGCCCGGGACGTATCTACGAACCTCTGTTATTAGGACGAGCCTCGCCGGGAGGTTCACGCCTGCTGCTAAGGTCGGCGTGGCCACCAGGGCCTTGAGAACCCTGCTCCTAAATGCTTCCTCGATTATCCGCCTCTGGTTGTATGAGAGGCCTGCGTGGTGGAATGCGGCGCCCATGGAGAGCAGTGTTGCCAGCTTCTCGGTGAACCCGCTCCGCTCCTCCGCCAAAAGCTCCCCAGCATACATCTCGAGCCTCTCCCTGTCTCCGGTTAGTTGGAGCCTACCCGAGAGGGCTTGGGCTATCTTGGCAGCATACTGCTCGGCCTTCTTCCTAGTTGAGGCGAAGACCAGGGCCTGGCCTCCCTCCGCCACCGTGTTGAGGACTGCGTTCACCATAACGTTCCTATCCATTATGGGTAGCTCCACCCTCTCACCGTCGGAGAACTCTATCACGTTGTCCACTAGGACGCCCTCACGGAGGGGGACAGGCCTCCAATCCGAGACCACGGCGATCCCGCCCAGCCACTCAGCAATCTCCCAAGCATTACTCACGGTGGCGCTCAGCCCTATTACCTGCGCCCTCGGGAGCCTCCTCCTAAGCCTTGTCGCAACCATCTCCAAGGTGGGGCCCCTATCCTGGTCTCCGAGCACGTGGAGTTCGTCGAGGATTACTAGGGTCAGGTCCTCCATCCACTTGGCCCCATGCCTCAGGAGGCTGTCGGCCTTCTCGTTCGTGGCCACTATGATGTCATAGTTCGCCAGCCATGGGTCGCTTGAGTCATAGTCTCCCGTCGAGGCCGCAGCCCTATACCCTGTCCCCCTACACAGGGTCTCCTCTATGTCGGTGAGCTTCTCGGAGGCAAGGGCACGCAGGGGGACGAGGTATAGTATCTTTCCTCCTTCCTCGAGGTGCCTGGCGGCGGCCATCAGGGCCAGGAGGGTCTTCCCCGAGGCCGTTGGGGTCGCCACTATCATGTTCCGGCCATCCAGTATGCCCTCCCTTACCGCCTCCTCCTGCGGTGGATAAAGGCTCGTTATCCCTAGCCTTGATAGGTTCTGCTTCAGGAATTGGGGTATGCTTAGCTCCTCTATCCTCAATTCTGGGGCACCTCAGGTGAGGCGGTAGACCCCGGGCTTGGGTGTGAAGACCTTCCCCTCGTTTAGGAGCCTGTTCAGGAGCTTGGATATCTCGTCCTCGCTTAGCCCCTGCTCCTTCAAGGCCTCCTTCAGCTCCTCGTCCTCAGCGAAGCCCTTCTGCTCCTGGAACTCCTTAATCGTCTTGATGACTATCGAGAACTTGTCCCTCATGCTCTTCGGCTTCCCTGTCAGTATAACGTCTATGTCGGGCTTACCCGTCTCTATATCCACCCCAACCTCCGCAAGACTCTTCTTCATCAGCTCGATGACGTCCAGGACATCCTCCTCGGTCACGTATTCCCTTAGGGCCGCCCTCGCCCTCGCCTCCGCCAGCCGTATAAGCGACTCCAGCTGCCTGGCCGTGATGGTTATGGTGGAGGTCTGCTGATACATGCCCCTCATCTTGAGGTAGAAGTCCTCTATCAGCTTGGCGGCACGGGGCGTAAGCTCGGGGTTAATCCTCTTGGCGTAGGCTATGTATTTCCTGAGTATCTCGGGCTTTATTGGGGGCGAGATTGAGGTTGGGGACTTGGATTGGAGGCCGAGTATGTGGGAGGCGACTAGGCGGTCCTGCTCTGGCTCGGGCCTATCCTTGAGCACGAAGATTAGGTCGAACCTTGAGAGGATTGTTATCGGCAGGTTCACGTTGTCTGTGAAGGGCTGGTAGTCGTCGTATCTCCCGAGGACGGGGTTTGCAGCCGCCAGAACCGATGTCCTTGCGTTGAGTGTGGCCACTATCCCGCCCTTGGCTATGCTTACGGTCTGCTGGGCCATGGCCTCATGTATGGCAACCCTGTCCTCAGGCCTCATCTTATCAATCTCATCTATGCAGCATACACCCATGTCTGCGAGAACCAGGGCCCCTGCCTCCAGCATCATGCCCCCGCCCTTGTCCCTGACAACGGCTGCCGTGAGGCCTGCGGCGGTCGAGCCTCTCCCAGATGTGTATAGTCCTCTTGGGGCTATGGCCGCAGCGTATCTTAGTAGCTGGCTCTTCCCTACCCCGGGGTCTCCCACTAGGAGTATGTGTATGTCTCCTCTAACCTTCACGCCGTCTGGGAATGTCTTGGTCCTGCCTCCGAAGAGTAGTAGCATTATAGCCTTCTTGATGTGGTCGAGTCCGTAGATGCTTGGGGCTATGCTCTGGGCGAGCTTCTCATGGATGTCGGGGTCCCGGGCCATCTCCTGGAAGAGCCTCTCCTCCTCGGGCGTAATCTGGAGGGACTCGGGCTCCTTGCTGGCGGTCTCGATGCTGAGGGCGTCCAGATACATCCGGGAGGTCTTCAGCGGGGTCTCTCCTCCACGCTCCTGGATAGCGTATAGGACCCCTGTCACTATCACCCTGTCTCCGGGCCTCGCCTTATCCACTATGTCTCCTCTCAGGCCAACGTCTATCACCCTCGGCAGCTGGCCTGGTGGCAGGTCTTCGGGCTTCTCCTGGACCCCGACCAGCTGGTAGTCGTAGTATTCGCTCTTCTCCTCGACCAGGTCGAACCTCGACTTTCTTCCACGGCAGGTTGGGCTGTTGCATCTCTCGGGGAGCTTGATTCTCTGGGAGTCCTGCTCCACCCTATACTCCGCTCCACAGCTCCTGCACCTGAAGACCCCCACCCTGAGTATGGGCTTAATCGCACTGGCCCTAACCATTATACCGTCTATAGCTATGAGCTTCCTGAGATGTATGCTCCTGACATCCCTGATTAGGAGCTTCTCGGGAAGGTTGTATATCCTGGCCTTGAACTCGCCTATCTTCTCGGCATACTCGGGGTCCTCTACCTGGAGTTGGCGGTAGGCTGCACGGTCGAGGATGGGTAGATACTTGAGGGGCTCCTCCACTATCCTGTGGCTAAGCTCCTCGTCGAAGGCTATTAGGTCGCTGTGGTCCACCATAACGGACCCGTGGCCCTGTGCAGCAGCCCTGGCTATCAGGGCCCTATACTTCTCCTGCTTGAAGAAGAGCATGAACCTGCCCTCTACGTCCTTCTCCACGCTCACCTCCCCTCACCTCCGGGGGCTATGAACCTCATCCACTCGTCTATGATTGCGAGGATTGCCTGGTAGAGCGCCTCCTCCTCCCTCGTCAGGTTCTCTATCATGTTCGGCGAGACCCTCTTGGACGCCAGGTTTAGGAGCTTCCTGAGCCTAAGGCTGTAGATGTCCTTGACCACCTCCAGCAACCCGTCCTGACCCGACGCCTCCTCCCTTACCCTGAGGTAGAGGTATTGGGGGATGGGCTGGAGTTCCCCCGGGTTGTTCCTCTCCCTCCACTCGAGCTGGAGGATGTTCCTCTGCTCTAGAACCCTTTCACCCGGCTCTGCTACTCCTGCCTCCTCAAGCCTCCTCCCAACCCATCTCTGGACCTTGAGCGTTGAGCCTGACCTAAGGTTCTCGAAGACCTGGCCCAGTATGCTCAGCCTCTGTATGTCCCGTGTCAAGACTACCTGGGACTCCGAGTTCTCATACTCGGTCTCCACATCCCGTAGAACCCTCCTGAAGACCTCTGCCACCGCCTCCATACAGGCTCCACCGAGCCAGGTGGCCAGACATTATTTATCCTCACAGGACTCTCCCGAAAGTGCGGCAGACCTCCACAATACCCGGAGACATACCCCCAGAACCCCATAAGGCAAAAATACACCCAAGACCCAGAGAGTAGCAGGCGGCCGTCGTCTAGCCTGGAAGGACACTGGCCTTCCGAGCCAGTGGTCCCGGGTTCAAATCCCGGCGGCCGCATATTTTTGGCCATGTTTAGTTTCGGGGGGGTCTTTAGGTTTTATTAGTCTGGTTTGGGATGTCTCTTCGGGTGATGGTTAGGGTTTTCAGGGATGAGGAGAAGCTCTCGCCCGAGTATGTGCCTAGTAGTCTGCCTCATAGGGAGGTTGAGCTGAGGCTTTTGAGGACGTTTTTCCAGGGCGTTGTCTCAGGCTCCTCGGCCCTCTCGACACGGGTTATAGTCTCGGGTAGCGTGGGGACGGGTAAGAGCGCCCTCGTGAAGCTGTTTGGGAGGCTTGCGGAGGAGGAGGCCTCGAGGAGGGGTGTGAGGCTCAGGTTCCTCTACGTTAATTGCAGGATTAGCAGGTCCGTCTTCACGGTCCTTAAGCGTATGATTAGCCAGCTCAGGGCCAGGATCCCCGAGAGGGGCTACTCGAACGAGGAGCTCTTCCATAAGATTCTCGACTATCTTGAGTGGAATGAGGCCTACGCTATACTTGCCCTGGATGAGGTTGAGGCCCTGCTGAGCAAGGAGGGTGGGGAGGCGCTATACTTCCTGAGCAGGATAGGGGAGGAGAGGGAGCGTGTCCTCAGGCTCTCCACCATATTCATCGTGAGAAACCCGGAGATATTCGACATGCTTGACAAGAGCACTAGGAGCAGCCTCCTAGGGAACATAATCCACCTCCCCGAGTATAGCAGCAGCCAGCTCTACGATATAGTGAGGTTCAGGGCTGGTGAGGCACTCTACCCAGACGTGCTGCTAGACGACTCGGCCAGGCTCATAGCCGACCTGGCGGGCGAGAGAGGTGATGCGAGATACGCCTTGGACATGCTTTGGAGGGCTGGGAAGTATGCCGAGGCGGAGGGAGTCCCCCACATAACGCCCGAGCACGTCAGGAAGGCGGCTGCCAGCGTCTACCCAGCGATTAGGAGGGAGCACCTAGAGTATCTCGAACCACATGAGAGGCTCATCCTATTGGCGTTGACCAGGGCCTTGGAGGGTGGTGAGAAGGCCTACGTTACCACGGGTGAGCTTAACAGGTATTATAAGGTTGTCTGCGAGGAGTATGGTGTCAAGCCTAGGGGTTACACGAGCTTCTGGGAGGCCTTGCAGAGGCTTGACGACTTGGCGATAATCAGGATTAAGGTGAAGAGCGGGGGTGCGAGGGGGAGGAGCAGCCACATCTCGATTCCCGGGATACCTGTCTCCATCCTGAAGAGGGAGCTCGAGTCTATCCTCGAGAGGGAGACCTTCCACCCCTTCTCCCCCTAGACGCCTTAGCCACAGCCTCCAAAGGCTTCCCGGCCAGATACTCCACCTCCTTGGGGGACAGGGAGAGATACTCAGCGAGGGCCTCGGCGTTCCGGGTGCTTGATGACGCAATAACCCTGAGGAAGGGAACCATATACTTCATGGCTTTATGGGATGAGAGGTGAAGCTGGGCCGCAACCTTCCTGGCTATCGACTGGAGTAGCTCACGCTCCTCCCTGGTCTTCTGCATAAACCGTATCTTGTCAGGGAAACTGAACTTCACGAACCCTTTCGGCTTCGTTTTCCTGGAGAGGGCGACCCCGCCCGTCATGAGGGGAACCGCATACCTCATGAGCCTCCACTTCTGCTCCCTACTCATCCTAGCCAAGTAGAGGTCAGCCCTTGCGAGAACCTCCATGGCGTCGGCCAACTCGTCGAGCCGCTGAATCTGGAGAGGAGCGTTGTCGAGAATCCACGTATAGACTGTGTCCAGGTCTACCTCAAGTCCCTCGAGAGCCGCCCTCGCCGACCTAAGAGACTTTGCGTTGAAGATTATTCTAAGTGCCTCGAATATCTGCTTCACCCTATTCCTTGAGCCGAGGGCCTCAAGGTCCTTGACAGTTACCTTCTTTTTCCCCTGGGCTATCGCCTGGAGGTCGTTGATTGCTGAGCGTAGGTCTCCCTCCGCCCTCTCCGCCAACGCTCTTAGGACCTGTTCATCACACTCCAGCCCCTCACGCCTACATATCTCACGTAGCCTCGAGATTATGTCGGTCTTGCTGAGCCTCTTGAACTCTATTAGGAGGGAGCGGTCCCTAATCGTGGCAAGCCTCTGGTCCCATGGGTTGTTCGCCACCATGACTATGGGGACGCGTGTCTCGTCTATTATCCTCCTTAACGCCGATAATCCTCCAGCATCCTCCCTCCCAGCTATCCCATCAACCTCATCCACGAGGATTATCCTCTTGGCCGTGCCTTGGAGTGTGAGCTGCTGAGAGGATGACCCCACTATGGACTTCATGTGCTCCTGGTCCCTCCAATCACTCGCATTCACCTCAACCACATCGTATCCATGCTCATTCCCGTAGGCTAGGACTAGGCTCGTCTTCCCTACCCCCGCTGGGCCGTAGAGGAGGGCTGCCTTCTTCTGGGGCCTACCCGTCTCCCAGCTCCTCATCCATGATATGAACTGCTGGACCGACTGCTTGTTCCCCACCACCTCCGCCACACGCTTGGGCCTATACTTCTCAACCCATAGCTGGGTCAAGGCCTACTTCTTCCCCCGCCGAGCCTTGGCGGCCAATCTGGCGAGGAAGGCCATTAGCTGGACCTCCTCCGTGGCTCCCTCGGAGATTCTGTAATCCACCTCGCCTAGGAGGTCTAGTAGCTCTAGTTTCTCCTCCTCGGGTAGGTTGAGGTAGAATAGCTCCCTGTATATTGCCGAGATTATGTCACTTCCCGTTAGGCCCTGGACGTAGAGGAGCCGCCTCACGTCATCCCTCGCACCCTTGAAGTCCCCTGCTATCGCCTTCTCGAGTATCTGCCTGACCTCGCCCCTGCTAACATATCCCATAACCTGGTAGACCAGCTTCTCGTCAATCTTCTTGGACATGGCCGCAGAGGCCTGGAGGATGTTTATCGCCCTCCTCATGTCTCCCTCCGAGAAGTCATAGATTACCTCAAGGGCGGCATCATCGATGCTTAGACCCTCCTCACCCGCTATCCACTTCAAGTGCTGTATGATGTGGTTCTTGGTCAGAGGCTTGAACCTGAAGAAAGCACACCTCGACTGAATGGGCTCGATTATCCTGTTGCTGTAGTTTGCCGCCAGTATGAATCTGCAGGTTGTCGAGTATTGCTCCATGACCCTTCTGAAGGCGTGTTGGGCGTCGTCGGTAAGCTGGTCGCTCTCATCCAGGAGGAGTATCTTGAACCCCAGCCCTCCCATAGGTATCTGCCTTGCGAACATCTTTACCTTCTCCCTGATTGTCTGGATTCCACGCTCATCACTCGCATTTATCTCGAGGAAGTGTCCATCCTCGATGTAGTTTGGCCCGAAGAGGTCTCGGGCGAATGCGTGGGCGGTTGCGGTCTTGCCTACTCCGGGCGGCCCTGCGAAGAGCATGTGGGGGACCGCCTTGGTCTTGAGGATGTTCTTTAGGCTTGCCACAACCTCCTCCTGATTGATTATCTCATCCAGGCTCTTGGGCCTATACTTCTCAACCCATGGAAGCGTTGCAACGACCTTGGCGCTCAGGAGCCCGGCACCCTCGCTATCAACATACCTCTCCATTAATTAGGCTTTACCGCCGGGGCCTGCGGGGTAGTCTCAGGGTTATACCCTCAGCTCGAAGACCCTGAAAGTGTTCTCCCAGAGGGCTTCGGCGACCTTCTCCACGTCCAGGCCCTTCAGCCTCGAGACCCATTCGACGGAGACCCTAACGTTCCTTGGATGGTTGATTTCTCCGGGGCTGGGTGCGAGTGCGGGTGCGTCGCTCTCGAGTAGGAGGTTCTCCAGCGGGACACGCTTGACGAGCTTCTGCTTTTGGGGGCTCCTGGCTATGCTTGGAGGTATGCTGAACATTATCCCATGCTCGGCCGCCCTAACCGCATGAGAGGCCGCTCCATCGAAGGCGTGCATCACAACCCTCTCGGCACGCTCCTCCAGCAATATCTCTATGGCGTATTTCCCCGCACTTCTTGAGTGGATTACGAGGGGTAGGTCTAGCTCCCTAGCCAGGTGTATGAAGTCTCTGAAGACCCTTCTCTGGGCCTCCCACGTCTCCCTCCCAGCCCTCCAGTAGTCTAGCCCGACCTCGCCGACGGCCACAACCCTGCCTCGATTCCTCCTGATCAGCTCCATAACCTCCACATGGTCTCCAAGCTCGTAGGGCGGGACCCCAAGGGACGCATAAACGCCGTCTATCGAGGCCAGCTCCAAGGCCTTCAGAGAATCTTGAAGACCCTGCCCAGAGGTTATAAGCGCCTCCACACCCGAGGACCTGGCCTCCGAGACGATGGACTCAACCCTACCCTCAAACTCGGGTGCCGTGAGATGGCAGTGAACATCGACCATCCTCATGTTCTCTGGATGAGGGAGGCTGGAGCCATTTAACTCTTTTAAGACGCCTATCACCCATTATAGGTATGCCGTATAGGTATGGTGATGTGGAGATAACGTGGCTGGGCCATGACTCCTTCCTGATAACCTATGATGGGAAGAGAATCTACATAGACCCCTACAAGATAGATGGGAAGGGTGAGGCGGATATAGTGCTGATAACTCATGAGCATTTTGACCACTTGAGCATAGAAGACTTGGAGAAGATAGTCTCGGGGACCACTCAGATAATTGCTGCCGAGCAGTGTAAGGGGAAGCTTGAGGAGTGGGGGAAGGGGGTTCGCAGATACGTGAAGCCAGGGGACAGGCTGAGCCTTGATGACGTTAAGGTGGAGGCGGTTCCAGCATACAATCTAACCAAGTTCAAGGCCCCTGGAGTGGTGTTCCATCCGAAGGATGCAGGCGGAGTCGGATACGTGGTCGAGGTCAAGGGTGTCAGGATATATCATGCGGGGGACACGGACTTCATACCTGAGATGAGGGAGCTGAAGGTGGATGTGGCCCTAGTCCCGGTGAGCGGGACATTCGTCATGACGGCCGACGAGGCAGCTAGAGCCGTGAACACCTTCAAGCCCAAGGTGGCCATACCAATGCATTATGGGGCGATTGTCGGAACCGAGGGGGATGCGAGGAAGTTTAAGGAGCTGGCAGAGGTGGAGGTCGTCATCCTCCAGAAGGAGTAAACCCTATCACCTCCCCAATTTCTCTCAACCCCATGAAGGGAAGGCACCCTGAGGAGGCGGCAAAATACTTCACAAAGCTAAGCGATAGGGAGCATGCGATATTCGAGGTTGGGATAGCTCTCGGCTCGATAGCCCATCAACTCTCAGGCCTACCCGTGAGGGCCGATAAGAGGATGCTCGAGGATTTATCGAGGGCTCTGGAGGAGTCGTTTAGGTCTCAGCCCTTCAGGTCGTCGGTCAGGATAAAGATTGAATTGGAGAAGCTGGGGAAACGTGTCTCGAGTAGGTATGGTTATGGGGTGATTACCCCTGAGTGTCTTGACGTGCTGGTTGAGGTTAGATACGGGGAGTCAAGGGCTGTGGGGAGGATGAGGTATATCGAGGAGCTGGGCTACCCCCTCATGTTCATCGAATCCGTTGAGTAGGGTGGGGTTTAATTAGGAGGAGTAGGGTCTCCTTAAACGGTATGCCGAGGGTTAAGACGAGATACTTCGCCGTGGTCCGTGAGGTAGTCGGGCTTAGGGAGGAGGAGATAGAGGTTCCCGAGGGTGCGACGCTCCAAGACTTCATAAAGATACTCACGGACAGGTATGGGAAGCTCAGGAAGGTTATCCTCGACGAGAAGGGTGAGCTAAAGACAGGATACAACGTGGCCCACAACACCACCACCGTCCCCAAACACCAGCTCGACAAAAAGAAGATAAAGGACGGAGACGAGGTGGTAATCCTGCCCCCCATAGGCGGGGGCTCCCAGAGACCCAAGTTTAATAGGGTGCCGGCGCCTTGACCCCTGGAATGGAGAGGGTTGGGAGGCTCATCGACCTAATGCAGGAGCAGGAGCTCTCGGCAATCCTACTGCAAAGCGAGTCAAACATCTTCTACTTCTCGGGGTATAGGGGCCCTGGGTTCATGCTCATCCCCCTTGATGGGAGGCCGAGGCTCTACGTGTATCCACTTGACTACGAGGCTGCTGACACATACGCCGTGAGCGGCGTGGAGGTTGAGAGGCTTGGGTTCGGCGTGAGGGTTGAGAACCTCGTGGAGGGTTTCCCCGAGGGGTTGAGGGCGAGGCTCGGATATGATAGGATGGAGGCCGAGAGCTACCTCAAGCTACTTGACTCGGGAATCGTCGGGAGGCTGGCCTCCGCCTCTGAGATAATCTGGAAACTTAGGATGAGCAAGGATGAGGAGGAGCTGAAACGCATAGAGGAGGCATGCATGATAGCCTCCAAGTGCATGGAGCTTGCGGGAGACATGCTGGCGGACGGGGTTAGGGAGAGCGAGATAAAGGCCGAGATACTCGAGGAGATGATAAGGCTGGGAGCCGAGAAGCCCTCCTTCGACCCGATAATAGCCACAGGCAGGAGGTCATCCATGCCCCATGGAGCGCCCGGCGACGAGACAATCGCTAAGGGAGACGTGGTGGTGGTAGATATAGGTGCAGTGGTCGAGGGATACTGCTCCGACATAACTAGGACATTCTACATAGGCTCCAACCCGCCTGAAGAGGTCTCGAGGGCTTACGAGGCGGTGATTGAGGCCAAGGCTGCGGCCGAGGAAGCCGCCAAGTCGTGGACCCTCTCATCAGGTCTGGACGAGATAGCTAGGAAGAGGCTTGTAGAGCATAACCTCTCGGAGCACTTTATACATGGGTTGGGCCACGGGGTAGGGATAGATATCCACGAGCCTCCCAGACTCTCCCCGACGAGCAAGGACATAATCCAGGATAACTCTGTCATCACTATTGAGCCTGGTGTCTATATTCGTGGGAGATTTGGGGTTAGGGTGGAGGACACCTTCCATGTCCAAAGGGATGGTGTTAGAAGGCTTACAAGTTATCCGTATGAGCTTGCGTTGGATTAGGCGCCCATCCTCCGCTCCCTCCTCTGATAGGTTCGGATAGCCCTCATAAGGTCAATTTTCCTGAACTCGGGCCAATAAACATCCAGGAAGACCAGCTCACTATAGGCGCTCTGCCATAGGAGGAAGTTGCTTATCCTCTCTTCCCCCGATGTCCTTATTATTAGGTCTGGCTCATCTTTGGGAAGCTCTGATGTGTAGAGATACTTCTCCATGGTCTCCTCGTCGATGTCCTCGACCCTTAGCCTCCCCCTGAGAATGTCCTCGGCTATCTTTCTCGTCGCATCCACTATCTCGGCCCTCCCGCCGTAAGCCACGGCGATATTCACGTAAAGGTTCCTGTATCCCTCTGTCGCCTTCTCAAGCTTCTCCAAAGCCTCCCTAACGTCCCTGGGCAGGAGATTCTTTCTACCTATAATCTTCACCCTAACCTTATTCCTGTGAATCCTCCTGTCGCTCAGATACTCCAAGGCCTTCTCCTTCAGGAGGCGGAATATCTCCTCAAGCTCCCTGCTAGGTCTCTTGAAGTTCTCCGTCGAGAGAACGTATAGGGTTATGACCCTTATTCCCAGCTCCCTACACCATTCAAGAAGCTCATCTATCTTCTCGGCGCCAACCCTATGGCCATCCCAGGGCGGAAGCCCCCTACCCAAAGCCCACCTACGGTTGCCGTCAAGTATCAGAGCCACATGCTCGGGAATCTCGCCTGACCTGACACTCCGCTCAAGAACCTTCTCATACAGCTTATAGGCGCCGAGGAATTTAAGCAGCTTGATAAACAGGGACATAACCCTCTAAGCATCCTTCCTGGAAAATCTCCTAAAATCCATTTCCTCTATGGACGTTTTCTAAAGTATTTGGAATACATCCTCCCCAGGATTCTAGTTATTAGAATTGTGAATGTCATCGTTATCACCCCTAGTATCGCCACCAATATCAGTAGGACCACCTGCGGGTCCTCGAGGGTTCCAGCCGCACCTGTTATCAGGATTATTCCGGTTCTCTTGAGGAGGGCCCACAGCCAGAGGGATAGTATGCTCGCCCTGACCATTATCCAGAATCTCTGGTCCCTTGAGAAGATGTAGTAGACGGCGTTCGAGATTATTATGACCAGAAACCCTACTGCGAGGAGGTCTATGCTCCCCGATATGAAGTGGCCTGCGAGGAAGGCGGACTTATCAAGCCACCACCAAGTATGGGTAACCGGGTCGGGAACCTCCGGGAAGGTGGCGTAGACGGCGTTTATCGTCGTCACATATCCCACATAGAGCCCTATTGTGAATAGTATGAATGAGATGAATGCTGCGAATGCCCTCAGCTGCTTATATGCCGGCATGTGGAATAGGGTTACCAATCCCTTGAATGAGTTCATTATTCTCTGGTCTATGTTGAATCCTCTTAGGAATAGGAAGACGCCTATTGCTGTTAGTATGAGTGGGAGGGAGGCTATGTTCAGTATGTAGAGTATTCCTATGATTGACATTAGGAGACCGGGGACGCCGAGGAACATCTTGGAGTATCGGGGCTCGGTGAAGAGGAGGCGGAGATACCTGCCCAGGATGAGCCATGTCTGCTCAACCGACTCGCTCTGCCTGACCACCAGCCTCCTTACGGAGACCACGGGGACCTCGGAGGTTATCAGGGGGAGGATGAACTGGTCTGTTACGCCGTCGCTGACGAAGACGCATCCATCGGCCGGGAACTTTTCCAGAACCTTCCTGAGCTCGGCCATTATCTTGGTGTCGGCCTCTATCCCTTCGCCCTCCTCCCCCGCCAGGGTCGCAACCTCCACATTCTCACGCCCATACTTCTCCGAGAGCTCCCTGTAGAGCTTTAGGGCCCCGAACATGGCGTTTGCGTCTGCCTCCTCGGGATCTGCGAGCATGAGGGCCTCCGCCGCCTTGAGGTTCTCCTCGAACCCCACTACAGGCGTATGGATTCCAGTCTTCCTGCTAAGGTCGTCGTCCCTATCGACAACCAGTATGAGGAGCTTCCTCGGCTCTCTACCCGACATTCAGGGCTTCTCAATTGATTGTCTATAAGCCTGAGAGATAAGGATTTGGTCAGGGGGCTAGCCTCTGCCCCTTTGGGTGAGGGCTCGGAGGAGCTCCTCGTCCTCCATGAGGAGCTTGAACTCCTCGAAGCTCAGCTTCTTGCCCGAGGCCAGCTTCTCTATGGCCATGCTCTTGAGCTTCTCCTTGCTCTCCTCGATTCTCCTCCTCTCCTCCTCCTCCCTTATCTTCCTAAGCCTGTTCTGGAGCTCGATTACCTGGGAGGAAACCAGTATCTTCTCGGCCTCGAGTTTCTGGAGCTCCTGCTTCGCCTCCAGGTATTTCTGATGCCATTCATCCGCCTTAGCCTTTAGTTGCTGGACCTTCTCCCTGAGGGAGCCGGCCTTCTCCGCCCGCTCTGCTATCTGGCTCTTTAGCTCGCCTATCGTCTCACGGAGCTTTGCGGCCTCCTCCTTGAGCCTCCCTATCTCCTCCCCGAGCCTCTCGGCCCTCTCCTGTAGCTCGAGCTTCCGCTTCAGGTCCACCAAGGCTTGGTTGAGTCTCTCCAACTCCTCGCTTAGCCGCCTCTCCTCCTCCCTCGGGAGGGGCATGGTCTGGATTCTCCAGTCTATCTCCTCTATCCTCTTCTTGATCTCCTCGGGTGTCCCCCGCACTCCTTTAAGCGTCTTAAGCTCCTCCTTAACGTTCTTCAACTCCTCACGTTTTCTCGCAAGCTCCTCCTTCTTTGCGTTGAGCTCCTCCCTTATCTGCTGTAGGCGGCTTCTATGCTCCTCCCGTTCCTCACGTAGTTTTCTCAGCTCCTCCACGAACGGCTTCATCTCTTGGTGGATTTTGTCACGTTTTGATGCGTAGCTGGAGACCTTCTCCTCCGCCTCTCTTATCCTGAGGTTTAGTTCCTTGAGTTTTTCACGGAGGTTGAAGAGGCGGTTCTCAAGCTCCTCTATGTTGTTCTCCACCATCTTATTCACCTCAACTCCAATTCTCCCTCACCTATTACTCTTGTGAGTGTGGCGTGTAGCTCCGTGAATCCCTCCATGGTTATCGAGGAGACGGGTATTATGGGTAGTGTTGAGACTATGTCGTGGATTGCCTGCGCCACTTCCCTTGAGAAGAGCATAAGCCCTCCTTTAAGCTTATTCTCCACCTCCACCACAAGGGCGTCGAGGCTCTCGCTCCAACGCTCAATCCGCTCCACGTATTTTCTCGGGACTGCGTCAATCTTGTTTAGAACCAGTATCATCGGGATTCCGAAGCTCAGGTATATGCTTGCTGCGAGGAACATGCTTGCCACGAAGTTTCTCGTAGTGGCGCTGAACATGGGGTCGAGTATGAAGAACATGAGCTTCCTCTCGCCTCCGATGTGCTTGCTGAGTATCCTGCCCTCCTTCCTGAATGCGAATAACTCGAGTTGGCCAGGGGTATCGACTATGGTGAAGTCTGTGCTAACAGAGTTGATTGCGTCCACCAGCTCCTCTACATGCCTGACAGCCTCCCTCACAGATGCCACGAGGGCTGCGTTGGGTCCAAGCCTCCTAACCGCCATTATCCTCTCATAGTCCACGTAGTCTCTTACATCTATGTCCGGCTCGTAGGGGAGCGTGGAGGCCGCTGGGTCCAGGTTCACGAGGAGGGTGGACTGCTCCTGGTCTTTAAGCCAATCACTGAAGGAGGCCGTTAGCGTCGATTTCCCCGAGCCGGCTGTTCCAACGATGAAGATAGTATACATGGGTCTCCCCTCCCTGGGGGAGCCTTAGCCGAAGACCCCTGAGAACCCTGAGAGCATCCTATCATCCTCGCTTTTAAGGTGTTCCCGGACTTTCTCCTCCTCTTCTCCCTCAACCACCTTGGCCAACTCCTTCGACAGCTCCCTCGCCCTCTCAACCTGCTCCTCGCTCCCAAGTATCCTTACGTAGTATCCGTCCTTGCCGAGTATGGAGGCCTCACGGAAGATTATGTTGGCTCTTGAGACCACCTCGTCTTGGTAGAGGATTTTGTTAAGCCTGTCGGACTTATCCTTCTCGACGTAGAGTATTAGCTCCATCCCGATTCACCATTACTGCTTCTTGGAGAGCCACCACTCCAAGTATTCCTCCCTACGCCTCTTCTTCTCGTTCTCACGGAGCCTCTCCTCGAAAGCCCTATGCGACTCGACGACCAGGTCTTGGAACGTGTAGGTTAGCCCGCATCCCGAGCATGTGTAGGTCTTTGTCTCCCGGTCGTAGACCAGCTTCGCCCCGCATTCACGGCAGTAGGGCAACCTTAATCCACCCGCCAGGGGTTCTCCGCCTCCTTGGGGTCCTCCTGCTATATAGCTCTATTCCCTAGCAAAGCCGCCCCGGATAATCATGAAGAGGATGAGAATGAAGGATAAGGCGAAGATGATTAGGGCTAGTAGGAGTATTCCGGGGCTTTCTCCGCCGAAGAACAGGGGGATGGGGCCTATCAGGATAAGCCCTCCTCCCCAGACCTTCGACTCGCCTGGAAGTGCGCTAAGGAAGATTAGGGCTATTCCTGCGAATATCAGGATTATGCCGAGTAGGGCTAGGTATGGTGTTAGGTTTAGCTCCCTTCCCCCCATCATAGACCCCCTAGGATGAGAGCCGTGGCCGAGAAGAGGATTAGGAGGATTATAACCAGTATCGTGGCAAGCCTCCTACCGCCAAACACTATCGGTATAGGGCCTACGAGCACTACGCCCACAGCCCTGCCCTCACCCCTCCTAGCCGCCGCCAACGTTAGCAAGACCATGCCCAAGACCACTAGGAGGAACCCGAGGAGCAGCATGGAGAGGTTCGGCATCTCCAGGAGGATGCTAAGCTCGGGCTCTATTTAGGGGTTATAACTTGAGGCAGCGGCTTCTATGAAGTTTTAATAGGTGTTGTATCAGGGCTTACTGTGGAGACGTAGGGTGGAAGAGATATGGCTTTAGGGATGGCTGGCGCCTATGATAGGGCCATAACAGTATTCTCACCCCAGGGCAGGCTCTACCAGGTCGAATACGCCCTCGAGACCGTCAGGTCGGGTTCCACAGCAATAGCCATAGCATGTGATGAGGGAGTGGTCCTAACAGTGGAGGAAAGAATGCATACGAAGCTCCAGAACCCGAACTATTCTTGGAAACTCTTCCAAGTAGACGAGCATATAGGTGTCGTTGCGGCTGGACTCAACTCGGATGCCCGTGTCCTAGTCGATACGGCCCGCATCCATGCACAGGTAATCCGGCTGAGTTATGATGAGGAGCCTACGGTGGAGGCGGTGGCCAAGAGGATTGGGGACGTGATGCAGATGTATACTCAGCATGCGGGTGTTAGGCCCTTCGGCACGGCCCTGCTCTTCGGCGGGGTGGATAAGACGGGTGTAAGGGTCTTCTACACGGAGCCAAGCGGGATGGTCCTCGAGTATGATGCATGGGCCATAGGCAGGGGAGCCGAGAAGGTGAAGGAATACCTGGAGCAGAACTACAAGAGGAGCCAAAACCTGGAGGAGTCGATAGACATGGCCCTAAAAGCCCTGGTATCCTCCGTGGACAGGATAGACGAGGGATGGACGGCCAGACTCGTCACAATCCCCGTTAAAACCAGGAAGTTTACGCCCATGAGCCCCGAGGAGCTCGGCAAGAGGATTGAGCCCTTAATAAAGGATAGGAGGTAGCCCGGCAGGTCCAGAGGGATGGAGGGGACATAGCTTAAAAGCATGCATTAGGCTACTAACCCTTAGGCCTCCAGGCCTCTCAGAGGGGAGGTGGCACCGGTTGTCCAAGGGATACACGATAGCTAGGATTGAGAGGGCGGGCATGACATACGAGATACTGGTGGACCCGGATAAGGCCCTGAAGTATAGGCTGGGTGAGAAGATACCTGTCTCCAAGATAGTGGTGTATGATGAGGTGTATAGGGATGCCAGGAAGGGGACGAGGGTCAGCGAGGAAGACCTTAGGAAGGCCTTCGGGACAACCGACATACTCAAGATAGCCGAGATAATACTCAACGAGGGCACAGTCCAGGTCACCGCCGAGCAGAGGAGGAGGCTAATCGAGGATAAGAGGAGGCAGATAATAGAGTTCATCTCCAAGAACGCAGTCGACCCCAGGACGAATATGCCTCACCCGCCCCAGAGGATTGAGCTGGCCATGGAGGAGGTCGGAGTCTCCATAGACCCCTTCCAGGATGCGAAGGAGCAGGCCATGAAGGTGATAGAGAAGCTCCGTCCAGTCCTTCCCCTGAAGATAGGCGTCATAAAGCTGAGGATAAGGCTTCCTGGAGACGTGGTGGGGAAGGCATACGGCCTCGTGAGGAGCATGGGGAAGATAACCAAGGAGGAGTGGAGGAGGGATGGGAGCTGGGTAAGCGTGGTGGAGGTTCCCACAGGACTCCACCTAGACCTGATAGATAGGCTTAACAAGCTTGCCTCAGGCAGGGTTGAGATTAACCCAGAGGAGGGTGGATGATGCCGCTATACTTCAGTGAGAGGGAGGTTGTGATACCGGGGCAACTGCTCTCGGACAACGGGAAGCATGGAGGCGAGGGAACATACGTGATTGGAGGGAAGGTCTATGCGGCCCAGGTCGGGATAGCCGTTAGGAAGAACAACAAGGTCTCAGTGATAGCGTTCAAGGGTGTATACAAGCCCCAGCCCGGCGACAGGGTGATAGGGATTGTAACCGACGTGAAGCCTAATGGATACGAGGTTATGCTCAGCCGCCACCTCTCGGGGAACATGAGGATACCTGATAGGAGGGAGGTCAAGAGCTTCAACCTGAAGGTCGGGGACGTGATATATGCAAAGATTAAGGAGAGCGGGTTGAGGGGAGTCATGCTCGACCCCTCCGATAGGGTTAAGAAGATTGAGGAGGGCATACTCGTGTCAATCCACCCGGCCAAGGTCTCGAGACTGATAGGTAGGAGAGGCTCCATGATAAACATGATTAAACGCCTGACGGGATGTGAGATAATCATGGGTAGAAACGGCATGATTATCGTTAAAGGCCCTAACCCCAAGAGCGAGTTCGCGGCAATCTCAGCCATCAAGATGGTGGAGTCTGAGGCTCATACACAGGGCTTAACCGAGAGGGTGGAGAACATGATTAAGAATATCATGGAGGGTGAGAGGTGATGGAGAAGCCCAAGCTTATCTCCGAGGATGGCGTAAGGGTTGATGGCAGGAGGCTCGATGAGCTTAGGCCGATAAAGATGGAGGTAGGGGTCCTGGACAAGAGCGACGGCTCAGCATACGTGGAGTTCGGGAAGACGAAGGTCTTTGCAGCAGTCTTCGGGCCAAGGGAGGTCCATCCAAAGCACCTTGCACTGCCCGAGAGAGCAATACTGAACTGCCGCTACCACATGACCTCCTTCAGCGTCGAGGACAGGAAGCCCCTCGGCATGACGAGGAGGGAGGTGGAGCTATCCAAGGTGATTAGGGAGGCCCTGGAGAGCATAGTCTTCTTGGAAGAGTTCCCTAGAACGAGCATAGACATCTACGTTGAGGTGATTCAGGCCGACGGAGGGACGAGGACCACGGGCCTAACAGCAGCCTCCCTAGCCCTAGCGGACGCAGGGATACCCATGGCGGACATGATAGCAGCCGTTGCGGTGGGCAAGGTGGAAGGCCACTTGGTTCTGGATGTATGCGACATAGAGGACAAGTATGGGGAGGCGGACCTACCCGTCGCCATGGCACCCAGGCTAAACTCGATAGTCCTACTCCAGCTAAACGGGAGGCTGAGCAGGGAGGAGTTCCAGAAAGCCATGGCCCTTGCACGTGAGGGAATCTCCAAGATATACCAGATGCAGAGGGAGGCCCTGAAGCGTAAGTATAGCTCCGTGGAGGAGGGATGAGGCGTGGCCATGCCCATGCAGCCCAAGAAGAGCCTAACCGTTAGGATAATGCAGGACAAGATATACAGGCTCCTGCAGCAGGGTAAGAGGCTTGACGGTAGGAGACCTGACGAGGTTAGGCCTGTTAGGATAGAGACGGGCCTCGTGGAGAAGGCTGATGGCTCGGCCCTCGTCTCCATGGGTGGAACCAAGATACTCGTGGGGATTAAGGCCGAGGTTGGGACACCCTACCCCGACAGACCCAAGGAAGGCTCATTCACGGTAAACGCAGAGCTACTCCCCCTAGCATCCACAACCTTCGAGCCAGGGCCCCCCGACGAGAGAGGAATAGAGCTTGCGAGGGTGGTTGATAGGAGCCTGAGGGAGGGAGGGGCGCTCGACCTAGAGAAGCTCTGCATAATCCCAGGCGAGAAGGTCTACATACTCTTCATAGACATCTACGTCCTCGACTATGATGGAAACTACTATGACCCATCCCTGCTAGCCGCCGTCGCAGCCCTGGCCACTGCCAAGATACCGAGATATGAGGTGGGGGAGGATGGGAAGGTGGAGAAGACCGAGGAGCGGTTCAGCCTCCAGCTAACAGCCATACCCACGACAATAACCATAGGAATAATCAAGGAGCTACTCCTAGTTGACCCGCAGATAGAGGAGGAGAATGTCTTGGACGTCAGCCTCGTGGTCGGGACCGATGAGAAGGGGAACATAGTCTCCATACAGAAGAATAGCCCAGGCCTCATACCCATAGGCCTAATGGACAGGATAACAGAGCTCGCATACGAGAAGACGGAGGAGCTTAGGAGGAAGCTCATAGAATCGGCTGGGATACCATTACCCTAAATCCTTATAGCATGCCCCCATACCCCGGATAGGGCGGGAGAGACCCTTGGTCCAGGTGGGGAAGATTCAGGGTAACCCTGCTAAGAGGTTTGGGGCCAGATACGGCTCCACGTTGAGGAAGAGGGTGGCTGAGATTGAGAGGGAGCAGAGGGCCTGGCACCCCTGCCCAAGCTGCGGAAACCCCAGGGTAAGGAGGGTCTCGATTGGAATCTGGAGATGTAGGAAATGCGGATACACCTTCGCCGGAGGAGCCTGGACACCCCACACAAAGAAGTAGATTCCAGGCTTCAATAACCCTCTACATGGATGGGGAGGAGGCCGAGGTTATCGTCCGGTCGGTCTCGCCCGAGGCTTTAGATGTGCCGAGCAGGAGGGTTAAGGTTTACTTGGAGAGGGTTCCGGAGGGTGTTAGGCTGAGGGTTGAGTCAAGGGACCTAACCGCTCTCAGAGCCGCCTTAAACTCGTTCCTAAGGTTCATAGACGCCTCTCTCTCATCCGTCAGGGTTATCTCGAGGCTCTTCGAGTAGCCGAGTAGTATCTGCAGTATCTGGTGAAGGGGCATACCTCGCATCTGGGTCTAGGGCTTCTGCAAATCTCCCTGCCAAACCTGACCAACAGCATGTTGAGGTATCTACGCTTCTCCACGGGGGTCAGCTCCTCGAGCTTCCGCTTTACCTCACCGTATCCATCCTTCTCATCCGCTATCCCGAGGCGTTTCGCTATGGTCTCCACGTGGGTGTCTACGGCTATCTCCGGCAGCCCGAAGGCCACGGACAGCACTATGTCGGCCGTCTTCTCCCCGACCCCCGGCAAACTGAGCAGGGCATCCCTATTCCTCGGAACCCTCCCACCATACCTCTCCAAGATTATCCTGGAAACCTCCTTTATCCTCCTAGCCTTCACCCTATAGAACCCGGCAGGCCGTATAAGCCTTTCAATCTCCCGGACGGGCGCCGAGGCAAGCTCCCCAGCATCCTTAAATCTCTTGAACAACCTTAGATACGCCTCGTCGGTCTGCTCATCCCTAGTCCTATGAGACAGCATAGCCCCTATCAAGACTTTGAAAGGATCCCTGCTCCCAACATGCTCAGGCCTATTAGGCCTATAACGCCTCTCAAGCTCCGACAGAATCTCGGCGAACACCCTGGGGTCCAAGGAGCCGGCACTCCCCTTTTTTCAAGCAGACGCCCACAACACGGTGTATATATGTTATCTTTTTATCCAGCTAGGGAAAACAGAGCCAGCATGACCAAGAAGTATGAGCTTCCCCCATTACCCTATGCGTATAATGCCTTGGAGCCGTATATAATTGAGGAGATAATGAGGCTGCACCACACCAAGCATCATCAGACATACGTTAATGGTGCGAACCAGGCTCTTGAGAGGTTGGAGAAGCTGAGGAAGGGAGAGTCGCAGGAGGGGATAAGGGCTGTGCTAAGGGACCTGAGCTTCAACCTAAGCGGGCATAAGCTCCACAGTGTCTTCTGGCCAAACATGGCCCCGCCGGGAAAAGGCGGAGGAACCCCCGGAGGAGCGATAGCAGACCAGATAAACAAAGACTTCGGAAGCTTCGAGGCATTCAAGAAGCAGTTCAGCACCGCCGCCAAGACCGTTGAGGCAGTTGGATGGGCCATCCTAACCTACGACCAGGAATCCGACACCCTAATCATCTACCAAGTCGAGAAACAAAACTTCATGCACCCACCCAACCTACCACTCCTACTAACACTAGACGTATGGGAACACGCATACTACCTACAATACAAAAACGACAGAGCCAGCTACGTAGACAACTGGTGGAACATAGTAAACTGGGACGACGTAGAAAAAAGATTCTCCAAAGTAAAAGCATAATCTTACCTACATATTTCTTTAAACAATCGCTCCCGTAGAAAGCTGAACTTTATACTAAGTCTTGTCATCGCCCGTAAGCAGGCTATGCAGCAGTTTTAGATCATTTCTAACATATTTCTCTATACATTTGACCAGCTGTTTTATTATGTCATTTTCCTCATAATTTACAAGTAATGGTATAAGATGCACGTTAAGAAATCTATGTTGGATTCTCCTTATCTTGACCTTTTCATCTTCACGCTTCATTAACACATTTGCTCCCTCGTCCATTATCAATTGGACCATGAAGGCTAACATCGTTGTTAAATGATCAGGCTTTGCCGACAAATATTCATATCCAGCATTTCTATAAAACTCGTTTATAGTCATGGGATATAGTTTTCGAGCAGCTGGATCCAGGTCTTTACGTATTTTTCTTCCTAGGAAGTTTGGAATCTCCCTATATGCGTTATGTAATATTTCTTTTGGATCAATATTGCATCCGAGTTCTTTTATCTTCTCCAAAATAATCAAAGTGCTTGGATCTTTGATTTCAAGAAGTCTAAATAATGTGTAGAGGGTTGTGTAGAATGTGCGTCTAGCGTTAATTAATTTGTTCTCATTCATTGTCTTAAGATTTGTTAAAAATAATTAAGGGTTTTTACCAGATTATCTGTGGAACTTCTAGCTTCTTTTCTCGGCCTGTCGGCCTTATTTTTGTTGGTGTTATGAAGTATGCTTGTGCTGCTCCTATCCAGCTTAGGAGTGGCCAGTTGCCGAGGGACGGGTCTGCCGCCTGTATGAGGTTGGGTGTTACACCGTTAAATCTCCATTCATCTGGCTTGAGGCCTGTTGTGTAGTAATCTGCGGGACTCTTGGTGAAGAGTAATTGTTTAACGAGTTTGGGTAGTTTTCTGAGAGGATTGACCGCCTCTTCGGGTATGATTACCTTGTCTGGAATTTCTTCGAATATACTTCTTATCGTAGGGTCTTTTATGTCTTTTATGTATTTTGGCTTCTTGATTACTGTGTCCGACCACCTTCCGAGCCCGTAGGGTATTGCTATGACTCCTTTTGCTACTGTAGGTTCTACTACAGCCGTCGCTGTTATGACGCCGTATGGTGTCTCAATCTCTATTATCTCCATGTTCTTTATTCCTGCTTTCTTCGCATCCTCTGGATTAATTAATACGAAGTTTTCGGGGATAACCTGACGTATCCAGTAGTAGAACAGGCTTCTATGTTTTGTTAGGAGAGGCCCTGTTAGGTATACTAATGTTAGGGGCCATTCACGTCTTGGCCATATCTCTCTTAATGGTGTGCCTGCTAATCCTATTCCTCCTTTTCCATCCACGGGGGCGTATGTTGCCGCTGGAATATATTTGGGCCCTCCATAGAACTTCTCACCAGTTATGCTGTTACGGGTCTTGGCAAGCTTCTCGTTCCATAGTTTTGCTACTCCATCTCCGAAGGGCTTACGTTTCGAGTATCCACGTTCATCGAATGATTCCTCATATTTTGTGAAAATTCCTCCCCTTGCAAGGGCATATGCTATATACCTCCACTCATCCTCCGGCACAATATCTTTGAACTTAGCTATTGGATAGTTCTTTTCGACGAATTTAATCTCTGACTCTGGAACATCTTCAGGTATTAATCCACGATCCTTTGCGTCCATGGCTCCATTTGCGTATACCCTCATTATGTATTCCCAGAGGCAGTGGAGGGGGAACCATTGGCCTTCATATTTTTTCTCCGCAACTCCAGGTATTCCTTTGTCTCCATACCCTGGGGCTCCTAAAGCCTTGGCCACATCTATGAGAAACTCCCACATACTGGCCCATCTATCGTGTCCATTGGGGCATTTTCCTATGTGTTCTGTGAGAGGAAGGATTGCGGGAGACCTCCATCCCTCTTCCAGCGTCCCCCCTCCACTATTAGCGTATAGATACTGCATTCCAAGCGTCCCTGTCTCGAGATACGTGGTGTCAGGAACTATATAGTCAGCATACATAAAGGTTTCATTTATTGTGGTTGTTATGGCTATGAATAGCGGTATCTTCTTAGTATCTTTTAGGACTTCTATGAATTTTATCCCATAGTTCGCAGAAAGGACTGGATTTGCATAATACATTATTAGTGCTCCTATACTGTATGGATAGTTCTCGGAGATTCCGGCGAAAAGCTCCGTATAGCTTTCTTCGGGTGTTAAAGGATACCACGGTCTTTTAGCCGGGTATGGATTTTCACCTTTCTTAACTTTGAGCCAGTATTCCAGGGTGTTCTCATATTCGTATTTATGCCTATCAATTGGCGGCCCGAAGTGGGGTGGTTCTCCGAAATGTTTCTTATAGCCAGTGCTGTATAGATAGTCATTGTATTTTGTGTGAGAAGCCCTGGCCATTAATCCACCTTTCTTGTTTAGATTTCCTATCAGTATGTCAAGTGTTCTGAATACCCATACCGAATATTCGCCGTTGGGATGCATGCCGACGCCTCTATGTATATATGTTGATGCCTGTGGTGCTGCTGCGGTGAAGTCTCGGGCCATCTCTATAATCGTTTTGACTGGCACGCCGCATATTGACGACCATTCTTCGAGCGTTCTGCTGAATGCTTCTTCCTTTAATATCTGGAATGGAGTCTTAACTAATACCTCCTCCCCTGATGTTAGCCTTACTCTTCCACTAAACTCTATATCAGCCTTCTCAACAGCGTCATATACTGTTAGGGTGCCGTTTACGGATACTACTGGTTTATCGGAGTCTTCGACTCCTATATCGGAGGCCTTTAGGAATTCGCCGAATCTAGGGTGTCCCTTCTCAAATATTACTAGCCATGTAGCGTTTGTATGAACTGGGTAGCCCCTTATCTTCTTGGCTGCTTCAAGGTTTGTGATGGATAGGAATTCTTCATCGAATCTATTGTTCTCGATAATCCATCTAACCATGCCCATTGCTAGTGCTGCGTCTTCACCAGGTTTTATCGGAACCCATACCATCGTTCCTCTGGTTCCCAATGTTCTCGGCGCTGTCGGGTTTACATAGTAAACCTTAACGTCGCCTTCTACAGCTCTCTCAATCAACAGTCCCTGGCCCGTGGCTCCTGGATGCTGCCTCCCCATACTTACTCCAGCCATTATCACTACCTTAGCTCCCATTACATCTGCATTAATGTCATGGTATCCTGCCCAGAGCTTGTTGCCAGCATAATAACCCAGTTGGCATGCTGAGGTATGACGGAGCATATTCACGCTTCCGAGAGCATATACCCACCTCTTGTAAAAGTAGTCTGCATGTCCCTGACCTCGTCCTCTTACAAAGACTATCTTGTTTGCAAGGAATCCCAAATCCGGTCTATCAGGATTTATTAGAACATCTTCTAGGCTCAGCCCTATCTGACCTAGCTTAGATGACCATTTTGACTTAAACTCTTCAATAGCTTTTATGAGATCTTCATAGCTTATCTTGTCATCTCTCGCCTTATTCATCAGTTCTTTTACATCTTCCTTAATTTGTGAGAGTATCTCATTGGGATCTTCTACTCCTGCTTGTTTTAGTTTACCGTAGACAAAGAACTCTCTGAGTCCTGGTAGCTTCTCGCCAGTTTCTTCTATCACGCCACCCTCAACAACTTCTCTTATCAGTTGTTCCCAAGATATCACTTTCCATTTTCCGCTTCCACGTGGACCTGCTCTCTTTAACGGTTTAACCACTCTATATGGGTCATATACGTAGTGTATTCCATCTTGTCCTCTTGCACATAGCGTTCCATGCCATTTGGTTAATGCATCTTCTACTGGCGTTCGGTAGTCTAGCTGGGTATAACGTTTTACCTGTTTATCATAGGATACTGCTCTATTGTATGGGTGATATGGGTTTCCCTCTATTCTCTCGATTACTTCAACACCATTATAATCTACTACACGCACAGTAATCCCGCATCTTACATTGCATCCCAAGCAGACTGAGTTAACATATCTTACGTTTGCTCCCTTCTGGGGGTCTGGTTGATAGAGCTGGCGTTTTGGCTTAAATATCTGTTCTATAGTCGGATAGTATCCTGCTAGAAATGCTCCTAGTGATGCGACGGCAACTATACCTTTTAACAGGTCTCTCCGGCTACTCACTCTCCTTCACCTCCCATATCACCAGTAGCATACTTTCCATCCCATGGGAAAATCCAAGAAAGTATAGTGA
Source organism: Candidatus Benthortus lauensis (assembly GCA_021650775.1). Taxonomy (GTDB): domain Archaea; phylum Thermoproteota; class Nitrososphaeria_A; order Caldarchaeales; family Wolframiiraptoraceae; genus Benthortus; species Benthortus lauensis. The sequence continues at coordinate 29,874 of JAHSRM010000062.1, forward strand.
ATACGAATACTCCTGCCGCGAATATGCTGAGAGCTGCGATAAGCCCTTCCTTCCCAAATATCGGCATATTATACCATAGTAGTCCTTGCTCTGTCCTTGATATTATTTGACCGCCTATTACCATGTTCCATCTATATGCTAGCACTCCGAGTAGGGCTAGGAAGGATGACGTGAGAATTGCTAGTAGATTCTTCCTTAGCCTGGGTATTAGAAGCAGTATAAGCGGAATAGCGCCCCCTATTATAAATTCTATTATACCTGTTGCTACCATTATCTCAAACTTTAATGCATGTAGATAAGGCCAGCTAGCGGTTCTATGATAAGCCCTATAGAGTTCGTCCGTTCCCTTAAGAGCAAGGTCGATAAGCAGTGTCCAAGCGAGTAATCCAGCTAAGCCATATACTACGCCTTTGTCAAGTTTCTTCGCATATGATGCGAAGGCATAGTAGACTATGATTAGTATTGCTATTCCTGATACTATTGCTGACACAAGGAAATCGACCGCCATGAATGGAGTTGCCCATAGGATTCTCGCCTTGATACTTCCGAATAAGAAGCCTACGTAGGCGTGGAATAATGCTGCTAATGGTATTCCTATAAATGCAAGAACAGTCACTATCTTTTTATCCCTTCTCAGCATATTTTCGGTAACCTCTCTAGCGCCTAATGAGAGCAATTTGTAAAGAGGTTTAAGTCTAGTGTTTTGTTTAGCTTTTTCGACCATATCGGCTCTCCAGATAAAGATTATCTCGACGGCCATTAGGATTATGTAGCTTATTAGCAGGAACCCGAATACTGCCATTGGTGAAACGTTTGGATATTGGGGGGTGGCAATCAAGTGGGGTCTGGTGAAGATCTCCCATGCTCTGTCAGGCTGCTTCAAGTCAGCTATAAGAGGTAGAGAGGCTATTAAGAGAAGGGTGAATGATAGAAGAACCGCTATTCCAGCTATTTTCTTGTAGTTGGTCTTCCCAAGTGCGTATGCTAATGAGCTAACTATGAATGCTCCTGCCACCAGCCCCGTTATATACGGATAGATTGCTATCAACACACCCCATATAACCGGTTGGGCCATTTCATTCGGGTATATGAACTGCTCCATCACACGTCACCTCCTATCGATTAGCTTCTTCAGGAAGTCCTATGTAAAAGACCATAGGCTTGTTGCCTGTCCATGGCTTCCACCTGGATACCGAGTTATTCCTTACAAGCTTCGAAACTTCACTCTCAGGGTCATTAATGTCTCCGAATATTCTAGCCCCGGTTGGACATGCTTCAACACAAGCAGGTAATCTACCCTCGTAGATTCTATGAGAGCATAAAGTGCATTTATCAGCGACTCCCTTAATTGGATTGAAGAATCTAGCGCCATACGGGCAGTTTTGGATGCAGGCTCCACATCCTATGCATACTGTATCATCCACGAGAACCTCGCCATTGGCTGCTTTATACGTGGCATTAACCGGGCATACTTCAACGCATGAAGGCTCATCGCAGTGATTGCACATCTTAGGAACAAATATTACGCCGCCATCATCCTTTACATAACGTTCAACCCAGGTTCTGAAAACGCCTATGGGAACATTATTCTCTGCAGCACATGCCGCCAAACATGCATAACACCCATAACATTTAGAGACATCTATTACCATAGCCCATCTCTTATCACCTAACTCCTCAGAAACCTCGGATTTCTCCGCTAATAGAGACCCCGTCAAAGCAACGCCCACAGCGAAACTACACATAGACGCTAGAGCCTCACGTCTACTTACCTGATCATCACCAGTATTCTCGGATATTTTCCCCGTCATGCATACACCTTATATAATACGTGGAATTTAACGCCTTGTCTTTTATTGCATACAATTTCATAAATCTGAACAAAATTATAATCATGAAAATAAATTCAGATAAACTTTCATGTCTACGATTTATATTTTAAGGGGTCTAAATATGGGAAAAATCAAGGTATGTTATGTTGAGGAGGTTGTCTTCCATTTATCCTTGTATTATTACTTTGCCCCACATTCCTAGTTCGATATGTCCTGGCACTTGGCATATGTAAAGGAATTCGCCGGCTTGCTTTGGGATTATTGATACAGATCTTTCTCCGTCAGGCCCTATCGGAGAGGTTGGTGTTCCTATCTGGACTCCGAATAAAGGTGTCGCATCGAATCGCTTCTCATTTGATATAGCTAATGTATGGGGTAGATTTCCAACGTTCTTGAATGTAATCTTGGTTTTTTCTCCAACCTTTAATACGATGTCAGGCCCTGGGGAAGTTAATTCATCTGGCGAGAACCCGTATCCATACTTATTGACCGATATCTCGCCGCCATAAATTATGAGTTCCCGTTCTCCTGCACCCTCGGCGGGCGTCGGCGCCTGACCTCCAGGCATCAAGAACATTATACCTACAATAGCAGCCGCAACAACTACTACCGCCACAACTATACCTATCTTAGCGCTTGTTGAAAGCGCCAAACCATTCTTACGCAAATCCATGTAGATATGCTTATTGGACCACTATAAAAACATGATATAGCATGCCTCCTAACATGTCAGGGAACCAAAGGGCTAGCTTATGAGTCTATAGGTCTTGAAGATTAAAGATCTTCATGGAAATTATTAATGATCCTAATGTCCATGCTAATAAGCTTCCTAATAAGATGTAAGGTAGGGCCGCCTTAAATAATTCGGTTAGGTAGATTCCTGAGGGACCGAGAAGAAGTAGGGATGGATCTATGAAAGATATCATGAGGAGTCGGGCGGCTTCAACAGGGTTAATCATAACCAAGAATACTAGGTCTTGTAGGGGTATCTTCATCGTGATAGTTAGCCCTATGATGATAAATTCATAGATTATGAGTAGGAAAAGCCATGAGAGGAGAATTATGCCTAATGCTTCGAATCGGCTTCTCGAGATAACAGATATTATTAGTCCAAATGCTGTTAAAGAAGCTGCTAATGCCAAGCAACCCGATACTATTAGGAGGTATATTGACAGATCTGCTGATGAAAGAAACATCCACAGATACCATGATGCTATTCCATATCCCAACATTGTTGCTAAAGTTATCGAGACAGTTATGCCTAGAAACTTGCTCAGGATTATCTCATTTTTAGACACAGGCTGAGATAAGATTATTTCTAATGTTCCTTTTTCACGTTCACCAACTATTGATAGGCCGGCCAAAGACATGGACATAAGAGGTATCATGTATAAAGCCATATTAACTAAGGCTGCGGAAACTCTTCCAAACGCCCTAAACCCTAAGACCCCTAATCCCATGTATCCATAATATGAGAATGTTAATCCTAATGCAGCAAAAGACACGGTATAGAGGATCAGCCACTTATTTCTAAACGAGTCACGTATTTCTTTGAGAAGAAGTGCTGTGAAGGCCATCTTCACACCCCACCCTTTATCCTCATGATTAACTCATCTACACTAGGTTCCTCAACTATGATCTTACCTTCAATTGCCCCGGTTATATCCCTGAGAACACCTATAAGATCTGTAGTAGTTATAGTGATCCATCCTGTGGGGTGATGTTCAACGTTATCTACCTTAAGGTTAATCTTCTCTTTAGGATATACGTGGATTTTATAGCTAGGATTCATTATAGATAATATCTCCATGGGTCTTGATGACTTCAGTATTCTACCTTTATCTAAAACGATTATCCTATCTGATATTGGTAGTAGCCCGCTTATGGTATGGGTTGAGATTATTATTGTCTTTCCCCGTCTTCTTAAATCCAGAATTAACTTGATGGCGTCAGATTTACTCTCAGCATCAAGGTTGCTAAACGGCTCATCCATTAGAATTACGTCAGGGTCTCCGAGTAGAGTTAAAGCTATGCCAAGTTTCTGCCGCATTCCGCCTGAAAGCTCGCCAACCTTCGTATCAGCTTTATCCATAAGTCCAAGAGGCTCTAAAACATCTTCTAAATATACATCAACACCTCTTAAGTTTGAGAAAAAGTCGAGAAGCTGGGTGCATGTCATATCACTGTATAAACTTATTGTCTGGGGTAGGTAGCCCATAATCTTCCTAATCTTCTTTAGTTCTTTCTTAACGTCATATCCCTTTATCAATATTTTTCCTTGAAAGGATATTAGCCCCATCATACATCTTAAGAGCGTGGTCTTTCCCGAACCATTAGGGCCTAGGAGGAGAACCAGCTCTCCTTCACCCACGTCGAGGGAAACATTGTTGAGGGCTGTGAAATTCTTAAACCGCTTAGATACCTCCCTTACTTCTATCATGGTTACCTCCCCTTAAAATTAGTATAATTGATATTATGGGTAGAACAGTTAAAATTATTGCAGCGATAAGCCATTCAGGTGTTAGCTTTGAGATATTCTCTGGAAGATTGTTGTGCGGTTTTGTTGATGGGTATATGTCGATGGCCTTGATTCTTGGATTGATTGGTAATGTTTTCTTCATAAGTTCTAGGGTTAGGTATGCTGGACTATACATGAAGAGTCTTAGGTTTGGATTCTGGTCTATTAGGTCCTCGGCAATGCTCTGGACAACGTGAGGTGAGTCTCCAGCTCCTTTGTAATCGCTCCAGAAATTGCCCTCCCAGTGGATATTTGGGGTATAGTATCCCTCAAGGAGTATCTGCTCCATATTCTCTACAAAATCATTACCACGGAATTTTCCACGTGATTCCGAGTCAATCCTCACTCCAACATAATTGAATGCTATCAAATTGTTTTCCACACGTAGATAAGTTGTTTCGGGTGGGTAAGGAGAATAAGTTATGTCTAAGCCGAGGAAATGACCATAGATAATATTCTTTCTTAGAGTTACATTCCCAGCCTCTCTTATGAATATCCCCTCACTTACAACCAGCCCTTTATTATTTGCCACAGTATTATTAATTACATGCAGGTTAATAGAATACATCAAAGCCATTCCAACTAGATTACGTGTAACTATGTTATCTTTGATAATATAGTCGTCAGAATACATTAGATGGATGCCATACCGTGAATTGGTTATGTAGTTATTTTTTAGCGTATTATTGTATGCGTGTTCGTTATAGATTCCGTCTTTTGAATAGCTTATTCTGTTTGATTCCACGGTGTTGTTGAAACTATACCATAGATATACGCCATATCCCCTGTCATTAAGGCTCTTCTCCTTAAAACTTGAGATAATGTTGTTTCTTATGATACTGTTCCATGAATTTTGCAGGTATATTCCAAATAGAACATTCTCGATAATGTTGTTGAATATTAGAGTGTTGTTTGCTTTTATTTTTATTCCAGCCGCATCACTTCCATACCATTCATCGGAATTTATTATTCTTAGACCTGTGATAGTTACATCGTTTGCCTCAACTATTATTACGTCTCCCTTCTTTCTTCCGTCTATCGTGGGCCATCCTTCTCCTATTATCTTGAGCGGCTTGGTGATTATCAGGGGACCGTAATAAACTCCTCTCGGAATTATCAGCGTTGAGTATGGCTCTGCTTTTTCTATTAGTTCTTGTAGGTTTATGGGGGAAGGAGTTGTATTGCTTGCGTAGATTATCTCGGGGAGTATAAGGAGGGAGATTATTAATGGAATGAAGTTTATCTTATTCATTTTTGCTTTCTCCCCGGTTTCTTATTTTTGGTGTTATCAGGATTATAGCTGAGACTAGGGGTAGGAAGAATGCTGGTCCTAGATAGCTTGTTATGTCAAAGTTTGCGATTTTATGGACTCCGAAGAATGGAGGGTCGAAGGGCTCTATCTCTATGGGGGCGTTCGGGTTTATCGTATGGGTGTAGTTATACATCCAGATATAGGCGTAGATGGGGACCCCTGCCAACAGGACTACGTATATTAACCACACCAGGTAGAATGTTTTTCCTTTCTCATTTAATATGCCAGCAATTATCGATAAGGCTATAAGGGTCAGATAGACGTAGGGTATGTATTGTAGTTCTGGTATTTTTTCTGGGGATATTTCTCCGAGGCCAACATAGTGATTAACGACGTTCACGTTCTTTAGGTCTCCTTTAAGTCCGAATAGAGGATATACTTCTACTGTTAGGGGCTGTGCTAGGAATGGTGCCTTCATGGAGATTCCCCAGAAGGGTGTGAAGAGCGAGATTATGACGAGGATTGGTGGAACGACTCTTATCATTATTTCTTTGACCTTCATGCTTATTCACCAGATTTAATATTAGGAATCCTTTCTATTAACTTATTCCAGTCGAGAACCTCTCCATCATATTCTAGGGCAGCTTTCTCGGCTTGAGTCCTCTCCTTAAAGGCTATAACTCCATACCCCATAGGGGTCCTTAGTTTTGTGAGGTTAGCCGAAACATACCATGCTTTAACGGCGTCTACCGCTTCTCCTGTAGGGAAATCATGAACCTTTATTGCCTTAATTTCGTATTTATGTCTATACTCGAGGTAATCGAGAACCATTTCTCCTATGTCGTCGTATTTCCACCAATCGTTAATGCTATCAGCTACATACATGGCGGCGGCATACCTTATATCGCTAATTATCATCTCGCATCTTTTACATTTTTCCTGGCCTAGCATTATTGTTAATTCGGGTAATTCCTCGGATGTTTGAAGCGTGGTTAGGTAAAATGCCGATATGGATACTATAATTATGATGATAATGATGGAAAAAATTATGGATTTTTTTACGGGCATGGATTTACACCGGTTCTACTTCAAGCCATCCCGCCATCTCTAGGTGTAGGGGTGAGCAGAACTCGACGCAGTAGTATGCGAATACGCCTGGCTTGTCGGCTACGAATTCGACGGTCGCCGTTTCACCCGGCTCTATGCTTGCCATTACATTGTATTCGGCCACGGCAAATGCGTGTGTAGCGTCTTTTGTAGTCTCGATGTTTGTCATATGTATTCTTACTAGGTCTCCTTGCTTACATCTAATTATGTCAGGCGTTATGGTGCTTCTGATAAGCGTCATCCAAACTTCTGTGACCCATCTGTCGCCCTCCTTCTTTCTCTCATATCCTACCTTGCCCTCAACGTATTGCGGATGCTTGGAGAACGTCTCTGGGTCTGTTCCCATCTCATAGACTTCGAGTGGTTTTAGCTTCTCGATTGATATAATTTTCGCATAGTGGGGCTCTCCTAGCCCTATTGGGCAGTCGTATAGTAGCCTCATTTTCTCTCCTGAGATATCGATTAGCTGGAAGTTTTGTGGTAGAAGTGGGCCGACGTTCGGGAACCTGTCCACAGACCATTTGTTGAGTGCGACTAGGTATTTCCCTTTGGGGGATGGTGAATTGCTTTCGGGGGTCGCTAAGTGTCCGATGTTATAGTGTATCGGTATTCTATCGACTACTTGGAATGGCTTGTCTCCCGTGTAGTCTGGTGGGCCTAGAGTGTATTTCACAACCTCGTTTGAGATGAAGCAGCTTACGTATCCATGACCCTTATCGTCGAATTCATCGTGAAGCGGCCCTAACCCAACCTCTATTTGTGCGGCTTTGACATCCTCGAAACGCAGTATCGGGACTCCATATGGGTCTTCACCCTGGAACCTCTGGTCCGCTATGGCTTCCTTTATCTTTTCAATGTCGTAAATTGTTACTTGTGGATCGAGTTTCCCTCCTATGACGATGTATCTTCCGCTTGGGCTTATATCACATCCGTGGGGGCTCTTGGGCTCGGGGGCGAAGAACAGGATGCCCTCCTTTATCGCTGTGTCAAGCGTTATCACCTTTATTCCATTCATCTCCTTCGCTTTACCAGCTCTTACGATTTCCTCCGCCTTCTTCCAATTGACTATGTGTAGGTAGTCGAAGTCGTTTTGTGAGGCAGCTACTTCTAATGGTGGCCGCCCCTCGAGGACGCCGCCTATAGCCATCTCAGTGTTGATAGAGTTTGTGAATGCCCATCCATCGCTTGGTCCCCACCCAATAATCTCGAGGTCCTGCATGTATGGTGGCAACTCTATTTGGAAGCTATTGGCTAGGTCGAATTTACCGGTTCTTCTATCGAATCGGAGGAAGGTCATGGTTCCTCTGAAGTATTCCTGGTAGTTTGTTTCTGTTAGCTGAACGTAGGTTACTCCAGGTTTGTATCCTCTTCCTGGCTCCCATGGGGCTGGGAATTGGCTTCCACAGGAGACATACTCGGTGTTTGGCGAGGCACATGCTCCTCCGTGCTGGGTCTGCGTGTTAGGTATCTTTACTATGTCTTTGGTCTCAAAGTCTTTCAGGCTTATCGAGGCCTTACGGGCGTTTAGCTTATCTCCTATGAATAGCCATTCTCCATCGAATTCGGCGTTTGTCCTGCTTATCTCGGGATGATGGGTGTCGCCTAGTGTGAGGAATCTTATGCCATTGCTACCCTTCTCGAGCAACTTCATAGTCTTTACATCGCCGTAACCGTACCCCTGCCAAGGCTCCGGGGTGAACACAGCTATTACTCGGTATAACTTCATCGAGGGGATGCCGAATACGAGAACTTGGCCACTGTGGCCTCCGGAGGAGAACATTATAAACTCGTCCTGCCAACCGCCTGGAACATACGTCTTCAGCGCACCATATACATGGTCTGGCTCTAGTTTCCGCTCGGATATAACGTCCTGGATCTCCCTCGGGAACGGCGCCGCAGGAGCGGTCAGCCTTGACAACGTAAATCCCGCGGCTCCACCTACCGCTAAGCCGCCTATGGTAGCCGCTATGAACTTTCTTCTGCTAACCTTTTTCCCATTATCAGACTTTTTCACTACACCCATGGTTCTCGGGAGTAGTAAAGGGATGGGGGTGATATATTCATGTTGCCATACATATCAGGAAGTTTAAAATAATCATATGTAATCACCTGCCTACAAGTATATACAGGATATTTGGGAGAAGCAGGAGCACGGCGACGATATTTAATAGCCCGCCAGCCTGTCTTAGAGCTGTATCGAGAAGCAAGCCGCCTACAACACGGGATATTAAAGATATGTTTAGCAGCAATGTTGGGAGATAGAAGGCCGGGTTATATCTTATTCTTCCGCCAAATATTGATGGTATTATTAGAGGTGCGTGGGCGATAATCATGTGGAAGACAAAGCCTAGGAAGAATGAATGAAGGACTATATCGGTCATGTATGGATGTTTAAGAAAGGGGTAGAGTATCCAGGCCGCTCCAGAAGTAGCTAGCCAGCAATAACCCGTTAGTAGGTTAATGGCCATGAATCTTCGGAATCCCGTAGTCTTCAGCCCTGCTCTAGCTACATCATATCTTAGCAACCATATACTTGATGTTAGTAGTAGGAATCCGAAGATAGGTGATGTGCTAAGGTCTACCATTAGGATTAACGTGCTAAGAAGGGTTAGCCCTCCGATGACTATTAGGAGTCTCTGGATACCCGGCTTAACAGCCATTCTAGATAGTTCTAGTCTTTCAGATATTATGGTTAGGGTTAAAAACCCTATCCAGGCAGGTATCGAGGATGTGAAGGAGCCCTGTATCCATGTTAAGACTCCTAGCAGGAAGAGAGACGACGCCAGGGCCATCATATAGGTATAGGGTGCATGATGATGTCTGACTATGTAGAGAGACTCTACGAGAAAAATCAATGAACCAATTAGAAGCAATGTTAATGAAAATCCATCTACCCCTATTATTTGTAATAAGCCTGCAAGGGCCAAGAGCATGGGGGCGCTCCACCAGACTATATTTCTGAGAGCAGCCCCTCGCTCCATCGATATTATGAAGCCGAGTAGGATTATCATTATTTGTCCATGGATTCTAGGATTAATTGTTAAGGGAGCTATGTTGAGTCCTATTCGCTCTAGGCCCGAGAATAGGCCGAGGAGAAGCATAAGAAGTATGAGGGGCATTAGGAGGAACTTGAGTTGCATAAGTCGTTTTAGGTTGTGTTAAGGTAAGTTAAATTATGTTTTTCCTTCTATCTTGGCTTCCTGTAATACGAGTTTGTATGTGTATCCTTCTACGAGTGCTTTGAGGCTTGCCTCTATTATGTTTCTTGAGTATGCTGTGCATGCCCATGATTCTTTTCCGTCGCTGAACTCTATGAAGACTCTTACGGCTGCCCCTGTCCCGCTGTCGGTGTCCACCACCGAGACCTTATAGTTTGTGAGCTGGACTTCTCTCAGCTCTGGGAGTCTTCTGAGTAGGGCGTTCTTGAGCGCCAGGTCTAGGGCGTGGACTGGTCCTACCCCCTCTCCTACTCCGTGAACCACGTCCCCGTTTGCTTGGACTGTTACGTCTGCCTCTACCCTGTGTCTGGGACCTCTCTCCACCATGACCCTCCATGTAAGGACCCTGAACCTCTCGGTGCTGTATCC
>JAHSRM010000021.1 GCA_021650775.1 Candidatus Benthortus lauensis
CGCCCAATACTTCCTGAGGAACTGGGTTGATGACGGGCTGCTCGCCCTCCCCCCAATCTGGCTGACCATGCTGATACCCTTCGAGGCGGGTCTGGAGCGGAGGCATGTCAAGGCCTCAGCCCTCCTAACCATGCTTGGGATGATTAGGAGTGGGACTACATGCTTCGTGGAGGCTGGGGGGCCTCACCCGGATGCCATAGCCGAGGCCGTGGCCGAGTCTGGTATGAGGGGGATAGTGACTAGGAGCAACATAGACTTGGACCCTGGTCTCCCCATGTATCTCGGCACGGAGGAGGTCGTGGAGGCCAATAGAAGGCTCTTTGAGGAGTGGGATGGAAGGGGGGGCGGCAGGGTCAGGGTCTGGTTCTCCCTCAGGGAACTCATGCTCGACACACTCAGGCTCGTCGAGGAGCTAAGGACCCTCGCAGAGGAGAGGGGAACCTACCTAACCATCCACCTGGCCGAGGACACGGTGGAGGTGAACTGGTGCCTCGAGAGATATGGGGTGAGGCCCGTGGAGCTGCTGTTCAGGAGGGGCTTCCTGGACGGGAGGGTCCTCGCCTCGCACATGATTTACCTCAGCCCGGTTGAGGTCGGCATGGTGGCCAGGTCAGGCGCCTCGGTTGCCTGGTGCCCCATGGTTGATGCGAGGCTCATGAGTCTGCCGAGGATTGACTCGATGCTTGCCTCGGGCGTTAACGTGGGGTTTGGGAGCGACGGCGGGATTTGGTGTAACCTTGACTTGTTTGAGCAGGCACGTGTGGGTAGGGCGGTCGTGAAGGCCTCGTCAAACTCCCTCTACCATGACAAGACCCAGCTCGACTCATGGACATGCCTCCGCATGCTGACCGAGAACCCGGGCAAGGCGATACACATGAGGGTTGGGAGGCTCAGCCCAGGATACCTCGCCGACATAATAACCCTGGAATGGAGCAGCAGGTGCCCCATGCTTCCAGGAGACCCCGTGGAGTCCCTGATTAACCATTCGAGCGGTCTTCAGGTCAGGAACGTTGTGGTGAACGGTGAGGTGGTTATGGAGGATGGGGTTGTGAAGACCTTGGATGAGGGCAGGGTTGTGGAGGAGGCCGTGGATGCTGCGGAGGAGCTGGGCGAGATGATTGGGGAGCTTAGGTCGAGGGTGAAGGCCGCAGCCGGAGGGGCTACCTCTTCTTCCTCCCCGTCCTCCTAGCAGCTATGAGGCCGACCTTCCTTCCAGGCGGAGCGTTCCTCGAGACGGTCTCAGGTCTCCCAAGCTTCTTCCTCGTCCCCCCGAAGGGGTGCAGGGCCGCAACCATGGCTACCCCACGTGTCCTCGGGTAGGGCCTATGCTTTGCGGTCATCCAGTGATACTTCTTCCCGGCCTTGAGGAAGGGTTTGTCCTTCATTCCTCCGCCGGCCACCACGCCTATCATGGCTAGGCACTTGGAGCTTACCTCGGCCATCTTCTTGGAGGGCATCATCAGGATTGTCTTCCCACCTGTCTGTGACATGACCGTGGCGTAGGTTCCAGCAGCCCTGACAAGCTTCCCACCATCACCCGGCTTATGCTCAATCATCGAGACCACGGTTCCCTCAGGGACCCTGCCAAGCGGCACTATGTTACCTGGCTTGACCTCGGCCTCCTCACCCATCTGAATAACCTGGCCCACATGCATGCCCTCGACTGCGACGACTGCGAAGCTCCTCCCATCCTCTAGGGATATCTCGGCCACCGGCGCCCCCCTCCCAGGGTCATGCTCGAGGCTCCTCACATAGCCGATGAGGGTTCCACTAGACCTGATGAGCTGGCTCGGATACCCGACCTCATACCTCCTCCTGAGGGATGCCTTGAAGGTCGGCGAGCCCCTTCCAAGCCTCTGGGCCCTAATCCTCCTACCCATCCCAGCCCCACACAGCCAGAGCCACCTAATAACGGTTAAAGGCCGGACATCCCGGCTGTGGTTAGTGTTAGGGTTGCTTGGTCTGAAAAAACGTTAGAACCTGGTTACCTCCAGGTTTAAATATTGGTTATACTTATGGTTAACTGTGAGTGAAATCGTTGCTGTTAAGGTTCCCAGGGAGCTTAAGGAGAGGATGAGGAGGCTGAGGGATAGGGTGGACTGGCCGAGCGAGATCCGGCGCTTCATAGAGGAGAGGGTGAGGCAGGAGGAGGCGGAGGAGAACCTGAGGCAGGTAATAGAGTTATTGAAGAGGACGAAGGGCGGCGTTGAGAAGGGTTTTGCGGCTAAGTCGGTGAGGGAGGACCGTGAGGGTCATTGACAGCTCGGTGATAGCGGCCTTCATCCTCCAGGAGCCGGGCTGGGAGAGGCTGGCATCCTACCTAGTGGGCTGGACCCTTGACATCGCCTTCCTGGAGACCCTAAACGCCATCATCAAGGCCTTGAGAGGGGGGAGGATGGATCATCGGGATGCGCGCATCAGGATCAAGGCCCTCCAAAGCCTGAAGGCCATGAGCGTGGAGAGGGCCTTTAAGCTCCTTCCACGTATCGCCGACCTCGCCCTGAACTCAAAGTTAACCGTCTATGACGCAGCCTTCATAGCGCTGGCCCAGGAGAAGTCGCTACCGCTGGTAACCCTAGACAGGGCGCAGCACGACGAGGCCATCAGGCTCGGAACCCCCTCGACCATACCCAGAATATGATGCTTGGAAGCTTAGGTGACAGTCCCCAATTATAGCGCTACCCTGCTCAAGGGTGAGGTAAAGTAGCAGGGAGGTGTAGAGATTGAGGCAGGTCGGGAGGAACTATGAGATAGAGGAGTATAGTGTGGCCGCATTCCTCTCCCATCAAGCAGCCGAGGACATAATGGATGAGCTTAGGTGTTTGAGGGCTGCAAGGAGGGTTGTGAGGTGGGTGGGGGAGAGGAGCGGGCTTCCCTGATGAAGGAGCTGGAAGGGGTTCCTCAGGAGGCTCAGGGATGCGATGAATGTCCGCGAGGTCTATATCTTCAGGTCAAGGGTCTACGGCGAGCCCCTAAGGGAGAGCGACCTCGACATAATAGTGGTCTCGGAGGAATTTGGTGGGAGGAGCTTTGTCGAGAACATGGAGGCTGTGTCAAGGCTCTGGGACGGCTCATTCGCCATAGAGGTCTTCCCCTACACTCCGGAGCAGCTCAAGAGGTTCATGAGGAGGAAGAGTGTCGTGGCCGAGGCGGTTAGGAAGGGTGTTAGGATAAGGCTATAGACTCCTCCGCTCAACCCTGAGAACCCTCCTATACGCAGCCCACATACCTGTTATCGCCACAGTGTATAGAGCAGCCGTTATCCTTAGGGGCAGCTCCAGGTCCAGCTCGAGGAGGTATCCGCCGAGGGCTCTTCCAGGCGGGAGCGGGGCCTCCCACGAGATTCTCAGGAGGGATGCAGCCGTTCCCCTCATCTCGCTTGGCACAAGCCTCATGGCGAATGCCTGGAAGAGGGGGTTGCTGAGGTTCATGAGGACGCTCCTGGCCAGGTAGATGGCCGAGGCCGTGAGATAGCTTCCTGTCAGGGTCATGGCCACGAGGAGGGGGACGCTCGAGAGCGTTAGGACGGTGTAGAGGTTCAGGGCGCCGCCCACCCTCCTAGACAGCCTGGGGAGGGCGAACATGCTCGCACCAAGGAGGAGCTGCTGGAGTCCGAAGATGCTTCCAAGCTCCCGGCTCGTCAGGCCATACTTGGCCGTGAAGTAGTAGTCTATGTTGTGGATGGCGAGCGCCGCCCCGAACCCTATCAGGATGCTCGAGGCTATGGCCGGCCTCAGGACACCCAGCCCCCGGAGCCTTGGGATATGCCTGGAGGATGGTGGAGACCTCTCGGGGACACCTAGGGCTATAGGCGAGGCTATCAGGCTTGCTAGCGCCCCTGAGGCTATGACGAGCCTGTATCCCGAGGCTATCTCCCAGCCCATGGCCCCGAGAATCCATGGAACCCATCCAGAGAAGCTTCCAAGCGCTCCGCCCACGACGCTGGAGCCCCAAGAGTAGCTGAAGGAGTAGTCGAGGGCCTCGTCCCTAACCGACCTGGAGGCCAGGACCGTCATGGCAGTGGATGAGAGGCCCATCCCGGCTCCCGTGAAGACGAATCCAAGGGTTACTGCGGTTAGACTTCCTTGGGAGAGGAGGGCCATGCCGACCGGGTAGAGGAGGAGACCAAGGGACATGGTCCTCCTGGCCCCCAGCCTATCGCTTAGGAGTCCTGCTAGAATGGTTGCGAGGATGGCCGTGGCGGCCGACAGCCCCCTTAGACCTCCGTAAAGGGAGGCCGACACCCCCAAGCCCCTGAGATAGGGTGCTAGAACCGCCCAGAGCAGGCCGTGGGAGAAGCCGGAGAAGAAGGTTGCGAGGACAAGCCTACCCGAGACCGCCGAGCCCCTCATCAGGATACCGGCTGAGAGTCTATGGAGCCTCTATAAGAGAAATGGCGTCGCTTAGGCAACGGTTTAGGGGAGTAGCGTCGCCTTCACCCCGCACCTCTCTGCGGCCTGATACTGGACCTTGTCGCAGGTTACGAGTTCGGCCCCCTTCCTTGACGCCAGGCACAGTCCCTCAGGACGCCGCCACCTCATCATCCTTATATCCTGGGATGGGGAAGTATCACCGCCGTGCCGAGGGAGTTCACCTACAGGGGCTACACGCTGGAGCAGCTCCAGCAGATGAGTATGGACCAGTTCATCCAGCTGCTTCCATCGAGGATGAGGAGGAGCCTCGAGAGGGGGCTGACCCACGCCCAGCTAAGGCTCCTGGAGAAGGTTAGGAAGTATAGGGCCATGATGGAGAGGGGGGAGAAGCCCAAGAAGCCCCTCAAGACCCATGCAAGAGACATGGTAATCCTGCCGGAGATGGTCGGCCTAACAATCCACGTCTACAACGGGAAGGAATTCATCCCAGTGGAGATAAAGCCCGAGATGATAGGCCACCGCCTAGGAGAATTCGCAATAACCAACAAACCAGTAAAACACGGAAGAGCAGGAGTAGGAGCAACCCGCTCAAGCATGTATGTCCCGCTCAAGTAATGTATATCAATTATAGTTCTTAAGAAGACGGGGATTGGCTGGCGAGTAGTAAAGAACTCCAAAAAGGCCTTAACCCAAAAAACTTTTAATAATTTTGTCTTATGCATGTAATGTGTCTGTTAGGATGTATTATCGACGCATCATCTACTGATTGCATATACTATGCTTTCACCAATGTTATGTGTGTTATGTGTTATGAAATCTTACTTAACTAGCCTTTTAATCTCAAGAGCACACCCTCCTCTCTCTAACAGTAGAAGAACCTATAAGACGAGTTTAGTAGCTACAGGCTTTGAAGAGACCGAGAATAAATTCGACACTCGATATGAGAAGCAAGATAGAGATGTTGTTTTGAAGGAATAAAAGCCTGGAAAAGAGATTTTTACTATAACGTTAACACAAGGACTGTTTAACCCAAAAGGCAGTCACATAATTATTACAGAACCTGAATTATTGATGCCAGAATATCTCATGGTAGCTTCTAAATAATTGATTGATAATTTGACCTTTACAGGTACTCTTTTGTCATAACTGATTATTTACCTTTATTAGATTTTATTTAGAAACTTTTCGCATCCCTATGCCTTTTTCTTGACCTAGGAATAGTGCAAGAAGATGTTAGTTAATCCGTTCTCTTCTAGAGCTTATGTTGCAACCCAACCGACGATAAACTAGAGCTAATTACGCCTCTCAAAGACTTCCAGTCAGTTTTGCCAGTTGAGATATATAGTGTTATTAAGTCTTGTAGGGTTTTTTATATCCATATTGCTCCATTGCTTTTTCCTGAATTTCTTAGCAATATAGTTAACATGATGGGTGTCATGTTAACTATAGTCAGCCATCCGCAAGTTTTGATATATGAGCCATTAGCATATTTGCTATCTCATTAATATCGAAAGGCCAGAGGTATATAATTTCACATCCACATCTCAGCTTTATCCTCTCGATAGCTTCAGGTATCTCCTCTTCTGAGTGGACTCCTCCAGGTATAAGCATGGTGGGGATTACTATTATTCTGTCGCAGTTTTCTTTGCATGCCTCTTCTAAGGCTTTCTCCAGCGAGGGGTTGCAGAACTCGTTGAACGCGGGTATTACTTTATCAAGGCTGCTACGTTCTTTAAGCAACTTGGCCAGCTTATTGATACTGCTCCAGTATGGATCATTCTCTTGGTTTCGTGGCCAGTTGGTTATTTTTCTCTCAAGTTCCTGATACCTCTCTTCTTCCTCCCGTGTCCTATCCCGCTTTGCCTTTAAGACGAGGTATTCTCTTCTCGTTTCTTCTGGTAGATCTTTAGGTAGTTGTCCATGCCCAACCAAGATGGCGATTATCCTCACAGCACATGCCCTCCCTTAGGGTTATATATGCATGCCGGATCAGTTTCCAGTGGATCGCCATACCTAGAGTAGGCCCTTGCTCTAGACCCTCCGCATATTCTGCGGTATTCGCAGACGCCACATCTTCCCTTAAACTCGGCTCTCCTCATTTTAGCCAGTAGCGGATGTCTTCTATATATCTCGACAAGGCTGGTTTTACGCACATTTCCCAGAGGATAGGGCATGAAGCCCGAGGGAAACACCGTTCCGTCATATGCCACAAATATTATCCCCTGGCCATCCCTAGTCGGCATAAACCTGGGGTCTAGGCTTTTCTCAGGCTCGCCCAAAAGCTGCCGTAGTCTTTTCACCAGCTCTAGGTATAGTGGGCTTTCGTAGCTTGAGCCATTACAGACCTCAATCTTAACCCTTCTGTAGAAGGGGGCCTCAACGGTTCTGACGTTCAACCCGTACTTAGCTACCTCTACTAGGAAGTGCAAGACATCTTCATACTCCTGCGGCGTTATGTCAAGGGCTTCCACAGCCCTCCCGGTTATGATTAGAAAGAAGACCTCCCATATCCCAACACCCAGATCTTTTAGGAGTTTAGCCATGTTAGGGAGTTGGTGTAAATTACGTTTCCAAATAACAGTGTTTACCTGGACGGTAAGCCCTGTCTCCACGGCCATCTTTATAGCGTTCAAAGTCGCCTCGTAATTTCCCTCAACCTGCCTCATGTATTCGTGGACATCTGCAGCAGCCCCATCGAGGCTTATCGACAAAGCCCTCACGCCCAGCTTCTTAAGACGCTTTAGAGTCTCCCAAGTAAGATTCGGTGACACGGCTGGAGCTACTCCTGTAGGGACGCCGAGGTTGTTTGCATACTCTATAAGCTCAAAGAGATCACTCCTAGTTAGCGGGTCACCGCCTGTTATTATAATAGTAGGTTTGGGTTCTCCGAATTCATTAACCTGCTCTATCAACCTCTTTCCCTCTTCTGTGGTTAACTCGCCTGGCAGGGGATTTGGTATGGCCTCTGCCCTGCAATGTCTACATGCCAGTGGGCATGCTTTCGTGGATTCCCAGAAGACTAGGAAGGGTGCTTCCTCGAAGCGTCTGAGCCACTTCTCAACGAACTCTCCGAAAAGTTGCTTCTGGATCATGATGCCCTTAACCCCGTTCCAAAGAGGAGTGTGAGGAGGGAGAGGAGAAGCATGACCCATCCTACTATTAGTATTTCGCGCCTCAGCCTGTTGTAACTTTGCCTATCCTGCGTCATGTAAATCTCTGAGCCGAGCTTCGAGTGGAGGGGAAGAAGCGCCAAGACCGCTGCAACCGAGATTATCTTTCCCAGTATCATAGCGCCTATCTGTGTTGAATAGAAGGCCGGGTTTACGAGATACGCTGGGCTTATGCCTCTTAGCAAGAGAAGTAGGGGGCCTGTTGCTACCGCTATATAGAGGGAGGCTCTCATCGGCTTCTGGATTAAACGGCCTATATCTCCGAGAGTCTTGGTGGCCTCCATCGGTTGCATCATCCTTCTAAGCCCCCTGTTTATGACTACAGTGAAGATTATCCCACCTATCCATAGGGAGGCTGCCAGGATGTGTATTGCTTTAACTACAGTAAACAGGGAGACCGGGCTCAAGCACCATCCACCTCGTAGGAATGGACGTAATCAACCAGCAACTTCACGTTATGCGGAGGTGTTTCAGGCAGAATCCCATGCCCAAGGTTGAATATGAAGCCAGGTTTTCTTCCTACCTTTTCCAGTATTTTCCTTGCAGCTCTCTCTATCGTCTCCCGACAGGATAAGAGGACGGCTGGATCCAGATTTCCTTGGATCCCTTTATCGTAACCTATCAGGCTCCAGGCCTCCGCTATATCGACCCGCCAGTCTACGCCTATCACATCGCCTCCTGCGAGGCTCATAAGTCTTAGAATCCCGGAAGAGCAGGTGGAGAAATATATAATGTAGCACCCTAGTTTTTTAATCTCGGGGATCAGCCTCCTCATCAAAGGCATGACATAATATTCATAATCGGCTGGGGATAGATGACCAGCCCAGCTGTCGAAGAGCTGTATCACCTCAGCACCCGCCCTCACCTGCTCCTTTACATGGTTAAACACCACGAAAGCCAAGCTATCCATCAGCTCATTCCACTTTTCTACATCACAATACATCATCTTCTTAACCCTCGCCAACCCCCTTGATATCCTACCCTCTACAATGTAGCATGCGAGGGTAAAGGGGGCGCCTGCGAAGCCTATGATGGGTGCTTTTCCGCCGAGAAGCTTTCGTGCCAGCTTGATTCCTTCGTATACGAAATGAGTAGATTCTGGACTGTAGTTCTTCAGCTTCTCCATATCTCTCTCGCTGTATGCTTGCTCGATCCTAACTCCGCCTCCCAAATCATCTATCGCAACCTTGAAGCCGCATGCTTCCAAGGGGGTTAGTATGTCTGAGAAGATTATGGCTGCATCAACGTTAAACTTCTCTACTGGCAGGACTGTAAGCTCAGCTACAAGCTCGGGATCTCTGCATATCTCGGTAAAGCTCCTTCCTCTACGAATCTCTCTATACTCAGGCATGTATCTGCCTGTCTGTCTCATAAACCATACAGGTATTCTATCGACCTTCTCCCTGCGACAGGCCCTGATAAGTCTGGCGTTATCCATTTTCCGTCACCATACTTGCTGTAGCCTGCTCGAAAGCTTCAACCACCCTGTAGAGAACTTCCCCTGTATGTGAGAAGGTTAGGAATATCAATTTGAATTGGGGGGACGGGAGAAGCATATCTATTGACTCCAGTTTCCTGAAGAAGTAGGGAAACCTCCCCCTATCGCATATCTGGACATAACCGTAGTTGTTAATTTTATTCCTGTCTATGAAGAAGGTCATCATGGAGCCCATCCTGTTTACACATCCCACGAGTATACCTTGCGCTCGTTTAGAGATCATTGCCAACCTTGATAGCTCTACGTTGTCTTTCATGGTACATCACTATACTTTACCCATTTTGCGAACTCCCTCGCATGGTAGGTTATTATGATGTCGGCTCCGGCTCTTTTTATCGAGGTCAAAACTTCGCATATCGCTTGCTTTTTGTTTAGTAAGCCTTTTTGGGATGCGTATTTTATGAGGGAGTATTCCCCGCTTACGTTGTATGCTGCTATTGGATGGTTGAAAAGCTGTTTTGCCCTTGATATTATATCTAGGTATGCCAGGGCTGGTTTTACCATCACTATATCGGCGCCCTCCTCTATGTCCCTCTCTATCTCCCTCATAGCTTCCCTAGAGTTCCTCCAGTCCATCTGATAGCTCCGCCTGTCCCCAAACCTAGGTGCCGAGTCCGCCGCTTCTCTGAAGGGGGCGTAGAAGGCTGAGGCATACTTAGCGCTGTAACCCATTATAGCTATATCAGTGAATCCTTCCCTGTCAAGCGCTTCACGTATCGCAGCTACCTGGTGATCCATCATCGCACTGGGGGCTACTATGTCTGCTCCAGCCTCGGCGTGGGAAACCGCTACAGCTGCCAGAAGCTCTAGGGTTTCATCATTCCTGACATAACCGTTCTTAACAACTCCGCAGTGCCCATGAGATGTATATTGGCAGAGGCAGACATCAGTAATCAGGACTATGTCGTCTCCTATATTTTCTCTCACCCTCCTGATGAGCCGCTGAACTATCCCATTCCTGTTATAGGCCTCTGAGCCTAGCTCGTCTTTACGTGCAGGTATCCCGAAGAGTAGGAAAGCCTTAATCCCCTCAGCCTTGGCTGATGCTATCTCCTCAACAGCCCCTTCCAGCGGATACCTGAATATCCCTGGCATGGCTTGGATCTCCTCGGGTCTCTCCAACCCCTCCTTGACGAATATTGGGTAAACCAGAGAGCCCACATCTACTGTTGTCTCCTTAACAAGCTCCCTTAACGCGGCCTTTCTTCTGAGTCTCCTATATCTGATTATCCTCCCATGCTTTGACGCCGATACCTCAAGCATATCCTCCCATCACCTTAACGAGGCTCTCTAGAGCGCCTTGCAGGGTATGCTCCTCGGCTATTACGTCAACCCTTAAGCCCAGCCTGCGTGCTTCTTCGGCGGTTACTGGGCCTATACAGCAGACTAAAGCCCCACTCCTTATCCGTTTTACCAACACCTCGATGGCGGCCACAGCCCTAGCTATGGAGGGGCTTGTCAGGACAATCATGTCAAAGTCCTCTAGTAAATTTAGGTCGATGTCTTCACGGGTCTTCACCACGTAGGGCCTCACCTCATCGACGACGGCACCTCTAGACTCTAGTATATTCCTCATCCTGTTGTCCGCATTCCAGCTCCTAACTAGCAATATTCTCCTTCCCCTCACGTCTGGAAGTTCGCGAGCAAGGTTCTCGGTCAGGAACTTGGATGGGGTGAAGGATATTTTAAGCCCCTGCCTCTCAGCCTCTCTACGTGTTGAAGGCCCTACCGCAGCCAACATGCATGTCTCGGGGATTTTCTTGTTAAGCTTACGCACCCTATTCATGAATATCCTAACTCCGTTCCTACTGGTGAATACCAGCCAGCTGTAATTCTCCATCCTCTCAATAATATGCCCGAGTTTCTTAACGTCGTGTGTCTCCTCTATCCTTATCAAACTAGCCTTAACAGGCTTTCCACCCAGCATCCTTACCAATGAGGCCGAGTATTCCGCGTCCTCCTCCAGTCGAGGGATCAGGACTCGTTTTCCGTCTAATGGTTTTCCCCTCATGCCTCCACCGTCCTTCCACTATCATGCTTTAGCCTAACTTTCTCGGCCAGCTGCTTAGCTAGCTCCATGGCCTGCTGAAGGCTACCCTCCACTCTAGCCCTAACCAGACCTAGCCCGGAACCGTTGTGTGAAACCATGGCATCCATTACGAGGCGTCCGTCCTCTACACGTGCATAAACAGCCGCGGGAACATTACATCCTCCTCCCAACTCGGAGAGGAAAAACCTCTCAGCGTCCACGGCAACCCTAGTCGCAGGATCCTCCACAGCCTTGGCGAGCTGTATGGTCTCGTAGTCGTCCTTTCTGGCCTCTATCGCCAAAGCTCCCTGCCCCGCCGCAGGTATCATTACTTCAGGATTAAGCACCTTGATCGCTATGTCTCTGACTCCTAAGCGTAGAAGCCCTACATAAGCCAAGACTATAGCATCCAGACCCAATCTTTTCATCTTCTCTATCCTAGTCTCCACGTTCCCACGAATTTCAACGACCTTTAGGTCCGGTCTCACATTTAGGAGCTGGATCTTCCTCCTCAGGCTACTCGTCCCTATCCTAGCACCCTTGGGTAGATCCTCAAGGCCCAATCCACTTAATGTTACGAGAGCGTCTCTAGGGTCTTTCCTCTTGGGAACAGACGCTATGGTTAGCTCTCTTGGGATGTTTATGGGTACATCCTTCATGCTGTGAACGGCCATGTCCACGTTACCCTCTATGAGTTGCTCCTCAATCGCCTTTACAAAGACATCCTTACCCCTTTTAGGCACCTCTGTTCTATCTCCCTCAGTGGCTATCCCTACTATCTCGAAACGTAGCTCAGGGAATCTTGATCTCAGCAACTTTATCACCTCCCACGTCTGGGCTTTTGCGAGGGGGCTTCTCCTGCTTCCCACCCTAATTACCTGCTTCGTCATCTATTCCAAACACCTCCCTAACAATCCTCAGGTAATTACACGCACACTCGTTTAGGACTACACGCCTTATAGCTACGGTAGGGCCGCACGCAACCTCGATGAGATATCTAACAACCTCTCCGTTCAGCCTGATGTAAAGCCTACGTCTATCAACACCTAACTCACGGAGAAAATCCGCAAAATCTTCTACGAAGGTGATGTCGGAAAGGAGATAAGTCTCAAACCTGTTACACGTGGATAAAACACCAGCACCGTATTTACTCTCATATACACGTTCACGGAAATCCCTTATCAGATGGGCCGGGACAGCGTTAATAACTTTCTCAAACTCCCATAAACTAACTCCAGTTAGATCTAGCCCAACAATCATGAGACTAACATTCCCTAACACCATATGCAATCTGTATGGAATACACAATATCCTATTTAAATATTTGCGTAATTCACCAAAAAATTAAAAATATTTGTAGAAAACACAACTAAAACCTCCAAGGAAAGCTTAAAAATAATAATTATACCTTGACCTTCTTTAATGGAAACCCACCTTTCCATTCTATTCTCAAACGAGGAGTTGAGTAGACTCTTAAGCTTCACTTCACGTTTCCATCATCCTTGAGAATTTTCTTGATCTATCCGATCCGCCTAACTTTTAACTTGATCCTCGGCAATCATTCATAACCGATCCCGGAACCCTGGGACGAAGCTTCTCTTAGAAAGGCAACTTTTTATAAACTTTCTCTCTAAGAATTAAATGAAAACCTCAAGTTGATTTTGGCGGGAGCTTCTTAGCTTATCGAGAGCTACACGATGCATTTTCCCTAAAGGGTTAAAACTCCTAAGTTCGATCATAGTATATGTCTCATTATTCATTCTTCTCTGTTGTAGAGATTCTTTATTCTTCATCTGCTCTCTGGTTTAAGATCACGAATAGGTTGCGTTGTTTATTTGTTTAGGAAAGTTTTTATATAATCATGTTAGGCCGGCTCTTATGGATAATGTGAGGATAACTTTTGTAGCCTTATTCATAATCTTACTGCTATCATCTACCCCAATGATAGGCTTAACAGGGGCTGCTCAGATTATAGTGGCTAGGGAGATACCGGAGATAGGCCCTGAAGGAGGCTCGTTCGAGGTCCAGGTGGGACCCACTCCGAGATGGGGTAGCTATGTCCTAGGCCTCATATATATAAACATCTCCGAGGACCTTCTAAGAAAGCTTGAGGTCAGGATAAAGGCTGAGCCTGTGGATCTAGATATGGGTGAGAAGAGGATTATATGGCTTGAGGTTTGGTCCGGGAGGATATCGCCCAGTGAGGAGAAATGGTGGGAGGGGAGAACGAAGCTTGCGCAAAGCGCTAGCAGCTACTACGGCAAACCCATACTCTATTATTACCCTATTTCATATGAGGAGACCACCATCGCAGTTGTCTGGATAAGGGGTGACGGTGACCCGGACCTCATCAGGATACGTGTTGATGTTAGTGTTAGGGAGCTTGGGGTTGAGGATGCGTTGCCCACGCTTAAAGATGTTGCGTTGAACAACAGTGAGACCCCTAGTTTGTTTGCGTTGAGGCGTGTGGCGAAGAGCTTGGGCGGGAACCCCCTCAAGATATTCGAGTATGTGAGGAACAACGTCTTCACCGAGCCATACTGGGGCTTCCTCAGAGGTGCGTCCAGAACCTACTATGACCTATATGGAAACGACGCCGACCAGGCAAGCCTCCTAATCACCCTGCTGAGGGAGTCGGGCGTGCCGGCAAGATACGCCTACGGCCTCGTCAGGGTTCCCACGAAATACCTCGCAGACGTTCTAGGTCTAAGAAACATAGACGCGGCAGTCTACATCTATAGCACGGCAGGGCTACTCTATCAAGTTGAGGGCAGTTATGCGTGGATATTCCATGTCTGGGTTAGGGCCTATCTTAACGGCTCATGGGTTGACCTCGACCCATCCGTGAAGAAGGTGTTGAGGAAGGTATCGACTCCCATAAGAGGTGTTACGGAGCCTCCCACTACGACTAGCAGCGAGCTATTCGCTAACGCAACAATAGAGTATCTCAAGCCCTTGGAGAGCCTCCCCGTGGGCGACGTGGTGACAGGAGCATGGATAGTCGAAGAGAAGGGATTCACGGGCCCTCCAGGCGAGTATATTCTGATCGATGTGTTTAGCGTGCCTCCCGAGAGGTTTAGGGGTAAGGTTACCGTCTATTATCCGAGGTGGTCGGAGAGGAGGGGATACGACTTCAGGAACGGTAACTACTCCTTCACCCTCTTCACCTCAACCCTCGGCGCCTACAGGCTTACGGCTAGATTCATCCCAGCCGACGACGAGGCTGCGAGGCGTGTGGCCTCGAGACCCGGGGGACTTAAGGGTATGAGTGTTGATGACCCACGTGCAAGGGTTAGGGCCCAGTTCCTCCTTAATGGGTTGGTGATAAGTGAGGGTGACGCTGGGAAGCCGGGATGGGGCCTCCCCATCAAGATGAGGTTTAGAATAGATCTTCCAAGTGGGTTCAGGTTCGTCGGATGGGGTGATGAGATCCTCCTGGGGTATGCGGCCTACGTCATCGACTTCATGAAGACTAGATTCTATGGAGAGGTGGGGGTTGAGGGGGCCAAGGCCTCTATTATATCGAAGATTAACCCGAGGTTCGTCGAGGGATTGGACATAGACGAGGTCGTGGGAAGGATACTATACATGCAGGCTAGAAGGTATCAGATTGAGAGATGGCACAGGATAGAGACGATATGGAATTACAGGCTCATAGTCCACATATTCCCTGTAAACATCCACAAAGCAGAGCTATACCAGATCCTTAATCGTGGGGGTAAGGTTGCGATAGGCGCACCCTATTTTGGAGCAGGAGTCGGATGGAACTCTTGGGCTGCCTACTGGGTGGTTGACCCTGATGAGGGTGTCTTGACGCTTCCAGGCAACAAGTTGATTAGGTATGAGGAGCTGGATGAGAGGGTTGTCCCGGCGTTTATCCCAGGCTCCTTCTATGAGGGCGAGGTCATATCCAAGGCCCACGGATTAGTCCCTTACTCGACGGTCCACGCATTCATCTACGCCGCATCGAAAGGCATACCAATCATAAGGGCCACGAGGGAGAACCTCTCCAATCTTCCCCCAACAATCCCTGACTGGATAAAGGATGGGCTGGCAAAGATAGCTGAGGAGTGGAAGGGATGGGAGTTCAACGCATTCATGCCCGCCAGACCCGTTCCAGTCGATGTTCTCTCAATATTCGTGGACGATAAGGAGGATTCAAGGCCTCCCGAGATAGAAGTTGCGGGGAAGATTTTCGGGGTATTCACGGTCATACCTCTCTCAAGATACCACGCAGCGGTCGGAGGACTAATCTACAACATAGGCAGGGGCGTAGAGTATGGGGGAGGAGCGGTCTCAAAGTCTGAGGAAAGCCAGTATCTAATAGATAACCAGATAGAGATGCTTGGAGACACATACAGCGAGATAAACGCAGGGGACCTGGAGTCCGCATCCAAGGACCCTGACGAGAAGCTGAACGAAAATGTCGAGAAGAACGGGGTCAAATACGAAGGATATGAAGAGGATAACGAGAGGATAGCTCAGCTTAATGAAGAGTTGAGAAGAATCAGGGAGCAGCTCGAATCACTAGACCCCTCAGACCCAGACTACAGGAAGAAATACGACGAACTGTATAACAAGTATTTACAGGTTCTAGACCAAATAGGCGAGGAGTTGGAGAAAATCCAGGAGGAGTTGAGGAAATTAAACTTTCAGCAAAAGCTTCTGAACCAGCTTTACAGTGGGGAGGTCCCGATATTCTTCAACCCCGACGGAACACCTATGGAGGTCCCCGACCTAATCAGGTATCTCAGCGACATGGGCGTAGATAGGGAGACCAGGCTTAAGGTAGCCCTCCACCAGCGTGAGATAATCCAGAGGCTCAACAACATAGGATACATCGAGATACCCACGGAGGTGAACGGCAAAACCGTTCTCATAAGACTGCACTACGGATACATGCTGGAAGTCCAGTCGGTCTCAGGCTACAAATACTATTCAGGGACATGGGAGATAAATGAGAAAGGCCTTGCCATGGAGTATGCGAACTGGCTCAAGTCAGACATAGAGAAGATGGGGGACCAAGTTACGGTTAAGCTCAGCTACGCACTGACCAAGGTCGAGGTCGTTCCAGCCGACCCCATAAAGGTGAAGTATACGACCGCCAAGGAGTGGAGCCTTACGGGGCTTGCAGAGGAGGAGATAGTTATAGAGAGTATTGTTGTGAAGCGCTCGGAACTCGGTCAAGCAGACTTCCTGGAGAAGGCTCTTCAAAGCTATCAAACCGTAGCGACTCTTGACGGCCGCAACATACTAGACTGGAAGGCTGAGAAACTCCCCGGCGGAGTCGAGGCCAAGTTCGTCTACGGCCTAATGAATATAACCAGGGAGCAGGCCCAGGAGATAGAGAGGCAGCTGGAGCAGGGCAAGCTGCCGAAGGACCCACCCTACACGGAGATCTGGCTGGAGGGACCCAACGGCGAATTCGCTGGATACAACCCAGACGTAGGCCTAGGACTAGGCTTAAACTACCTAAGCTACTCGGGCCCGGGGTCCAAGCCCAAGCACCTGGCGGTCTACGCAGTCTGGCCAGGCATCTACTACCTCAACGTCATGGGGACCAAGAAGAATGGCTCGGAGGCAATCGTAACTATACGGTATAACCTGGGCGGAGCAATCCAGGAGAAGAAGCTTAGATTCAACGTGGCATACGGCGAGCTGGTCAAAGTCCCCATAACGGTTGATAAAAACTATAGGCTATCCATCGGCGAGGTCATGCCGGGACTCCGCCTCTCACTACCAACACTAATCAAAGGAACAGCAGGCTCAAAGATAACCGTAGGCGGCTGGGTGCTCGACCAATTCGCAGCCAACGGCGTGGAAGACGCAAGGATAAGCGTGTTCATTTACAGGCCGGACGGCGAGGTCCTAGAGCTACCTAACATAACATCCACCCAGCCTGACGGCTCCTTCTCATTCGAGTTCACAGCCGAATCAGCCGGAATACACCATGTAACGGTCCTAGCGGTAGCCGACGGATACCACAGGGTAATAGGCGATATTCCAGTGGTTGTCTACGGGGTTTTGAGGCTGGAGAATGACCTGGGCATACCGGGTGAACTCGTCTCCGCCAGCCTGAGGGTTAAGGATGGCTCCGGAAACATGGAGCTGAGCCTCTCCAAGGACGTCACCCTACCTGCTGGAGACTACATCATAAACCTGAATATCGGCGACGTGAGGGGATGGCGTGTCTCAGCGAAAGCACCGCTGGAGATTCCTATATCACTGGAGGGAAGATCCGTGATAAGGCTCTCGGAGATCCTTGAGGCAGAGGTCCTAATCGAGGTTGAGAGCGATGTAGGGGTGCTTGAGGGCGAGGGATGGTATAAGCTGGGCTCCACGGCGACCCTCAGGGCTATACCGCCTGAGGATGGGTCCTATGAGTTCGCTGGCTGGGAAGGAGACATAGAGTCTAGCCAGAACCCGTTGAGTATACGTGTCAGCGGGCCGCTCAGGCTTAAGGCTCTCTGGAGAAGGGTTTCCGCCGAGGAGACAACCACAAGTGTAGCTGAGACAGAGGCAAC
>JAHSRM010000058.1 GCA_021650775.1 Candidatus Benthortus lauensis
GCTCTAAGCAGCTATGCACCTGCAGTAGATTTGGCTGAGGCCTTGGTGAAATACTCGGGCCTGTCTTTGAGGGAGGCCCATAGGGTTGTCGGCGAAATAGTGAGGAGGCTTGTTGAGGAAGGCGCATCCATAAGGGAGGTTACAGTAGATTATGTTGGGGAGGTTGCCGAGAAGGTGCTGGGGAGAAGGATTTCCCTGGACAGGCAGGTTTTGGAGTCGTGCTTAGACCCTCGAAAGGTTGTGGGGATGAGGGCTACGGAGGGGTCTCCAAACCCACGTGAAGTGGAGGAGATGCTGGGGAAGAGGCTCAAGCTTGTCGAGGATGAGAGGCGGGTTATCGAGGATGAGAGGAGAAGGGTCTCGAGGGCCTTGACCCTCCTTGAGGAGCGTGTAAGGGAGATTATAGGTGGGAGAGCTTCTCCATGAGGTCGTCCAGCTCCGGCTTCACGGTTATCTCCATGTAGGGGTGGAATAGCTCGGGGTTAGGGTCCTTAAGGAGGTGGCCCGTGCACACACATACAATCCTCCTATCCTTCTCTATCTCGCCCAGCTCCGAGAGCTTCTTCACACCTGCGACCGAGGCCGCCGAGGCCGGCTCGACCCCTATGCCCTCAAGCCTCGCCAAAGCCTTCTGGGCATCCATTATCTCCTCATCCGACACCGTCTCGACGACCCCCTCGGACTCCCTGACGGCTCTAAGAGCCTTCTTCCAGTTCACAGGCCTCCCAATCCTTATTGCGGTTGCTATGGTCTCGGGGTTCTCCACAGGCTTCAGGACATCTCCCCCATTCTTGACAAGCTCGGCGAAAGGCGGCGCCCCCTCGGCCTGTATGCCTATCATCCTCGGCAGCCCGTCGAGCAACCCTAGTTGATGGAGTTCCTTGAACCCCTTCCAGATTGCGGATATGTTCCCGCAGTTTCCAACGGGGACGGCTACCTGGATGTCGTGGCCAAGCTCTTCAGCCAGCTCGAAGGCAAGCGTCTTCTGGCCCTCAAGCCTCCACGGGTTAAGAGAGTTCAGTATGTAGAGTCCAAGCCTGCTCGCAGCCTCCATAACCAGGCTCAAGGCGTCGTCGAAGTTCCCCTGAACCTTCACGACCAAGGCCCCGTGAGCTATCGCTTGGAGAAGCTTCCCGAGTGCAATAGCTCCCTCAGGAACGGCCACAAGGCATCTTAGCCCAGCCCTGGCTGCGTAGGCGGCGAGGGAGGCGGCGGTATTCCCGGTGGAGGCGCATATCACCCCACGTGCACCGAACTCAAGTGCCTTTGTTACGCCCACGGTCATTCCCCTGTCCTTGAAGCTTCCAGTGGGGTTCGCTCCCTCGAACTTCACGTATAGCTCCTTTACACCGACCCATTCTGCGAGTTTCGGGCATGGGATTAGGGGTGTTCCACCCTCCCTTATGCTGACCTTCCTGGTGTGGTCCACGGGTAGGAGCTCCCTATACCTCCATACACCCCACTCTCGCCCCCTAAACCTCTCCCATCCATCGACCTCGACATCCCCGATTACCACGTCCAGCAGGTCGCCGCATCTCTCACATACATACCCCATATAATTTCCTGGATACCCTGCCCCACATGATATACAGACCAGCCTGTGAGAACCCTCGGCCTCCAAGCTCCCAGCCCTTTGGCCTCAGTTCTACCAACATCCACGTATTTTTAAGAATAACCTCGAGGAACCTTTCTAAAACAGGGTCCATAGATTAGAACAGCCGTCCTATTCTATGATATTATCAGCTTCCCCCTCCCCCTATTCTGCGAGAAAATGAGGTCGGGTGTAGTAATCTCCGGAGTGATTGTGGCCATAATGCTGGCGTCCCTGGCACTACTAGCCAACGCAGTCATAACTGGTGCCCAGACACCTGCAAGCGATATAGTTGAGGCTAGGCCTCCTAATGGAACGATTTTTAGGACCGTTGGCGTGGGCGTGGTTAGGTATACCCCTGACCTGGCGTCGATAAGCATAGGTGTGTTCGGCAGGGCTGAGACAGCCTCCAAGGCCCTTGGGATTGCTGCGGAGAAGGCAGGCCGGGTAATCAAGGCTCTTGAGGAAATAGGCATAAGCAGGGAGGACATGGAGACCACGGGCATAAACGTTTACCCGCAGTATAACTGGGAGGTTAGCCCCCCGCTCATAGTGGGTTATGAGGCATCCTATACCCTGATGGTGACGGTGAGGGATGTTGGGAAGGTGGGTGAAGCAATAGATGCAGCTGTGAAGGCTGGTGCGGACAATCTTTGGGGAGTGATGTTCTCCCTCTCCGAGAAGGCTAGGCTCAGGCTCCAGGAGGCCGCCCTAAAGCTCGCCCTAGAGGATGCGAAGGCCAAGGCTAAGACAGTGGCCGAGAACCTGGGGCTAAACGAGATAAAAGTCCTGGAAATCACCGTCAGCACACCCTTCCCCCATCTACCCGGGCCAAGGCCAATAGTGGTAAAGGAGACTGCGGAGACCCCTGTAATCCCAGGTGAAGGCCAGATAACAGTATCAATTTCTGTAGTCTTCCTTCTAACATAACCTACACTCCCATACATTTTTTAACAATAGGCTACAGCACATTATTCTGGCTTTTATACATGTAATTCCCCCTATCTATGGTGATAGGTATGGAGAGCGTATGGGCTAAGAGATTCATGGTTGCGGCGATTATTCAGGGTGCTTTGGCAGCCTTCCTAACACTCTACATAGTGTTGGGGCAGCTATTCTTCCTGAAGCCTTCGGTGAGCAGGGTCATCGCATTCGGAAGCGCTGGAACATGGTTCACCATGGGATACGTAACCTACCTCATAGTAGGGGTTATAGGCGTTGCTGTTACCTCACTGTTCTACCACTTCATAGAATCCGTTATGGGTAAGCCCTACAAGGGGGCGGCAAACATCTTGGCGTGGCTTCACCTAATACTCATGAATGTCGGCGTGATAGGGGCAACATGGTTGATGATGGTGGGAGGCTACCTCGGAGGAGCCGCCATGCTCCCCCCAGAGGTTGGAGGAAAGGGATGGAACCCGGGCCAAGTCCACCAAAACATATTCTATGGAATACCCCTCGGATACCCCTTCTGGATATCAGTGTTCATAATCCTGCTAGCCCTCGGCGTAATCTTCGGAGGACTAGGATACATCGTAACATGGACGAGGAAAGAATAACAAACACCCCAAAATATTTTTTGAGAATAAAAGGGTGTGCGCCGGCGGGTGGATTTGAACCACCGACCAACGGGTTAACAGCCCGCTGCTCTACCAGGCTGAGCTACGCCGGCTCGTATGGGGCTTTGTTTAGGCTCCATTTAAGCTCTTCGACATAATGGATATTTCTTGGCTTGGCTTCTGGTTGGGTCTAGGATTGGGGTTGCTCTTCATAGTTTATTCCACGGGTAGGTGTAATCTTGGCTGCAGGTATTGTGGGGGGAGCTTCGACCCTGGGGTCGTGCCTTGGAGTGTGAGGTATGGGTTGGAGGTGTTGGAGAGGGTTGTGGGGCCAGGCGACATCGTGGCCTTCTATGGAGGTGAACCCCTACTAAACCTTGACTTCATAAGGAGTGCGGTTAGAAGGCTTAGGGCAGGCAGGTTTGTCCTCCAGACCAACGGCCTACTCCTCAGGCTCCTGGACCAAGAGCTACTCGACAGGCTTGACACCATATTGGTCTCGATAGACGGCGTGGAGCATGTCACCGACAGGTATAGGGGGAAGGGTGTGTATGCGAAGGTCCTCGAGAGTGTGAGGGACATCCGGGGGAGGGGCTACCGGGGAGATCTGGTTGCGAGGATGACGGTTACAGAGGACTCCGACATCTACCGGGATGTCAGGCACCTCCTAGACCTAAAGCTCTTCGACCACGTCCACTGGCAGCTCAGCCTAGTCTGGGTCGAGAGGAATACCTGGAGGGACCTTTGGGGCTGGCTGGAGAACAGCTACTTCCCCGGGCTTAGAAGGCTTCTGGAGGATTGGCTAAGCTCCGTGAGGAGGGGGGTGGTGGAGGGGATAGCGCCCTTCCAAGGAATCCTGAAGAGGATACTCGAGGGAGGCCCCACACCTCCATGCGGCTCGGGAGAAGACTCCTTCACAATACTGCCGGACGGCCGTGTAGTCTCATGCCCCATAGCGGTCAGGGAGGGGTGGGCCAACGTCGGAAGGCTCCCCATAAGCCGTGAAGACCTAGCGAGATACAGGCCGCCGATAGGTGAGCCGTGTAGGTCGTGCAGCTACCTAAACGTCTGCGGGGGGAGATGCCTCTACACCCACATAGAGAGATATTGGGGAGAAGAAGGCGTGAAGGCCGTCTGCGCTGCCTCACAGTTCATCATAGACCTTATAGGCGAGGCCCTGCCCGAGATAATGGAGCTGGTGGATGAAGGCGTGGTAAGACTCCAAAACCTAATCTACCCCCCATACAACAACACCGTGGAGATAATGCCTTAGGGGGGCCGAGCCTTGGGAATAAACGAGATATTCACTGAGATGGTCTACGTGAGGGGAAGCCTAATCAACATAGACCTGGACGGCGACGGAGTATACGATGGGTTCTCCTTCAGGCTTCGGAACCCCCCGGTCCCCCTGGGCGGAAAAGCAACACGGATAGAGCTACTGGTTGATGGGAAACCCGTCGATAAATCCAAGTCCTACATAATAGTGGATGACAGGACGTTCAGGCTGAGCGAGGTCTCGGCCAGCAACCCCATAGTCTTCACCCCTGGGATGCACTCAATCTTCATGGTCATAACCGGGAGAGGGCTGGAGGAGGGAAGCCACACAATACTCCTGAAGTCGTGGCTGGAGGGATTCGAGGAAGTCTGGGTTCCGTTCCAGTTCGAGGACGAGGTTAAGGAAGAGGAGGTGAAGATAGGGTATAGCAGGGATGAAGCCGACCTCTCCTATCCAATAATATTATCGAACGGGAGAAGCTATGCAGTGCTCTCAAGAAGGGGGGACCTCTCAGCCAACTGGAACTGGATGGGAGTAACCTACGATATCGGAGGATTCTATCTCCCACCCTCAAAGGTAATCGGCCCTGTGAAGACCAGCATAATAATCAGGGGAAACAGGATGGATTTGGGCGAGCTCGCCGAGTCATTCATCCACGGCCCCGGATACCTCAAGGTCTTCTACAGGGTTGGAGGAGGAGAGGTAACTAGACGCATCTTCCTACCATACTCCAAGAACTACATGGTCGACGAGTTCATCTTCAAGGGAGTTGATGACTGTGAGCTGCTGGTGGAGGGTGTGGGGGCGCCGATACCCTACGGCCTCCTCGGGCTAACCCCCCAGTCGGTTAAGGTCTTCTTCCAGCCCTCGATAAACGGCCTGCTCTTCTGGTCCAGGTATACCTGCTGTTATGGGGCTATAGGATGCGATGGTAGGAGGATTCTCCACGTGGTTGAGGGTCAGGAGGATGTCTCCGAGGTAATCTCACCCAACCCCCACTTCCAGATAAGATACAAGCCCAGCCGGAGAATACGGATTATAGTCTCGGGAGGAGACGATGTCGAGGAGATTCTTAACGGGTTCAGGGAGGGAAGGGACCCCTACATACTCCACAGGACAATCCTCCACCACGTAAACGATCTCAACAGGACGACATACCTGGAGACAGATGAACCCGAGATAAACCAGGCTTTCAACCTCGCCAAACTATCCCTCTCATACCTGAAGATGCGTCATCCAGAGCTTGGTCCAGGGATAATAGCAGGGCTGCCGAGGTTTCCAACCTACTGGGGCCGTGATACCGGGTGGTCGCTCCCAGCCTACCTGCATCTAGGAGACCATGAGTGGGCCCGTGAGGTCATAGAGAACATGCTGAGGCATATGAGGGAGGGTGAGATACCTATGATAATAGGTGGCAGGGGCTTCCTCCACACCACGAGCTACGGGAGCACCGACGCCACCCTCCACTACCCCTACCTAATCCTTGAATACGTTAGGTCAAGCGGCGACCTGCAATCGCTGAGGAGATGGTATCCAAGGGTTGTCGAGATGATTAGGTGGGGGGAGTCGAGGGACCTTGATGGAGACGGGTTCCTCGACCATTCAGGCTCCATGACAGGCCTACTACCAATCCCTGACACAACGTGGATGGACCACATAGATAGGCAGAAAAGCGCAATAGAGGTCCAGGCCCTCTGGGTTCTCGCCCTCAGGTCGGCCTCATCCCTAGCCGAGATGATGGGGGACCACGAGAACATGGAGAGGTGGGGTGAGATGGCCGAGGAGGTGAGGAGGAAGATGGAGAAACAATACTGGAACCCCAGGGAGGACTACTTCTACGACACCATAAGGCCTGACGGCTCCATGGACCCGACCATACGCCCCAACGCCGCCGTCCCCCTGGCATTCAGGATGATAGGTGAGGAGCTGGCCGAGAAAGCCCTGAAACGCATCGAGAGACCTGACATGACGACCCCCTGGGGGGTTAGAACACTCTCCTCACTAAACCCACGATACGACCCCAAAGCATACCACGACGGAGCAGTCTGGCCCCTGGTGACAGGGTGGGCCGCTATGGCCGAGTTCGCCTACAGGAGGGCAGAGGAGGGATACAGATACCTGAAGATGATGGCCGGCCAGATTCTAAGGGAGGCCGGGATGTATGCCGAGCTATACAGGGGGGACAGGGAGGAGCCGTTCAACGCCTGCATCCTCCAGGCCTGGAGCATGGCGATGTATATCAGGGCCATCTTCTCTATGCTGGGAATCATGGCTGATGCTCCGGGGAGAACTGTTAGGATAGACCCACGGATACCCAAGGAGCTTAAAATAATCCGGGTGGGGAGGCTCAGGGTAGGCGAGAACACTCTAAGCATAACGATAAACATGCTGGAGGGAAGCGTGGCCGCCTCATCCTCCAGACGAGGCCCCACCCTCAGAATCATAACACCTAAAACCTCCAAAGAGCTACCTCCAGGCGGGAAAACCATCCTCCCCCTCTAGTCAAGTATATAAGACGCTTAGGAGAGAGTGAGCCATGTGGGCCCGTAGCTCAGCCTGGTTGGAGCGTCCGGCTGATAACCGGGAGGACGTGGGTTCGAATCCCACCGGGCCCATCTATATATACTGTCAAAGTCTTTAACCCAGCCCCCGAGGACGGATGGGTAGGTCTTGGCCGAGGAGATACTCTTTCTCGCCGCATTGATTATTGGGGCGAAGCTTCTGGAGGAGCTTGTGTCGAGGGCTAATCAGCCCCCGTTGCTTGGCCACATGCTTGCGGGAATAATCCTCGGACCCGCCTTCCTCTCGATTGTGAGGCCTGTTGCCGAGCTGAGGCTCTTCATAGAGATAGGTATCTTCCTCATG
Source organism: Candidatus Benthortus lauensis (assembly GCA_021650775.1). Taxonomy (GTDB): domain Archaea; phylum Thermoproteota; class Nitrososphaeria_A; order Caldarchaeales; family Wolframiiraptoraceae; genus Benthortus; species Benthortus lauensis. Next base: position 7,292 of record JAHSRM010000058.1, read on the forward strand.
TTCTTCTTCGCAGGGTTCGAGGAGCTGGACATACCTGGGCTGGTCTCCGTGATGAGGA
>JAHSRM010000085.1 GCA_021650775.1 Candidatus Benthortus lauensis
AACCAGAATGTATCCCTCCTCGGCGTATCCGAGAAGCCTCCCAACATCCGACTCAGACGGCTCCACATCAGGCTCGGGAAGCATAATCCACTCGACCTCGACCCCCAGGTCCCTCATAACGTAATGGAGTATGGGTGTCAGCAGGATTACCTTAGGCTTCTCCATTAGCAGGGAGGATGAGGCCTCGTGAATAGAGTCTAGGAGGCTCAGGTATCTCTCTAGATTCGCCTCATACACCGCCCTCCCCTCAGGGTCAATCCTGATGAACTCCTCGGCCACAACCCTTGCCATAACCCTAAGCCCCTCCAGGGAGAAATAGTATCCATGGAAGTTGGGCTCGCCTGTCCCAGGGTTCTCCAGAAACCTCAGGCCCCCCTCCCTGTAATCCACGTAGTCGAGTATCTCGGCCTCAACAACCCCGGCCTCAGCCAACTCCCTTATCCGCTCCTCCAAGACAAGGTGCCCCGGACCCGTAAGCAGGATTAAGTCCGCCCCCGTTAAAGCCTCGACAAGCTCGGGCTGGCTGGGCTCGTAGTGGTGGGGGTCCGCCCCCATAGGTATGAGGGCGAGAACCTCGACACGGCTACCCCCGAGGGCTTCTGCGAGGCCTGCGAGGCTGGGTGTTGAGGCCGCCACCTTTAGGGGGCTGCTTGCGGAGACCTGGGGCAAGGGGGTTAGGATTAGGGTCGTTAGAATGAGGCAGGCGGCCAATACGGTTTTTCCCACACCGCTACCCGTGTTTGGGCCTCCTTAAATTGTTTTATCATGTAAAACTGGCGGAAAACTCTTATTCTCGCCCCTAGGGGCTGGGGTCGGGATGTCGAGGAGGCCTACGGAGAGGAAGCCGCCCAAGCAGGTGATAACCATCTACTCGCCTGAATACTTCGGATACAAGGAGATTGGGACTACTTGGGCCGTGGACCCCCAGCAGGCGGTCGGGAGGACCATCTGGGTGAGCCTCTACACCCTCACGGGAGACTTCAGCAAGCAGTATCTCCTCATAAGGTTCAAGATAGTTAGGGTGAGGGACAGCGTGGCCGAGACCGTCTTCTATGGCCACGAGTATGGGAGGGAGTTCATAAGGAGCCTAGTGAGGAGGGGGTCGAGCAGGATAGACGGAATCTTCGACATAACGACCAAGGACGGGTTCCACCTACGGGTCCAGGCCACGGCCTTCACCCTGAGGCGGGTCCGCTCCCACTCCCTAAAAGCCAAGAAGATTAGGAAGATAATGAAGCAGATACTAGAGGATGCAGCCAAGAGGCTGACCCTGGCCCAGCTGGCTCAGGAGCTAGTCCTAGGCAAGACCGCCTCCGACATATACCAGGAGGCCAAGAAGATAGAGGTCCTGAGGCATGTGGGAGTGATTAAGAGCAAAGTTCTCAAGATACCTGACTGGGTGTATGGTGGTGAGAAGCCTCCTGAGGTCGCAGAGGCAGAGAAGCCAGAGGAGCAGGCAGCGGTCCAGGCAGCTCAGGGAGAGGGTGGCTGAAGCGGCGGCACGATACCTCTACCACGGAACCTACAAGGAGTATATCGACGCCAAGGAGGCAGCCGCAGAGGACCTCGACGCATCCACCCTTCCAAGCAACAGGGAGGTAGCCGAGAAGCTTCTCGAGTATGCCTTGAGCCTCGAGGGTGAGGGGTATTGGGAGAGGCTTAGGGAGCTTAGGCTGAAGGCCCTCAGGCTCATGGAGGCCTTGGAGAGGTTTAGGCCAAGGCTTGTGGGAAGCGTGTGGAGGGGTGTCGTGAAGCCTGGAAGCGACATAGACGTGGAGGTGGACTTCGAGGACCCCGAGCCCGTGGCTGAGGCCCTGAGGAGAGGGGGGTTCCAGGTTAAGGGGGTTGAGCCGATAGATGTTCCCGAGCCTCTCAGGATGGGGAGCCTGTGGAGGATTAGGACCGAGGTTGATGGAGCCGAGGCCGAGGTCATCCTAAAGGAGCATCAAGCATACCTCAACCCCCCCGCCTGCGACATCTACGGAGACCCCAGGAAAGGCTTAAGCATAACCGAGCTAAGGAGAATAATCAAGGAGAACCCTGCGAAACTCAACATACCAGGGGTGGAATGATTGGAGATAGATGAGGAGACCTTCAGGAAGCTCTTCCCAAACCTCTACCGTGAGATGATGAGAAAAAGAATGAGCCTCAGCATAGACGCCGTAAGGCAGGATACCGGAGAAGGTGAGAAAGAGGCCGAGAAGCCGAGGGACAAGCCTGGAATGCCGACCCCGATAGACTACCTCCGCAGATGCGAGAACGACCAAGAAGCACTAGAAGTAATAGAATACCTGGAGCGCAGAGGCGAGATAACCAGCCAGCAGGCCGAGAAGCTGAGAAAACAAGTCAAGGAACACGGAGTAAGAAGCTTCGGCTCCAAGAAGGAGTGGGGATACTACTCTACCAAATACTTGGGAGAAAAAGCGGGAGACTAGCTGAGCAAAAATTTAAAAAGTATTTTTGCTCCCTCAAAATGGCATGGAAAAACCTCTTAAAAGGCTTGTAAGAGAACAACTAATTATTGATGAACAGGAAGTCATTAAGAGACTTCTTCCACGCATCAAACGCTTAATAGGCCTTACCAAGGATGGTAAAATACTATTCATAGTTAGTAGAAACCAGGTTCCTAAGATATATCAAGTCTTACTCTACTTAGTAGGAAAGAGGCTGGCACATATTGCAGAATTGACAGAATCTCCTGACGCTTCGATTAAGGAGATATCCAATGCATTAGGATTTCCTGAAAATTATACAAGAGCATTACTAAGCGAATTATTATCAAAAGGCCTCATTAAAAGAAGTGACGCAGGTCTTTACCAAGTTGAATTACTCAAAGTTGAAGAAGCAATCTTACTTGTAGAATCAAAGCTAGGTGAATCTCAATAATGAGCGAAGACCCTGAGAGAAGGTTGGCTGAGTTGGTGCAAGAGTTAACTGTTGAAAAGAAGATAATGGCTGAAGAAATTCTGAAAATTTCTGGTTTGTTAAGAGAGTATTTGGAGTTTCATGATGATGTTATAGTGGTTAAGAATCAGGAAAGCCTATCTAGACGGGCTGTGCTAGCCTTTCATCTAATAGGGCGGTTTCTGCTTTATATTGTTGGAAGGCTGGATTCTCCTGATACGTCGATAGAGGATATAAGCTTGTTGGTGGGCGGGGGGTCTGAATCGCCTGAGCTTGTTATCCAAGAATTCTTAAACGCAGGTTGGATACTCATGACTTCTTCTAATTCGTTTAGGCTGAATTTTAGAAAGGTTGAGGAGATGTTGAAAGAGCTTCTTCCTAAAGAGGGTTAGCTTCTTTTTCCTGCTGCGACAATAGAGATTATATCACCCCACTTGAGCTTGTAGTCCTCGCCTAGCCTCATCTTCGTTCTGGCGTCAACTGCGTAGAGGAATGTCTTGCCTAGCTCCGTGTGTATCTTGTATGCTAGGTCTTTGGGGGTGGAGCCTTCGGGGAGTATGTAGACGTCGGGTAAAACGTTTCCGTCGTGGTCGGTTAGTTTCTCTGGGTCCTCGACAGGGTAGACGGGTATGTAGTTGAGGAGCTTGAAGTATGCCTGGTTCACTGCGTCCTGAACCCCTGTAGAGCCCCATCTCTCCAGCACGTTCTCACGTATCATCTCCAAGGCCTTTCTCTGCCTGGGGCTCAGCTTATCCTCCCTGATTACCTGGAAGTCAGGGTCCCCTGGCAGATACTTTATCAGGCCCTTCTCAGCCGCCAGCCTTAGAATCCTCTCGGCCTCTGCGCTGACGGGTATGGCATTGTATCCAGCCTGTCTCAGCCTCTCCAACCCTTTCTCGGCTCCAGGCATGTCTATCTTGTTTGCTGCGACGATTATCGGCTTCCCCTTCCTTAGAATCTTCTCCGAGAAGCTCATGAGCTCCTCCCTCCCCCACTTGGAGGGCCTGTGAGGGTCGAGGCCCAGCTCATCTATGGCATCCTTTATTGTCTCAAGCCCTATGCCCAGCCCCGAGAACTTCTTCGCCAGCTCCTCCTCAAGCTCCCCAACCCTGTTCTCGACAACCCTGGTTATTCTCTGCCAGTCATCCTCGAGGAGGCCCATCACCCAGTATGTAAGCTCGTCCTCCACCAGCCTGACATCGTCCACAGGGTCTCCGGAGCCTGGGTCCACTGGGTTCCCATCCGGGTCGGTTGAGCCGGATGCGTCGGCCACTACTATCAGCGCCGAGGCCTGCCTAATCTCGTCGAGGAACTTGAGGCCCAGGCCGCGTCCCCTGTGGGCCTCCCTTATTATCCCGGGGCAGTCGATTACCTCTATGGGGATGAACCTGTTTCCCTCGATGCATCTGGAGTTCTTGGGGTTGTCTTTGACGCCCAGCTCCCTGCAGACGCATTTTATCCTGAGGTAGCTGACACCCCTATTCGGCTTAACAGTCGTGAACGGGTAGTTCGCTATCTCTATGGGTGCGAGGGTCATGGCCGAGAACATGGTGCTCTTACCCACATTCGCCTTCCCGACTATCCCGGCGAGCTCCAACCGTTGGACACCGCCCCATGTATAGCATCAACCATCATAAATAACTGAGTCCTTGGCCTGATGGATGAGCAGGAACCGTGAGCTGGAGCATGCTTGGAGGTATCATGAGGAGACAAAGCACTCCTACGTTAGCGTCAGGACAGGCGGCAGACCCCTGGATTGGAGCAACTACCCATACCTGTTCAAGGTCTACCTGGACAGGCCCTCCATAGAGCTTCCCAGAGACTTCCCGAGGCCAAGTAAACCAGCCCTTGAAGCCCTAAGCCCCCTACTTAGGGGTGACGGGGAGATGGATGTGGGGGTCTTGGCCGAGCTGCTGTTCTTCTCGGCCGGGATAACCAGGGTTAAACGGTATGGGGGTGAGGTGATGTATTTCAGGGCCATGCCTACCACGGGGGCGCTCTACCACGTCGAGCTTTACGTTGTCTCATCCGATATTGAGGGGCTGGAGGCAGGTGTCTATCATTTTGACCCTGGGGAGTTTAAGCTGAGCCTTCTGAGGAGGGGGGATTACAGGGGGTATCTCTATGAGGCTGCGGGATGGGAGAAATCCATACTTGAGGCACCCCTCTCAATAGTCTTGACATCGTTCTGGTGGAGGAATGCGTGGAAGTATGGTGCGAGGACGTATAGGCACTGCTTCTGGGACTCCGGCGTGCTGGCCGCCAACATGCTCGCCGTGGCCCACTCCGAGGACCTGGCCGCAAGGGTCGTTATGGGGTTCGTCGATAGGGATGTCGGGCTCCTCCTGGGCTTGGATGAGAGGCTGGAGCTCCCCCTCGCAATAATTCCTATCGGTAGCGGCGGAGAGCCTCCCAGGGAGTCCCCCAGGCCATCTAGGATGGAGCCGAGAGTGATGCCGCCCTCCAGATACATCATAGACTACAGGGAGATTAGGGAGATTCATGAGGCATCCTCGCTGGAGAGCCCTGGAGAGGTTAGGGAGTGGAGGGAGAGGGCTGGAGGCCACGGCGAGAAACCCCTGGAGATAGACTCCGAGGAGATAGCTCTCGG
>JAHSRM010000009.1 GCA_021650775.1 Candidatus Benthortus lauensis
CACTCTGCGTAGCTCTCTGCGTGGGGGTGGGCAAAGCTTACTACACCTATCCTCACAGTATCCTCACCTCCTCACCCCTCTTAGACGACTCACGTGCAGCCAGGCAAATCCTCAGAGACTCCCTGGCCTCCTCCGGCCGCACCCTTGGCTCCCCCTCCCCTAGAACCAGGTTCACGAAGTCTTGTAGCTCGTCACTGTAGGGGTCTATCGGGAATGGGAGGATGGAGGCCGAGTATGGTAGGGTGATTGGGGAGTGGGACTCCGCCGAGTCATCCCTAGAGACCGTGATAGGTGTTCCGTCAAGGTTGCTGTAAGCCACCATGGCCTTGCTCCCATATATCTCGAGGGTCATGGTGAAGGGGCAGGTCTTGGGCATGGCCCATGAGGCCTCTACATGGGCTAACGCACCGTTCCTGAACCTAAGCAGTATTAATGCATGGTCATGGACCCTCCTTCCCCTCACGTTCAGCAGCCTCGCATAGACCGACTCAACCTCCCCCAGAACCCATCTAAGGTAGTCTATGTCATGTATGGCTAGGTCTATCTCCACTCCCCCGCTCTTCTCGGGGTCGCCATACCATTCGGCCCATGCGGGGAAAGCACCCTTACGTGATGCACGGGCGTGCAGGGGCTCCCCCAGCTCACCGTTCCTAACCATCCTCCAAGCCTCCACATACTCTGGAAAATACCTCAAGACATGGGCGACCATGAGCCTTACACCCGCACGTCTCGCCTTCGAGATTATCTTGTCCGCATCTTCCAGATTCGTGGATATTGGTTTCTCCAAGACTATGTGTTTCCCAGACTCGGCCGCAGCCTCCACAAACTCCCTATGCGTATGTGTTGGCGTGCATATGTCCACGGCATCCACGTCATCCCTGAGCAATGCCTTATCAAAACCCTCTATAGCCTCCACACCGTATTGCGACGCAAGCTCCCTCGCCCTCCCCATACTTCTACTCGCAACAGCAACTACCTTGCCCCCTTCTACATGCCTCCAGGCCTCAAGGTGGGTTCTAGCCATGAAGCCCGTCCCCAAGATAACCACCTTAACATCTTCTTGAGCCATAACGTAGTGGAGGGCGGGGAAGAGGTATTAAGGTTTTTACGTAGTTTTTCTCGGGTTTGTCTGGCTGAGGGGTGTCTCGGGGAGATTGGTCGAGAAGGTGATTGGTCATGGGACGTGGCTGGACAAGGTGGCAGCCGAGCTGGTCGAGAGGGAGAAGCGTTTAGGGAGGAGCCTCGACCTAATCAGGACAGAGAGCGGGCTCGGCGCCTCCGGGATACCTCATATAGGGAGTATGGCCGACGCAGTCAGGTCCTATGGGGTGACCATGGCGCTTAGGGAGATGGGGTATCGCTCCGAGACCATAGCGTTTAGCGACGACATGGACGGGTTGAGGAAGGTTCCAGCGGGGATGCCCAAGTGGCTTGAGGAGTATCTCCTGAAACCCGTCTCCATGATACCCGACCCCTTCGGATGCCATGAATCCTACGCAGACCACATGAGCGGGATGCTGAGAGACGCATTGGATAGGGCTGGCATAGAGTATAGGTTCATGTCGGGTAGGGAGGCTTATGCACAGGGGGTCTTGGCGGAGCAGATACACGAGATACTGGTTAATAGTGGGAGGATTGGGGAGAAGATTGAGGAGCTTACGGGTCAGAGGAAGTTCAGGGAGGTCCTCCCCTACTTTCCGATATGTAAGGGGTGCGGGAGAATCTACACAACCCAGGCCTACGAGTATGACGCTGCCAGGAGGGTTGTCAAGTATAGGTGTGTGGGGGC
>JAHSRM010000080.1 GCA_021650775.1 Candidatus Benthortus lauensis
CTCCCTAATCCACCCAACACCCACACCCAGGACAACCCTACCACCCGAGAGAACATCCAGGGTTGCCACCTGCTTGGCAACTATCACAGGGTTTCTCGCCGGTAGGTGGAGGACGGCCGTCCCGAGACCCACATTCTCCGTGAAGGCGGATACATAGGATAGGGTTGTTAGGGCCTCGTAGAATATGTGGCCCCGCTCCACGTGGCTGGGTGGAACAAATATGTGGTCGGTAACCCAGAGGGAGTCGTATCCAAGCTCCTCAGCCTCCCGTGAAAACTCCCTGATCAGATGGGGTGAAGCATAGGTCCACCTATGAGGAAGCACAACCCCAAACCTCATCAAATCAAACTACCTCCAAGAGCCTATAAAGACCTTAGACCACCCTAACATCCCTGAGGAAGCTTATCTCGGAATTACTATTAGTAAACCTCCTAACCTCCTCCACCATGTCCCTTAACTCCTTAAGCGAAAGAGTCTTAGGCCTATATCTCGACTCCATCCTCTCACCCGAACTCGATAAACTCCTCAACATCTTCCTCATCAACCCCCGGTATAACAGAAATCTCCATTCTCCCTTTAAGCGACTGAAACCACATTATCTTCTCAAGCCCCTTATGTTGGGTTTTCCATCTTCTTATCTTTTCACCAGCCGTGTTCAGGGTATCGTGGGTGGTATGCTGGCCTCCATCCCCTAATCCTCCTGACACCTCCCCTAATCATCAGCACGCCGACCACCAGGGGCACTATCACGAGGAGTAGGAGGAGGATCAGGTTCTCGTAGATGGGTCCGGAGACTCCTGAGAACATTCTGGACGTGGTTATTGCTGCGAAGAGTAGGTGGAGTATCCCTCCCAGGACTTGTAGTGTTCCAGCGGCCTTGCTCTCAACGTATCTAGTCGTTAGGAAGGAGGCCAGGTATAGGATTGCGCCTATCAGCCAGACTATGCCGACTATTATCAAGCCTATTGCGAAGGCCAGGCCTATGAGGAATGCTACCCCGATTCCTCCAAGCCCTCCTCCCACGTTTACCCTCGCACCTGCGGCGGCTATCATGGATAGGAATCCTATGAAGCTGAGTATTGTGAATAGTAGCCCGAGAGCCGAGAGTATTATCCCAGCTCTCCTGCCCATAGCCTTCCCCAACACCTCTCCCTCACATAAACCTTTATCCCAAACTATGGGGCATAGATGGTATGGGGGGCAGGCCGAAGGTCCTTGTAGTGGACTTCGGCGGCCAATACACGCATCTCATAGCACGTAGATGCAGGGAGCTTGGGGTCTACTCGGAGATTGTGGAGCCAGGCTCCTTGGAGGAGGCTTTGGGCAGCGGCTCTGTAAGGGGCCTGATACTCTCGGGCGGGCCTAGAAGCGTCCTTGAGCAGGGTTCGCCCAGGGTTTCCGAGAGGATTCTAAGGAGTCCGCCTGTCCCCATACTCGGAATCTGCTATGGCCATCAGCTAATCGCCCACATGCTCGGGGGCCGCGTGGTGTCAGGTCTTGCCAGGGAGTATGGGCGGGTTAAGGTGAGGGTTGTGGAGAGAGATAAGCTCCTCAAGGATATTCCAAGCGAGTTGGAGGTCTGGATGAGCCATGGAGACAGCGTGGCCGAGCCTCCCAAGAACATGAAAGCCACGTCCCTAAGCGAGAACGGGGTGATAACCTCAATGAGCGACGGAGAGAAAATATACACGACCCAATTCCACCCCGAGGTAAGCCACACCCAGCACGGGAAAACAGTCCTGAGAAACTTCCTCCAAGAGATATGCCGCATACCCCCCACCTGGAAGCCCAGGAACATGATAGACGAGATGGTCGAGAACGTTAGGAGAACCGTGGGGGGAGAGAGGGTCATATGCGCAGTCAGCGGTGGAGTAGACTCCATGACAACAGCATACATCCTCTCCAAGGCGGTGGGCAGCAACCTCTACTGCATATTCGTGGACACGGGTCTGCTCAGGAAGGGCGAGGGGAAGAGGGTTGAGGAGGCGGCTAGAAGGGCGGGTATAAAGAACCTAATCAAGGTTGACGCACGCGAGAGATTCCTCACGAGGCTTAGGGGCGTGAAGGACCCCGAGGAGAAGAGGAGGATAATCGGCGAGGAATTCATCAAGATATTCGAGGAGACCGCCGCCCGGATTCCAGGGGCACGCTGGCTAGCCCAGGGAACAATATACCCAGACAGGGTTGAGAGCGGCAGGGCTGGGAAAGGCTCGGCGCTAATCAAGAGCCACCACAACGTTGGAGCACTCCCCGAACGCCTGGGTCTAAAGCTCATCGAGCCTCTCAGAGACCTCTACAAGGACGAGGTTAGGGAGGTAGCCGAGGAGCTAGGAGTCCCAGAGGAGATAATCTGGAGACACCCATTCCCGGGGCCGGGCCTAGCGGTCAGAATAATCGGGGAAGTAACCGAGGAGAAGCTTAGGATATGCAGGGAGGCGTCGGCCATAGTGGAAGAGGAGATTACAAAGTCAGGCCTCCAGAGAGAAATCTGGCAGGCATTCGCAGTGGTTGGAGACGACAAATGGGTGGGGGTAACAGGCGATGCGAGGACCCTGGGATACATAGTTACCGTCAGGCTCGTGGAGAGCGTGGACGGAATGACCGCAGACTGGCCACGGATAAGCCACCACATACTCGAGAGAATCTCCAGAAGAATAACCAACGAGGTCCCAGGAGTAGTAATGGTAACCTACGCAATAACCCCCAAACCCCCCGCCACAATAGAGCCATGCTAAAGATGGGCCGGGTGGGAGTCGAACCCACGGCCTCCGCCTCGTAAGGGCGGCGTCATAGCCACTAGACCACCGGCCCCCAGGGTTATGGAGCTGACCAGTATTTTATATCCATTGTTCTAACTAAAACGAGCAAGGTCTATCCGCATCAGGTTGCTTGGAGAAGAAATTGGTGCAATCTCTCTGAAAAAAAACCCTCTATATAATCCACCGCTCCACTGATTCGCATGAACTTGCTAGGTATCCTTGACGTTCATTTCCTCAGGGGGTTTTCTTTCGTTATCATAAAATATGCGATTGTGTAGTGATTTGTTGAAGGGGTTTGTTTAACTCGCTGCTCTTGGCTTTCCTCGGTTTCATTCATGGGTTGGAGCCTGACCATGGGTGGCCTCTGGCCGCAGTCTACTCCTTGAGAGGCTCTTCCCTGGCCACGGGCCTCATATTACCTCTTCTTCTATCCGCCATACATTTAGCTCCAGCCCTCCTCGTCCTCATGGCTTACACGCTTATCTACCCGATGATTTCAGGGATTCAGCCAACTCTGAAGTATGTGGGGGCTGCCGTGCTCCTCCTCCTAGCTCTGAAGTATTGGTTCGAGAGGGTTGAGCGGGGGCGAAGCCCTCTTGGAGGGGATGGAGGCTCTGGGGCTATGAGTCTACTGCATTTGTTTCTGATTGTCTTCATGCTGGGGTTTATTCACCATGAGCCTTACATCCTCATAGCCCTGATAATATCGAGTGAAAGCCCACTAACCTTCATAATCGTATACTTGCTTTCGGTCTCCCTCGGCATGACAATAGCTACCCTGCTCTCACTAAAAATAATCACCATGCCAAGGATTTATTCGTGGTTGATGGGGAGGGCCAACGTCATACCCAAGATGGGGGCAATCATACTTGTCTTGATGGCCCTCAGCCTACTACTCTAGATGTATCCTAGGCTTCTCAGCCTCTTCTTTATCTCCTCTTCTTCCTCGGGCGTGTAGGCTGGCGTCTGCTCCTCCTCCGAGAGGACCTCACGTAGAACGAACTCCACGAACTCCTCGACATCCTTGAACTCCTCGTTTCCCGCCACATACTCCTCAATCTTCTTGTATAGCTGGGCTGGAATACTTATCTGAACCTTCTCCTCACCCATCTTTATCACCGTTGCTTGATGAGGTTTAGGACGTGGTTTTTAAGGGTTTCCGCAGCCTCCTCGGGGCTCGTGGCCTCGGTGTCTATCACCAGGTCAGGGTTCTCTGGCTCCTCGTAAGGGTCGCTTATCCCCGTGAAGTTCTTTATCTCTCCTCTGAGGGCTTTCCTGTAGAGTCCTTTGGGGTCCCTCCTCATAGCCTCCTCCAGGCTGCACTTGACGTATACCTCGCTGAAGGGGGTCTCCTCGGAGACTATCCTCCGGACCTCGGCCCTGACATCCCGGTAGGGTGAGACGAAGCTGCATAGGACTATCACCTCGTTCCTGGCCAGGAGCCTCGCTATCCAGGCGACTCTGAGCAGGTGCTTCCTCCTCTCCTCCCTCGTGAACCCTGCCTCCACGTTAATCGTGGCCCTAACCCAGTCTCCGTCGAGTAGCTCAACCCTATACCCCCTGGACCTCAGCTCCTCCTGGACAATCCTCCCAATAGTCGTCTTACCGCTCCCTGGAAGACCCGTCAGCCAGACAACCACCCCAACCATAGGAACCCATGAAACCTACAGCAACAGAACCTAAAAGATGTATAGTGATGTTTAAAGGAAGCTGGGGTTCCAGGGATTTGGGAGACCTTGAGGCCTCATGGTGGAAGGCTGGTAAACCGTGTGGCAGTCGGCAGGCATAGGGAGAGGCTTCTGGAGGAGGCGGCTGAACTCCCCAAGGTGGAGCTGGACCTATCCCTCGCAATAGATGTCGAGAACCTTGGAATAGGTCTCTACAGCCCCCTGGAGGGCTTCATGGACAGGGTGGATTATGAGAGCGTGTTGGAGAGGGCCAGGCTGAGCAGCGACCTCCCATGGGGGCTTCCAATAATCCTGCCCTCAAGCAAGAGGTTCAGGGAGGGAGACGACGTAGCCCTAACCTACAACCATGAAACAATAGGTATCCTAACCATAGAAGACGCCTACACGATAGATAGGAGCAAGCTCTGCCTAAGCATCTATGGAACCAAGGACCCTGGCCACCCAGGCGTATCCATGGCCATGAAGAGGCCCCCAGAGCTTCTGGCAGGGAGAATCGAGCTCCTAAACCGTGTCCCGATACCATACCAAGAATACGCATTAACGCCTATGGAGACGAGGGTCCTATTCAAGGAGAGGGGGTGGAAGACCGTCGCAGGATTCCAGACAAGGAACGCACCCCACCTAGGCCACGAATCCGCAATCAGGCTAGCCCTCGAGCTAGTAGACGGAGTATACGTCAACCCGGTCCTAGGGCCCAAGAAGCCTGGAGACTTCTCGGATAAGCTGATAGCGGAGACCTATCGAACCCTGGTCCAAGAATACCTCCCATGGGAGAGGGTGGCGGTGGGGTTCATCAAGTATAGTATGAGGTATGCGGGGCCGCGGGAAGCACTACACCACGCAATAATGAGGAAGAACCTGGGATGCAGCCACTTCATAGTAGGAAGAGACCACGCAGGAGTAGGAAACTACTACAAGCCCTACCAAGCCCAGGAATATCTCTCCAAGTTCCCAGACCTCGGAATCCAGATAATAACAGTGAAAGAATACTGGCACTGCCCAAAATGCGGGTGGATAGTAAGCAGCAGAACATGCAGCCACAAAGACATAGAGAAGATAAGTGGGACAAAGATACGTGAGAGCCTATCCA
>JAHSRM010000089.1 GCA_021650775.1 Candidatus Benthortus lauensis
CCCATCCAGAGTTCAAGGTTAGGGTTTGGGACGACGCATCAGTATTCTACGCAGAGTTCGCCGCAGACATGACTAGGAGGGCCCTTGAAGCATACCTGGAGCGGAGGGATGTCTGGATAATAGCTCCCACGGGGCCGGTGACCCAGTGGAGGATATTTGCAGGGAACCTCAACATGCTTGGCAGGGTGTATAGGGACTTCAACTTGAAGCGCTTCCACATAGTTATGATGGATGAGTATTCCGACCCCGAGGGCAGGACGCCTCCACCAGATTATGTTGGAAGCTTCCAGCACACCATTAGGACCAATTTCTGGGAGCTTCTGGACAAGAGGATAAGGATGCCGTGGGAGGAGATACTCTTCCCAACCTACGAGATGGCGGACAAGATACCCAGGATAATCATAGATAACGGCGGCGTCATCGACGTGGTCTACGGGGGTATTGGGTGGGGACTCCACTTCGCCTTCGTGGATAGGGAGGCCTTCACCTCCCAGAGATGGGCTGGAGGAGACCTAGAGAAGTGGAGGAGGCTCAGGATACTGAAGGCAATCGAGCTGGATGCCTCAACAATCTACCAGAACGCACTCCACAGCTGGGGAAGCAGCCAATGGGCTGTTCCAAGCCACGCGAACACGGTCGGCCCGGCCCTCATACTGGGAGACGAGGAGATTGAGGTGAAGTATAGGTCCTTCTGGTGCGACGGGGTCTGCGGACCCAACATGACGTGGCAGAAGATGGCCGTCCACGTGGCACTCTACGCCGAGCCTAACCCGGAGCTTCCTGCAACGTTCCTCAAGACCCTTCCCGGCGAGATTAACGTCCTTAAGCCCTTGGACGAGCCTGTGGAGGTCAAGATAACCTAGGGAAGGTGCCTGAAGGCGTATGCGGGCCAAATCCTGACCATCTTGAATGCCTCGGCGTAGCCTACGCCGCATTGATGGCCACGGAGCCTGGCCAAGTCCTCCATTACAGCCATTATATCGACCCCGTCATGCTTCCTCAGCCATTCAATCTGTGTCCTATGGGTCGAGAGCATCCTACGCTTCACCTCCATGCTCTCAGTTATGTCGATGAATATCTCGGGCTCGAATCCCAGGCCTGTCACCGAGTCCATGTAGTAGAGTCTTGGGAGCTTCCTGCACGGCGGGCTTCCTGTCTCTATGTGTGGGACTGTTGAGAGATAGATTGAGTCTAGGACGAGGGTGCTGACGCCACGGTGGTCTGGGTGATAGTCGTGGGGGTTATGCGTGATTATTATGTCTGGCTCCACCCTCCTTATCAGCTCTATGGTTCTTAACCTGTTCTCAAGCGACGGGGAGGCCTCGCCGTCAGGTATCCCGACCCAGATTAATTTGGCGCCGATTACTCCGGCTGCCTCCTCGCTCTCCCTCCTCCTAATCTCCACAAGACGCTCAGGCGGTATCTCGTGATGCCCCTTCCCCCCATCGGTCATAACGGCCATGAATACCTCGTCGCCCCTCTCAGAGTGGTTTGCAAGCGTCCCTGCGCAGAGAAGCTCTATGTCGTCTGGGTGGGCGCCTATCGCCAGCACCTTCAAGGAGGTTTCACCTTCAGGGGGAGCTCGACGGGTTTCCTCGTCTTTGCGGAGATGTAGCTGGCCACGGTTATCTCGACGCCCTGCCTCCCATCAACCACTGTCGCCCTCGGCGTCCCACCCTCCCTGACACATCTAACGAAGTCCTTAATCATCTCTAGGTCGGGGTTGCATCCATAGTATCTTAGGGTGACCCCAGGCTTCTCCCCGCCTGTTATCAGGGTTAGGTTCTGCTTGAATGCGTCGAGCATTATCACGCCCTCCTCGCCGTAGATTGTCATCCCTACCTCCCCCCACGTCGGGTAGCCCTCGGGCATACACCAGCTCCCGTCTATGGTCCCTGATACATCGCCCTCGAAGTCTATCAGGGTTAGGAAGTGGTCCTCAACCTTAAGGTCGAATAGGTTTCTCCCCGTAATCGTGTAGACCCGTGTTGCCTCCCTCCCGAGATACCATCTCATCATGTCTGCCAGGTGGACCGTGTGGTCCATTATGGCTCCGCCGCCTGAGAGGGATGGCTCCGTGAACCATCTCTCTATCAGTATCCTGTCTATGTTCAGCTTGTTTGTCCCGACCATCGCCCTTATCCTCCCTATCCTCCCCTCATCTAAGAGCTGCTTAACGGTTATAGCGGCTCTGTGATAACGCATGACGTAGCATGTCTGGAATACTACGCCCGTCTCCTTGGCTTTCTCGACGAGCCTGTCGGCGTCATCCAGCGTTGTGGATATGGGTTTCTCGCATAGAACGTGCAGCCCGTTCTCCATGGCCTCCAATGCGTGTTGGACGTGTCTTGCGTTCTCCGAGGTTATGATTACAGCTTCGGGCTTAGCCTTC